>NZ_BCSQ01000073.1 GCF_001570945.1 Janibacter anophelis NBRC 107843
TGACGCCCTTCGCTCCGATGCTCCCGATGAGCTGGACTGGTTCTACGTCTCCCCCGCAGCACTCTTCGGCGCCTTCGCCCCCGGCGAGACCACCGGCAGCTACCGCCTGGGCGGCGACGAGCTCGTGACGACGGAGGACGGGACGTCGGAGATCTCCGGCACCGACTTCGCCCTCGCGTTCGTCGACGAGATCGAGCAGCGCAAGCACCCGCGCCAGCGGTTCACCGTCGCCCACTGACGCGCCGGAGGGCCGACGTCACCGCGTCCCGGCGTAGACCGCTCGCGTGACCGCGGTCTGCGTCGGCTTGCTCCCGTCGACCGACCGCTGCACCGTCCAGGCGTCGGAGTCGTCGTCGAAGGTGCCCTCGATCGTCTCCTGGGTCAGCAGCTCGGAGTCGTCCTCGCAGCCGTACCAGCTGAACCGGTTGTTCCAGTGCTTGCCGTGGTCGTGCGAGAGGACCGAGCACTTCACACCGTCGTCGAGCTCGACGTACATCGGGATCGGTCCGGTGTCGCGCTCGCGCATCTGACCGTCCCAGTTGTCGACCGTCGGTGAGGTGAAGCGGATCGCCATCTGCCCGCGCGGGTCGGTGATGCAGGTGGTCTTGCCGCCGTCCTCGTACGTGCACGCCTTGACGTTCGCCGCGGTCGGGCCACAGGTGAAGAGCTCGTCCTGCTCGGAGAACGAGGACTCGGTCAGGCCACCCGTCTCGCACAGGTCCTCCTTGACCTGCTCCACGGTCCAGCTGTCGTCCACCCAGACCGTGGCGATCTCGGTGGCCCCGCCGCCCGTCGCGTCACCGTCACTGGTGCTCGACGACGACGGTGCCGAACTCGTGGATGTCGTCGGTTCCGCTGACGTCGTGGTCGGCTCACCACTGCTCGTGGTGGTCGTCGTGGACTCGTGCGTCGTCGTGGTCTGGGAGGACGCGGTCGACGTCATGGTCGTCGTCTCCGGCTCGCTCGGGTCGCCGGACCCGCAGGCCGTCAGACCCACCGCCATGAGCGGGATGGTGATCCAGGTGATGCTGCGTCGCATGATGTGTGCCCCCTTCGTGCCGCGACCCCCTGTCGCGACGCGTCACCACGCTGCCCCGTGGGGACGCCCGATGCAAGGACCGTGACCCAGTCCAGACCGGGTCCGGGGTCACCGCGATGGCGAAGAGGGCTCCGCACCCGCGTCGTTCAACTCCTGGGCGCGCGCAGCTGTCGGCGGTAGCCCTCGGGGGTCAGGCCCGTCGCGCGACGGAAGTCCCGGGTCAGGTGCGACTGGTCGGCGTAGCCCAGCTCCGCGGCGATGGCACCGAGCTCGGCACCGGGGCGGGTCAGGGCGAGGGCCACCTCCTGGAGGCGGACGCGACGGCTGAGCCACTTGGGACCGTGCCCGAGCGTCTCGGTGCAGGCACGTTGAAGCGTGCGCTCGCTGGTCGCGAAGCGCTCGGCCAGCGTGGCACCGGTCCGGTGGTGCACCCGCGCACGCAGCTCGTCCAACACGGCGTTGGCCAGCAGGCCTGCCGCGGACGGGACCCGGTCGGTCAGCGCCTGCTCGATCGCACGGTCGGCGGCCCGTGCTCGAGCGACCGGGTCCGCGGCGGTGGCGATCGCACCCATGGTCCGGTGCAGCCGCGGATCCAGCTCGGGCGTCAACGACACGACGGTGTCCGCCAGGTGCTTGGGAGTGAGGTCACTGAGCACCGCCAGACCCGCGGGGCGCAGACGGATCGCGAAGACGTCCCCGCTCCCACGGACGGTGCGCCGCCACGCACGGCCGTGCACCCCGGTGACGAGCAACTCGCTGCGCTCCGACCCGGTCTCGAGCGTCACGGTCACGGCGGGCAGGTCGATGATCGGCTGGTCGAGCGCCTCGTCAGGCTCCAGGTCCCACGACACGTGCCAGTACTGGTCGACGACGGCCGACACCCCCGGGTCCGGGTCGATCCACCCGGCGGCATACCGCTCGAGCCGATCGGGGTAGAGCACACCGGACCGCTCTGTGTGCGCGATCGGTCGTTCCTCCCCGCCGCCGACGCTCATGTCTCCACTCTCCCCCTTCGGCCGGTGTCGATTTTGTTCTATCCCACGTCGGCCGGTGCTGTGAGGCTGCCGCTATGGGAAGCACGAACTACACCGGTACATTCATCCAGGTGGCCGACGACTGCCCGGTCGACGAGGCCGAGCCGCCGCCGGTCGGCGCCAAGGGCCCGACGGTGGCGGCCCTGCAGCACTCCCTCCTCGCCGAGCGTCCCTACGAGCTCACGAGCGACGACGTGCTCTTCGAGGTGCACGCCATCCGGCAGGAGGTCCCCGAAGCCGATCGCTCGAGTGCGCGGGAGGCCTTCTTCGCCAAGGACCAGGCCTGCCTGCGCTCGTCACCGCTGGGCAAGAGGTACGGCTGGGGCATCCACCACGACGGCGAAGGGCGGGTGGCTCTCGTGCCGCTCGGTTCGGACGAGTACGCGGCCATCGCCGCGGACCCCGACACCAAGCAGCTCAAGGCGATGCGCTCGAAGCGCGCCTGACCTACTCAAGTGCGGTGCACCGGGTGGCGGGTCTCAAGGCTTCGACCGCGGACGGCCTCAGCACCTCGACCCACGTCGTCCCTCTACGGTGGGCGCGTGACCGACCACCAGGACTCCCCCGGAGCTGCAGGTCAGCTCGCCTCGATCCTTTTGCGCGCCGCTGTTCTAGCGCTCGTGGCGGTCGCGATCGCCCTGGTCCTCTCCCTCGTCGGTGGAGGCCTGCGGGCCGTCGCGCTGGGTGCCCTGCTCGTCCTCGGGCTCGTCTGTGGCACTGCCTTCGTCTGGGCGGCCCGCGACACCCGCCGGTCACCGAGCAGCTGGCTCGTCCTCGTGAGGTGGGGCCTCGTCAGCGCCATCGCGGCCGCCGGCTACGTGACGGCCGGGCTGGTCGCACCGGGCAGCTACGGGGCGGAGATGCCGCTGCTGACGGTCATCGGCCTGGCGATCGTGCTCGCCACCGTGCTGGTGCTCGTTCCGGCAGCCCTGGGGACCGCGTGGGCCACCGTCCGTCAGGCGACGAAGTCCGGCCACCCCGCGTCGAGGTAGTCGACGAAGGTCTCGCTGACCCGCTCGCGGTGCAGGTGCTCGCGGGTCACCGGCAGCGGCGCCATGGCGAAGGCGTGGTCGTCGGCGGAGCGCTTCGGGAAGTCGTGGTGCACGATCGCCGCGCGGCCGATGTCGACGAAGTCGGCCCCCTTCGACAGGCACCAGCGCGCCTGCTGCGCGGAGCGGATCTTGCCCGCCACACCCAGCCGCGTGTCGCCGCGCTCGAGGTCGGTGAAGGCGTCGATGAGCAGGTCGCCCTCGTCGTCGACGGTCAGGAAGGCGTCCCACAGCGACATGTCGAGGTAGTCGACGAGCCCGGAGTCGAGGACCTGCTGGGCGACGGCGACGCCTTCGTCGAGGACGATGCCGTTGCCCTGCGGGGTGAGCCGGAGCCCGACCTGGAAGTCGGGGCCCGTGCGCTCGCGGATCCCGCGGAGGACCTCGAAGAGCATCCGCGAGCGGTCCTCGAGCGACCCGCCGTAGCCGTCGGTGCGATGGTTGTGGCGTCCGTCGAGGAACTGGCAGATGAGGTAGCCGTGCGCGCCGTGCACCTCCACGCCGTCGAAACCGGACCGCTCCGCCCGCTGCGCCCCGACGACGAAGTCTTCGACCGCCTGCTGCACCTCCCCCGTGGACAGAGCACGCGTCCCCTTGTCCGGGTCGTCCCACGGCGCGACAGTGGGTATGCCGGTGACGTCCGAGTCGGCACGGCGGCCGGCATGGTGCAGCTGGACGGACGAGACGCTGCCGGCGGCGCGGATGCCGTCGGCCAGGCGGGTCAGGCCCTCCAGGTGCCTCTCGTCGCTGATCCCGAGCTGACCCGCCCAGGCCTGCCCCGCGGGCGCCACGTAGGTCGCGCAGGTCATCGTCAGGCCGAACCCTCCTTCGGCCCGGGCCACGAGCCAGCGGTACTCGTCCTGCGACAGCGTGCCGTCCGCGTGGCTCTGGGTGTTGGTGAGCGGGGCGAGGGCGAGCCGGTTGGCCCAGGCGGGACCGTGGGCCAGGTCGAGGCGGTCATGGAGGGTCATGGCGCCATCCTCGCAAGGCGCCGTCGCAGCGCCGCACGAAGGTCAAGATCTGGTGACGACCGCAGGACACGAGCCAGTCGGAGTGCCCGCGGCATGTATCGGTGTCACGGTGAAGGCATGGATCTCTCTTGGACCGTCGTGACGGTCGTCGGCCTCGTCTCCGTGGCGGGGCTCCCCTTCGTGATGGCGTGGGTCGAGCGGGTGCT
Organism: Janibacter anophelis NBRC 107843; assembly: GCF_001570945.1. Classification (GTDB taxonomy): domain Bacteria; phylum Actinomycetota; class Actinomycetes; order Actinomycetales; family Dermatophilaceae; genus Janibacter; species Janibacter anophelis. The sequence goes on from NZ_BCSQ01000073.1 coordinate 4,300, forward strand.
CATGACCGGCCCGACACACGTCAAGCAACCACCCCGCTGACGAAGCTCCCTTCGCCCCACCGACGCCACCGGTGGGGCGATGCCCGCAACCCCCACGCCTTCGCTGGCTGACGTGCGAGGCCGCCGGCGCCTACGCTGGCTGACGTGCGAGGCCGCCGGCGCCTACGCTGGCTGAGGTGCGAGGCCGCCCGCGCCTACGCTGGCTGAGGTGCGAGGCCGCCCGCGGCCGAGCCTCGAAGCCCCCGAGACCCCCGACCTACTCCGGCAGCATCCCGAGGATGTCTGCGAACTGGTAGAGCGCCAGCCCGGTGACCACGAGGAAGATCAGGACGCCGAGGACGGTGGCGATTGCGGCTGGCCTTCCACGCCGCGGACGAGGCGAGTTCCTTCCAGCGCCCCTGGGGTCCGCGCGACCGCGAGATCTGGGAGCACCTCGCCGACGGCGACCGTGCCGGCGCCGAGCACCTCCTGCGCGACTACCTGCGCGACTCCGAGCTGGCGGTCCTCGACCTGGTCCGCCGACAGACCACCCACCGTTAGGAGCCCTGATGAACCTCACCGAAGCCGCCTACCAGTCCGACCCCGGCGGCCCCCTCGACGTCGACCGCGAGCTGTACGGCCGGATCGGTTCGATGACCGAAGGGCGTGAGCTCGTCGATTCCTTCACCATCCCGATCCGGAGTGGTCGGGCGTGGGAGGTGCCGACCGGGCACGTCTGCCGGATCGTCACCATCGAGGGCCCGCAGGTCGCTGACCTCAACCTGTGGAACCTCCACGACCCCCGCGAGCGCCTGTGGGCCTCCCGCACCCGGCAGCTGCAGGCGGCGCACGTGTCGGTCTTCGACCGGCTCTGGTCGACCCTGCCCTTCCTCCGTCCGCTCGTGACGATCACCGGCGACTCGCTGGCGGACTACGGCGTCGACGACGAAGGGGGGCGCGTCCACGACCTGCTCGGCACCCGGTGCGACCCCTACGTCAACCAGATGCTCAACGACGCGCCCTTCGACTACCACTGCCACTCCAACCTCACCCGCGCGGTGCGGCCGTGGCACCTGACGGAGTTCGACGTGCACGACGTGCTCAACGTCTTCCAGTGCACGGGGCTGAACGAGCAGGACCAGTACTTCATGAAGACCTGCCCGGCGAAGCAGGGTGACTACTTCGAGTTCTTCGCCGAGATCGACATCCTCGCGGCGCTGTCGACCTGCCCGGGTGGGGATCTCTCAGTGCCGATGTTCGGTCCTGAGGCCGGTGACACGGAGGCGGTCTGCCGCCCGCTCGGCATCGAGGTGTACAAGGTGCCGGATGAGGCCCTGGCCGGCTGGGAGTCACCGCAGCGGGCTGCGTACTCCCGGGACCACGGCCTCGCCGCCCGCCCCTGGGCCTGATCTCGACGCTGGCCGAGGTGCGACGAAGGAGCCTCGAGGCCAACGCTGGCCGAGCCTCGAAGCCCCAGACTCGGCACCAACCACGGACGCCCCAGCGTGTCGTACTGCAGTTCATCAAGGGACCAACGAGGAATGGCGGCCCCCGGGGTCCTCTGACACCGAACTGCAGTACGACACGCCGTCCCGGTAGGGCCTGTGGACAGTCGAGATGCGAAGTCGCCAGAAATCGCTAGCGTTGTCGACGTTCTTGGGGGGTGACCAACGGACGCGCCCCGCCGTCGACGAAAGCGAAGATCGTGCAGTTCACGCGTGGAGCAGCAGTCCTGGCCGCCGCGGCCCTCGTCACCGGCGGTCTGACCGCGTGCGGTGAGGACGAGCCTGTCGACCCGACCTCGTCGAGCACCGTCTCCCCCCTGCCCGGTGACACAAAGTCCTCTGCTTCCACCTCGACGGCCCAGCCCAGCAGTTCCAGCACGCAGTCGAGCAGTGAGTCCTCCAGCAGCGGCGACGTGGCACCACTCCCCGATGCGGCCCAGGAACAGACGAAGGAAGGCGCTATCGCCTTCAACGAATTCTTCGAGCTCCAGATGGGGGAAGCTCTCAAGACTGGTGAGACGGCAACCATCAAGGAGTACTCGTCGAATTGCGCCCCGTGCGATGAGTATGTGCGCATTACGGAGGCCAACGCCGCAAAGGGCACCAAGATGAACATCAACCCGAACAAGGTGCGCGACCTTTCGGCCTCTGAACGCTCAGATGGGGGCTACAAGGTGACTTTGACGGTCGACGCTGCCCAGTATCACGAGGTTCTTAAGGATGGCTCAGCCGGTCGGACAGCTGACGCGGTCTCGTACACGCTCACGACGAACACTCAATGGGAAAAGGGCCACTGGGTCATTCGCGACTCAGTGAGAATCCAGTGAGCAACTTCAAAGCGGGAAGGGCCCTAGGGGCGGCTGCCGCGGCCTGTCTCCTGCTGATGACGTTCCTAGCTTTCAGCTCGACTCTTCAGGCCGAGCCCACGACTCCGCCGTCTTCGACGTCGCCACCTCCACCGCCTTCGTCGCCACCTCCACCGACCACGACGACCGAGCCCCCGCCGGGTGGAGAGATGAGCAATCAAGGCATCGGAGCCCGTGCCGCTACCGGTCGAGACGTTTCGGGGTCACCAGCGCATGGGAACCCGTCCACTGCCGACTCGGTAAGTTCCACACGCCCTGACGGGCCCAAGGCACCCAGCGACCGAGCCCAGACACCAAATATCAAGAATGCTTCCAAGGACATGCCCAAGGTCGAGATCCGCACCGAAGGCTGCACGGACATGTCCCTCGAGCAGTGCCGGCAGGGTCGCACGGCCTGCCTGACCGCCGCAGGAGGCGCGGCGGCCTTCGAACCTCCCACACTGTCCTGGATTCAGGTCGACGGTGGCCCGTGGATCTACCACGGCCTGACCTGTGGACCGCCGACCACGATCACGCTGCCCGGAGCCGGAGGCGGCACCGTGACTATCGAGCCTCCCCCGGTCCCCACCCTCGCCCAGATCCAGACGGCCTTCCGCGAGCTCCCCTTCAGCAAGCCCTCCATCTCGGTCGAGCCCAAGGGAATGAAGACCCTCAAGAACCTCAAGACCTTCTACGCGGCCGACTGGCCCGACAACAGCGGCCTGCAGCCGGGCGAGATCAGCAAGCCCGTCAAGCTGCTGTCCTGGACGATCGACTTCAAGGTCGCCGCCCAGGACTACCGCTATGACTTCGGCGACGGCACCACTTCCGAGTGGACCACCAGCACCGGCGGCTCCTACCCCGAGGGCGACGTCACCCACACGTACAAGGGCACCGGCGACATGGACATCAAGGTCGATGCCCGCCTCACCGGCGAGTACCGCGTCAACGGCGGCCCGTGGCAGGACATCGCCACCACTGCCGACCTGCAGGACGAGCCGGTCGACACCCTCCAGGTCCTTGGCACCAAGACCCGCCTGGTCAGCGACGAGGGCTGACCCGACCGCAAAAGGTGCCGGCGCGCTCCCTTCGCTCGCCGGCACCCGCCAAAACACCTCAGCCGTCGGTGCGGAAGGCCCCGAAGACCTCGTACATGTAGTCCGTGCCCTGCTCGAGCGCCTCGACGAAGATCCGCTCGTTGTTGCCGTGCATCCCGATCAGCTGTTCGTTGCTGATGACGTACGGGTACACGCCGTATCCGGGCACTCCCTTCGCCCGCCACGGCCCCAAGGCTCGTCCCGGCCTCGAAGAGCGCGGGAGTGAACGGCGTGTCCTCGTACGTCGCCTCGGACGCGTCGGACAGCGCGCGCCACAGGTCCGTGTCGAGGTCGGCCGGCGGCGTCTCCCACGTCTCGTCGAGCCGGGCGAGCGCCTCCTCCTCGCTCTCCCCGTCGTTGCCCACGACCACGACCTCGACGTCACGGTCCTTGAGCAGCTCGCGGACCGCGGCGACGAACTCACGCGGCTTCTCACCGCCGGGGATGCCGCGGCAGTTGACGCGGGTCGTGCCCTCGCTCGGGATGACGTTTTCCTTGTATCCCGACTCTTGGATGACGAAGGCGTGCGTGGTGCGCAGCAGCGCCCGGTGCAGGTACGGGTAGTCCGACAGCCGCTCGACGAGCCGGGCCGCGCGCTCACGCGAGCGCTGGCTCTTCGCCTTGAGCATCAGCCGGATCGCCTTGGCGAAGCCGGCGTCACTCGTCGCGTCGGCGAGCGCCGAGAAGTACTCCCGCGTCACGTCGGTCAGGTGCACCGGCGCCGACCAGTCCCCCAGCTCGCTGATCGCCCGCGACACCTTGACGATCGCGGAGTCGTCCGGCATCGGCTTCGACGAGTGCGTGGCCGTGCCCGTGGCGACGAGGTCGAGGTTGAAATACACGTTGTCCTGGCGCGTGGCGGTGATGACCATCGGCGTGGTCTTGTCGCTCTGCGCGAGGAACCACCCGCCCTCGGTCAGCACGCTCCCGGCGTCGATCTTGTCCCAGTGGTTCTCCGCCAGCCACCGCGACCCGTAGCTACCTGCTTCCTCGTCGCAGTCGGTGAGCACGATGATGTCGCGGTCCAACTCGGCTCCCTCGTCGAGGTGCCGCAGCAGCGCGCTGATCATCGCCGAGTTGGCGCCCTTCATGTCCAGCGCTCCGCGGCCGTAGATCTCGCCGTCGACGACCTCCCCGGCGAAGGGGTCGACGTCCCAGTTCTCCTCCTCCACCGGCACGACGTCCGAGTGGCCGAGGATGAGCAGCGGCTCCTCCGCCCCCGTCCCGGGGATCCGTGCGATGAGGTGGACATTGTCCGGCTGCGGCGTGTCGATGATCTCCACGGGCACACCGGCCCGCTCCCACACCGCCTTGAGCATCTCGGCGTGCGGCCGGGTGTTGCCGCCCTCGCCGTGGTTCTGCGTGTCGTACGACAGCATCCGCTTGAGCAGGTCCAGCGGATCCATGTCGGCGGCGGGGATCGCCGCTCCGGTCAGATTGGACGAAGGGGAGGACGAGCGAGCGAAGGCACCGGTGCCCTGGGCGGTGGCGACCCCCACGACGGCGACGCCCACGCCTCCGAGGAAGGCGCGGCGCGGCAGTGGGCGGGGGGTCTCGTCGGATGGGTTGTGCATGGGACGACTCCTTTGTCGGTGGTCCGCGCAGGCTTTCGCCGAGCACCATTGCGCCCCAAGGGTGACCGCTCGGTAGTGAGGCGAGCGGTGCCCCCTTCGCGACCGGCGGCCGGGCGCTCCGCACAACCTGACCCGGCCGCGACCACCCCCTGACCTGCCCCTGACCCGCCTACCTGTTGCGCCGCGCGATCGCCGTCGACAGCACCGCGGCGAAGGCAGTCCAGGCGGCATACGGCAGGAGCGCCCACCGCACCCGACCACCGGCCGCCCCGGCCCGCCTGGCCAGGTCGGCCGAGCTGGCCGCGAGCACGACCGCCTCACCCGCCGCCAGGGCCGGTCGACGCACCCGCCAGAAGACAACGCTCCACCCCGTGTTGAGCACGAGGTTGGTCCACAGCGCCCTCCGGTACCGAGCCGCCTCCTCGGCCCGCCCCTCGTCCTCGAGCCGCGTGAGCGTCGCGATCGACGTCGCGGCGATGTCGAGGTACAGCGGGGTCCAGACGAGGGGGAAGGCGAGCTTCGGCGGCTGCCACGACGGCAGGTCCAGCGAGCGGTACCACCGGCTGTCCGGCTGGGTCGCGAGCGTCCCGAGTCCGGCGCTCGCCACCGTCGCGGCCGTCACCGTCAGCACGTCCCGCAGCGCGTGGTCCGGACGCGTGCCGCGCATCGCCCGCCGCACCGCGTCGTCGAACCCCACGAGCCCACCGTCGGGCAGACCCACGAGCTCGTCGAGATCGTGCTCGCGCCGCACCACCTCGTGCACGAGGCTGCCGACGAGCGGCTTGGCGACGTCCTCGGGCACCGGCGTCACGAGCCCCACCCAGTGGCTCGCCAGCCACGGCGTGAGCACCGGGACCCCCAGGACCACCCGGCGTCGCAGCCCGGTCACCGCGGCGAAGCGCTGGATCATCTGCTCGTACGTCAGCACCTCCGGACCACCGATGTCGAAGCTGCGGTTGACCTCCGCCGGCAGCCGCGCTGCCCCCACGAGGTAGTGCAGCGCGTCGTCGACGGCGATCGGCTGGATCCGGTTGCGCAGCCACTTGGGCGCGATCATGACGGGCAGCCGCTCGGTGAGGTAGCGCAGCATGTCGAAGGAGACCGACCCGTCCCCCAGCACGACCGCCGCCTGCAGCACCGCAGCCGGCACCGGCGACTCGAGGAAGACCTCACCCACCTCGACCCGGGAGGCCAGGTGTACCGACAGGTCCGCGCCCTCGGGGTGCAGCCCGCCGAGGTAGACGATGCGATCGACCCCGGCGACGGCCGCCGCACCCGCGAAGCCCTCGGCGAGCCGCCGGTCGCGCCGCGCCAGGTCGCCCCCGCCGTCCATCGAGTGCACGAGGTAGTACGCGACGTCGACCCCGTCGAGGGCGCGCCGCACGTCCTGCACCTCCCCCACGTCACCCTCGACGACGTCGACCCGTGCACCCCAGTCGTGCTCGCGCACCCTCGCCTCGGACCGGGAGAGCACGCGCACGGTCCAACCCTCGTCGAGCAGGCGCGGCACGAGCAACCCACCGATGTAGCCGGTGGCGCCGGTGACGAGCGCCGTCCCGGGTTCGCTGCCGGGGGCGAAGGGAGTGTCCGCGGACGTGGTCATGGGTTCACCTCAGGAGGTCGAGAGTGGATGGCAGGAGGAAGAGCATCGAGCTGGACCAGATGACGTGCGTGATGATCGGCGCGAGCACGCCGCCGGTGACCCGGCGCTGGGCACCGGTGAGCAGGCCGAGCAGGAGCGCGGCGAAGGTGAGCATGAGGTTGCCGGTCGCCGCGGTGACCAGCCCGTAGACGACGGTCGTCACGGCGACGGCGTGCCGCTGCACCGCGGCGAAGAGCGCCCCGCGGAAGAAGAGCTCCTCGGCGACCCCGGTGACGACGGTGATCGCCCAGACGAGCGGCAGCGAGCCGTAGCGGGCGTGGTCGAGCACGTCGTCGACCCGCTCGGCGAGCCACGGCACGGCCCCCACGACGACGGCCCCTGCGAGGAAGAGCGCCACCATGAGCACCGCGAGCGCGACCGGCTGGACCACCGGACGGGCCAAGCCCTCCTCACGCGTGTGCGCCCACCCGACGTGCAGCCGGCCGGCCGCCAGTCCCCCGACGGCCCAGACGAGCGCCAGCACGAGTCCGCCGACGTAGAAGCGGTCGTCGCCCGGCTCGATCCGCAGCGTCACGCCGAGCACGACGGCCCCGACGACCAGCGTCACGAGCGTGACGAGCTGCCGCCGACGCAGCACCGCCGGGCTCTCCGCGTGGTCGCGCGGCACCGGCTCGACGAGCGCGGCCGCGACGAAGGCCCGCAGCTCCCGGACGGGGCGGAGCGTCACGAGGAGCGGGCCAGCCTGGCCGTGATCGTCGTCCACACGCGCTCGGGCAGCAGCCGGGCGACCTTCATCGTCACCGCCATGCGGCGGGGGAAGACGACCTCCACCTTGTCCTCCTCGATCCCGTCGGCGATCCACATGGCCGCCTCCTCGGGTTCGATGATGAAGGGCATGGGGAAGGAATTGGTCTCGGTCATCTCGGTGCGCACGAAGCCCGGGCAGACCGTGGTGACCCGGACGTCCTTCTTCGCGAGCGAGGCCCGCATGGACTGCAGCAGGTTGATCTGTGCCGCCTTGGTCGCACCGTACGCCTCCGACCCGGACAGCCCCCGGTAGCCGGCGACCGAGGCGATGCCCACGAGGTGCCCGTGGCGGGCGGCGACCATCTGCGGCAGGGTCGCCGAGATGACGTTGCCCAGCCCGATGAGGTTGACCGCCACGTGCTTGTCGAACTCCTCGGGCAACCACTCGTCGGCCGTGTAGGTGTGCCAGTACCCCGCGGCGTGGACGACGGTGTCGATGGGTCCGATGGCGGCGCGCACCTCGTCGGCCGCGCGCCGCGTCTCCTCGGCGTCGGTGACGTCGAGCGTCACGGTCGCGAAGCGACCCTGCGAGACCTCCTCGAGCCGCTCCACCCGGCGGGCGCTGATCGCGATGATCGCCCCGCGCCGGTGCAGCTCCTCCGCGAGGGTCGCGCCGATGCCGCTCGAGGCGCCGACGACCCAGATCCGCTGCCCGACGAGGCTGCTCATGCCGCCACCCCCCGCTCGAGCCGGATCTGCGCCACGTCGAGGTAGTCGGCGGCGAAGCCCGCCTCGCAGTACGCGAGGTAGAACTCCCACCGTCGGCGGAAGGTCTCGTCGAAGCCCGCCCCCGCGATCCGCGGCCACTCGGCGAGGAAGGTCTGCCGCCACCGCCGCAGCGTCTCGGCGTAGTCGCGGCCGAAGCGGCTCGTCGACGTCACCCGCAACGTGGTGTGCTGGGCGGTCGTCTCCTCGATCGCCTCGGCCGACGGGATGAGCCCGCCGGGGAAGATGTGCTTCTGGATCCACCCGTAGGAGCGTCGCGTCGCGAGGTAGCGCTCGTGCGACATGAGGATCGCCTGGATCGCGGCGGCCCCTCCGGGCGCGAGCAGGTCGTCGATCGCGCGGAAGTAGGTCGGCCAGTACTCCTCACCGACCGCCTCGATCATCTCGACGCTGACGATCGCGTCGAACTGCCCCTGCACCTCGCGGTAGTCCTGGAGCCGCACGGAGATCCGGTCGGCCAGGCCAGCGGCCGCGATGCGCTCCCTGGCCAGCTCGGCCTGCTCCCGCGACAGCGTGATCGTCGTGACCTGCGCGCCCCGGCGTGCGGCGGCGATCGCGAGCGACCCCCAGCCGGTCCCGATCTCGAGGACGCGCGAGCCCTCGCACACCCCGGCGGTGTCGAGGACCGCCTCGATCTTCGCCGCCTGGGCCTCCTCGAGGCTCTGCTCCGCGAGCGGCCGCGAGCGGTCGAAGAGCGCGGAGCTGTAGCTGAGCGTCTCGTCGAGGAAGGCCTCGAAGAGCTCATTGCTCAGGTCGTAGTGCGCCTCGATGTTGGTCCGCGACCCGAGGAGCGTGTTGCGCGTCGAGGTCGGGATGCGCCGGTCGACGACCCGCCGCCACCGGGCCAGTCCCGGGGGCACGAGGGTCGTCATCCGCTGGGCGAAGGGCAGCAGCGCGTCGGCCAGGTCGGTCCCGGGCGCGGCGTCCCAGTCACCGGCCATGTAGCCCTCGCCGAGCCCGATCTTCGGGTGGTGGGCCATCCGCTCGAAGAGCGCGGTCGGCCGCAGGATGCGCAGCGTCGGCGCGGCCGGGTCGTCACCGGCACCACCGAGCCAGGTGCCGTCGGGCATCGTCACCCGCACCGGCGCCCGCCGCAGGACGGCGGCGAGGATCGGGCGGGCCAGGTGGGCCCGCAGGCACCACGGGCGCAGGGAGGGGCGCCGCAGGCACAGCGGCTGGTCGAGGGCGGGGGCTGTGGTCATCGGACGTGCTCCTGTGGGTGTGGAGTGCGGGGCTGGATGGGCAGGCGTCGCGTCCACAGCCGGATGCCGTGGATGCGGATGAGCGCGCTGACGCGCCAGGTCATGAGCAGATGGCGAAGGGCGGTGCCCACGACCGCGGCGTCCGTCGCCGCACGCGGCACACCGGTCGTCGTCGCGGTGAGCACCCGGGCGCCGTCGCGGTCGAGGCCGACGGTCACGGTGACCCGCTCGGGGTCGAGCCGCAGCGAGACCGCGTACTCCCCCTCGGTGTCGTTGAACGGCGAGACGTAGAAGGCCTTGTCCGTCCGCGCGCGACCGCTCGCGTCGACGTCGAGCAGGTAGGCGTGCCGCTCGCCGTAGGTGTTGTGCACCTCGAAGACGCAGGCCCGCAGTCGCCCGTCGGGCGCGAGGCACCAGTACACGGTGAGCGGGTCGAAGACGTGCCCGAGCACCCGCGCGTGCGCGAGCATGACGACCCGGTCGTCGGCCTCGAGCTGCACGCCGCGGTGGGCGAGGAAGCGCTCGAGGTCGCCGCGGATCCCACCGCCGAGACGACCGCCGTCGAGGTGGTCGCGGGCCTCGATGCGGGTCAGCGCCCGCAAGGGCCCGCGGTGCCGCGGCAGGTCGTCGACGTCGACGAGCCACTGGTAGTGGCGG
>NZ_BCSQ01000074.1 GCF_001570945.1 Janibacter anophelis NBRC 107843
CGATCGGCTCGAGCTGCTCCTGGCTGCGGAGGAACTCCGCCCGCCAGGCCCGCTCCCACTCGGGGTCGGGGACGGCCCCGGTCAGCTCGGTGAGCGTGACCCGGTTGTCCTTGTACGCCTTGCCGACGAAGGCCTCGACCGCGTCGGCCTCGGTGAAGTCGACGCCGGCGTCGCGCATCATCCCCGTCCAGGTGCGGACATTGAGGCGTTCGCTGTCGACGAGGACCCCGTCGCAGTCGAAGATGACCAGCCAGTCCGCCACGTCAGCCGAAGTACCGCTGCATCGTGCCCGTGTGGGCCTCGCGCATCTGCTCGAGCGGCAGGTCCAGCACGTCCTTGACCTTGAGCCGGTCACCGTCGGTCGTGCCGAGGCGGGCGATCGGCACGCCGTGCGTCTGCGCGATGCCGACGACCGTGGCAAGGTCGGTCTCGGAGCGCACCGTGACCAGCGCGCGGGCCGTTGACTCGGAGTACAGGGCGGTGAAGGCGTCGATGCCGTCCCGGTCGAGCACCGGCGCGAGGTCGACCGAGGCACCCGTGCCACCGGTGAGCGCCGACTCGGCCAGCGCGACCGCGAGGCCACCGTCGGACAGGTCGTGCGAGCTGGCGAGCACGCCACGGCGCACCGCGTCGACGAAGAAGGACGCGAGCGCCTTCTCCGCCGCCAGGTCGACCACGGGCGGCGTGCCGCCGAGGTGGCCGTGCAGCGCGTGGGCCCACTCGCCGCCGTCGAGCTCGTCGCGGGTCTCGCCGAGGAGGAGGACGATCTCCCCCTTCGCCGCGAAGCCGGAGGAGGCGCTCGTCGCGACGTCGTCGATGACGCCGAGCACGCCGACGACCGGAGTCGGGTGGATCGCCGTCTCCCCGGTCTGGTTGTAGAAGGAGACATTGCCGCCGGTGACCGGGATGCCCAGCTCGAGGCAGGCGTCGAAGAGACCGCCGATGGCCTGTTGGAACTGCCACATGACGCCCGGGTCCTCGGGCGAGCCGAAGTTCAGGCAGTCGGTGACGGCCAGCGGCAGGGCGCCGGAGGTCGCGACATTGCGGTAGGACTCGGCCAGGGCCAGCTGCGCGCCCGCGTAGGGGTCGAGGCGACCGAAGCGGCCGTTGCAGTCCGTCGAGACGGCGACGCCGAGGCCGGACTCCTCGTCGACGCGCACGATGCCGGAGTCGTGCGGCATGGCCGCCTTGGTGTTGCCCAGGACGTAGCGGTCGTACTGGTCGGTGACCCACGACTTGTCGCAGACGTTGGGCGAGGCGAGCAGGGCGAGCAGGTCCGCGCCGAGGTCGGTCGGGCGGGGAAGGGAGGAGCTCGCGTCGGCCTGGACCGCGTCGAGCCACTGCGGCCGGGCGATCGGACGCTCGTAGACCGGGCCGTCGTGGGCGACGGAACGCGGCGGCACGTCGACGATGGTCTCGCCGTGCCACGTGACGACGAGCCGGTCACCGTCGGTGACCTCGCCGAGGACGGCGGCCTCGACATCCCACCGACCGGTGATCTCGAGGAAGGCGTCGAGCTTGTCGGGGGCGACGACCGCCATCATCCGCTCCTGCGACTCCGACATGAGGATCTCCTCGGGGGAGAGCGTGGAGTCGCGCAGCGGGACGCGGTCGAGCTCGACGGCCATGCCGCCGTCACCGGCGGAGGCCAGCTCCGAGGTCGCGCAGGACAGCCCGGCACCGCCGAGGTCCTGGATGCCCTCGACGACACCCGCGGCGTAGAGGTCGAGGCAGCACTCGATGAGCACCTTTTCGGCGAAGGGGTCGCCGACCTGGACGGCGGGCCGCTTGGCGGGGCCGCCCTCCTCGAAGGTCTCGGACGCCAGGACGGACACGCCGCCGATGCCGTCGCCGCCGGTCTTGGCGCCGAAGAGCACGACCTTGTTGCCCCTGCCCGAGGCATTGGCCAGGTGCAGGTCCTCGTGGCGCAGCTTGCCGACGCACAGCGCGTTGACGAGCGGGTTGCCCTGGTAGCACTCGTCGAAGACGATCTCGCCGCCGATGTTGGGCAGACCGAGGGAGTTGCCGTAGCCGCCGATGCCCTTGACCGCGCCGGGCAGGACGCGGGCGGTGTCGGGGTGGTCGATCGCGCCGAAGCGAAGGGGGTCCATCACCGCGATCGGGCGGGCGCCCATCGCCATGATGTCGCGGACGATGCCGCCGATGCCGGTGGCCGCGCCCTGGTAGGGCTCGACATAGCTCGGGTGGTTGTGGGACTCGACCTTGAAGGTCACCGCCCAGCCCTGCCCGATGTCGATGACGCCGGCGTTCTCGCCGATGCCGGCGAGGGTCTTGCCGAGCGGCGTCTCGGAGGGCAGGTCACCGAAGCGCTTGAGGTGGACCTTGGAGGACTTGTAGCTGCAGTGCTCGGACCACATGACCGAATACATCGCCAGCTCGGCGCTCGTGGGGCGACGGCCGAGGATCTCGCGGATGCGCTCGTACTCGTCCTGCTTGAGCCCGAGCTCGGCCCACGGCTGCTCGGTGTCGGGGCTCTGCTCGGCGCGGGTGACGGTGTCGAGGGTGGACTGGCTCATGCGGTGACAACCTGCTCGATGACGGAGGTGAAGAAGGTGCGGCCGTCGAGGCTCGGGCCGAAGCCCTCCTCGACCGCGTGCTCGGGGTGCGGCATGAGGCCCACGACGTTGCCCCGCTCGTTGGTGATGCCGGCGATGCCGCGGGAGGAGCCGTTGGGGTTGTCGCCGACGTAGCGGAAGGCGACCTGTCCCTCCCCTTCGAGCCGGTCGAGGGTGGCCTCGTCGGCGACGAACTGGCCGTCCTGGTTCTTCAGGACGATGGTGATCTCCTGGCCGGTCTCGAAGCCGTTGGTCCACGCGGTCGACGCGTTTTCGACGCGCAGGACCTGGTCGCGGCAGAGGAACTTGCGGTGGTCGTTCTGGATCATCGACCCGGGCAGCAGGTGCGACTCGGTGAGGATCTGGAAGCCGTTGCAGATCCCGAGGACCGGCAGGCCCCCCTTCGCGGCCGTGATGACCTCGGTCATGACCGGGGCGAAGCGGGCGATGGCCCCGGCGCGCAGGTAGTCGCCGTAGGAGAAGCCGCCCGGGATGACGACGGCATCGACGCCGCGCAGGTCCGCGTCGCCGTGCCACAGCTCGACGGCCTCGCCGCCGGCGATGCGCACCGCGCGGCGGGCGTCGGAGTCGTCGAGGCTGCCGGGGAAGGTGACGACGCCGATCCTCACGCGCCGGCTCCGGTGATCGGCGCCTGCTCCGGCTCGTCGCTCGTCAGCTCGTGGACGCTCACGACGTCCTCGATGACCGGGTTGGACAGGAGCGTCTCGGCGGCCTCGCGGGCCTGCGCCAGGTGCGCCTCGGTCACGTCCCCGTCGACGGACAGGACGAAGCGCTTGCCCTGCCGGACGTCGGTGAACTGGTCCAGCCCCAGCCGGGGCAGCGCCCCGCGGACGGCCTGGCCCTGCGGGTCGAGGATCTCGGGCTTGAGCATGACGTCGACGACGATGCGTCCCACGGGGGGTCTCCTGGTGACGAAGGGGGTGGGTCCGGGGGCGAGTCTAGTTGGGCCGTGGACCCGGGCTGCCTCAGGTGCCCGCGCCCCAGCGAGCGGCCAGGTCCCGCACCACCGTCAGGTTCCGGTTCGTCCACACCCCCATGGCCCGGTCGACGGCCGCCGGCAGCTTCACCCGGTGGTAGCGATCCGTGCCGTCGAGCATGAGGTGCACGGCCCGCCCGCGCACGGCGGTGACCTCCCCTTCGCCCTCGTGGGAGACCAAGGCGACGGTCTCCGCGGACGGCACCTCCCGCATGAGGGTCACGTAGTGCGCCGCGACGTCGAAGGGGGCCTCCCGCGCCACCTCGTCCGCGTCCGCCACGACGGCCGCCAGCTCGTCCGGCGTCACGACGACCGTCGGCACCTCGAAGCCCCGGTCCGCCACAAAGGCGGCCTCGAGCGTCGCCTCGACTGCCGAGCAGGAGCGTTGGCGGCTCGTCAGGCGAACGTTGCCGGTGTTGAGGTGCACCGCCACGTCGCTCGCGCCGGTCTCCTCGACGACGCGCTGGACGTCGACCTTGGGGAACTTCCGCTTGGCGCCGAGGTTGATCGCGCGGAGGAAGGCGATGTAGACGGCCACGCTCGGAGTATGCCGCGCCGACAGTCCGTGCGGGGCAGGATGGCCCCCATGAAGAGCCGATACGCGGACCTCGTCCGACTCCTCCTGCGGCACGGTCGCGGCGACCTGCTCTCCGGGGCGCAGACCGACGAGCTCGCCTCCGACGAGGGGGAGCTGCCCGACGACGCTCAGGAGCGGGCCGAGGCCTTCGCCGGCGACCTCGAGGCGATGGGTCCGACGTACATCAAGATGGGGCAGCTGCTGTCGACGCGCTTCGACCTGCTGCCTCCCGCCTACACCGAGGCGCTGACCCGGCTGCAGGACACGGTCGAGCCCTTCCCCTTCGACCAGGTCAGGGAGATCGTCGAGGAGGAGCTCGGGGCGCGGATCAAGGACCTGTTCGCGTTCTTCGACGAGGAGCCGCTCGCGGCGGCCTCGCTCGGACAGGTGCACCGGGCGACCACCCGCTCCGGCCGGGACGTCGTCGTCAAGGTGCAGCGCCCCGACGTCCGCGAGACCATCCGCGGCGACATGGACGTGCTCGACACCGTGACCGGGCTGGTCGACAAGCACACGAGCGTCGGCAACTCCTACGGCCTCAACCAGCTGCTCCACCAGTTCCGACGCTCCCTCGTCGACGAGCTCGACTACCGCCGGGAGGCGCGCAACCTCCTGCGGTTCATCGACCTGACGAGCAAGCACGACCGGCTCCTCGTCCCCGAGCCGGTCCTGCAGCTGACGTCGACGCGGGTGCTGACGATGGAGCACGTCGACGGGCGCAAGGTCACCGACCTCGGGCCGCTCGCCCTCCTCGACCTCGACGCCCGCCCGATCGTCGAGCAGCTCTTCCACTGCTACCTGCGGATGATCCTCGACGACGGGGTCCTCCACGCGGACCCCCACCCCGGCAACCTGCTCATCACCGACGACGGACGCCTGGCGCTGCTCGACCTCGGGATGATCGCCACGGTGCCCCAGAGGGTGCAGACCCACGTGACCAAGCTGCTGCTCGCGATCAACGACGGGGACGGCGAGGAGGCCGCCGCGGTCCTGGCGGACATGGGGCACGCGCTCGACGACTACGACGCCGCGGGCTTCCGCGATGACGTCTCCCACCTCGTGAGCGAAGCGGTCGCCAGCGGCTCGGACCTCGAGGCCGGTCGCCTGCTCGTGGAGCTCTCCCGGCTCTCGGGGGTCCACGGCCTGCGTCCGCCCGCCGAGATGGCCATGATCGGCAAGGCACTGCTCAACCTCGACCAGACGACCTCGCACCTCGATCCCGACTTCTCGCCGTCGGAGGCGATCCGGGACAACGTGTCCGACATCTTCGCCTCGTCGCTCAAGACCTCTCCCGGTGGCCTGCTCTCGGCGGCGATCGAGGCCAAGGAGTTCACCGCGCACCTGCCCAAGCGCGCCAACCGGATCCTCGATGCCCTCGCCCGCGGCGAGCTGCGACTGCAGGTCGACGCGATCGACGAGCAGCGGCTGCACCTCGTGCTCCAGCGCGTCGCCAACCGACTGACCCTGGGGCTGATCATCGCGGCGACGATCATCGGTGCGGCGATGATGATGCGTGTCGAGACCGACGTGACGATCCTCGGCTTCCCGGCCATCGCGATGGTCTTCTTCACCGCGTCCGTGCTCGCCGCGGTCGCGCTCGGGGTGCACATCGTGTTGACGGACCGCAAGGTCGCCAGGACGCACCCGTCCTCGCGGGGGGACTAGCCCCAGCGCGCGGTCAGCTGTAGCGCAGCTTGAGCTCGCGCTTGAGGATCTTGCCGCTCGGGTTCTTGGGCAGCTCGGTGAGGATCTCGATCCGCTTGGGCCGCTTGTACGGCGCGAGCACGCCGGCGCAGTGCTCGGCGAGCGCCTCCGCGGTCAGGCCCGAGCCCTCCTTGGCGACGACCGTGGCGGTGACGGCCTCGACCCACTTCGGGTCCGGCAGCGCGAAGACCGCGACCTCGGCGACGTCCGGGTGCTGGTAGATCGCCTCCTCGACCTCACGGGAGGCGACGTTCTCCCCGCCGGTCTTGATCATCTCCTTCTTGCGGTCGACGATCGTGACCCGCCCTTCGTCGTCCGCGATCGCCAGGTCGCCGGAGTGGAACCACCCACCGTGGAAGGCCTCGGCGGTCTTCTCCGGATTGCGCAAGTAGCCGGCGGCGATCTACGGGCTGCGGTGGACGACCTCACCGACCTCGCCCTTCTTCAGGTTCGAGGACGGCGTCATCACCGAGATCGACGACTTCTGGCCCGAGCCGTACGAGCCACCGACCAGGCAGGTGCCGGTGGTCGACCGCTACTGATCAGATGCGGAAGGTCTGCCCGGTCAGTCGTTCGTACGCCTCGACGTACTTGGCGCGGGTCTGCTCGACGACGTCCTGCGGGAGCGAAGGGGGCGTCTCGCCGGACGTCTTGTCCCAGCCACTTGCGGGCGACGTCAGCCAGTCCCGGACGAACTGCTTGTCGTAGCTGGGCTGCGGGTGGCCGGGCTCCCACTGCTCGGCCGGCCAGAAGCGCGAGGAGTCCGGGGTGAGCAGCTCGTCGGCGAGGACGATCTCGGCGTCCGCCCCCCGGGAGCGGATCGCGGCCCCCGGGTCCTCCCCTTCGCCCAGATCGAGGCCGCGCAGACCGAACTCGACCTTGGTGTCCGCGAGGATGATCCCGCGCTCGGTCGCGATCTCGTTGCCGCGCTGGAGGAGACGCACCGTGAGGTCGCGGGCGCGCTCGGCGAGCGCCTCACCGACCTCGGCGACGACCCCGGCGAAGGGGATCGGCTCGTCGTGCTCGCCCTGGGGCGCCTTGGTGGACGGGGTGAAGATCGGCTCCGGCAGTCGGGAGCCGTCGACGAGACCCTCGGGCAGCTCGATGCCGCTGACCGCGCCGGTGGATCGGTATTCGTTCAGGCCCCCGCCGGTGAGGTAGGCGCGGGCGACACACTCGACCGGGAGCATGTCGAGACGCTCGACGAGGACGGCGCGACCGGCGACGGCCGCGGGCACGTCCGTGGAGACGATGTGGTTGGGGACGAGGTCGGCCACCTGCTCGAACCACCACAACGACATCTGGGTCAGCACCGCGCCCTTGTCCGGGATCGGGGTGTCGAGGATGAAGTCGTAGGCCGAGATCCGGTCGCTCGCCACGAGGAGCAGCTGGTCGGCGCGGGGGGTGCCGTCGTCGCCGAGCGGCGCGTACAGGTCACGGACCTTGCCCGAGTAGACGTGGGCGTAGCCGGGCAGCTCGAGGTGGCCGTCGATCGTCATGGGGCCATCTTCGCAGGCAGGGTCAGGGGCCGTCGCGGCGCTCCTGCTCCTTCATCTCCGCCTCGAAGAGGTGTCGCTTGCCCTCGACCAACCCCTCACGCGCCGCGGCCTCGGCCGCGCGGAAGGGCTCGTAGTACAGGGCGTCGTACTCCTCGACGATCTGGTAGCTCCAACGGTCGGGCAGCACGTTACGGCCGACGAGTCCGGTCTGCAGCTCGTCGGCGAGCGCGGTGTGGCCCGCCTCGCGCAGGAGGCGCACCGCCTCCTGGAGGGTCAGGTCCGCGGTGCCGCACCGGCGGTGGAAGGCGTAGAGGTGGCCCCGCGCCTCCTCGACGACCTCGAGCGCCTCCGACAGCTTGCCGAGGGCCTCCACCGTCCGGTCGTCGACGCCGGGTGGTCTGCGGTGTGCTTCGTCCATGCACCACACCTACCCGCGATCGGCCCCGGGACCCGTCAGGCGCGGCGGCCCAGGCGGCGGGCGCCGGCCGCCCCCAGCCCCGCGGCGACCAGGACGGCGCCGAGCGGGACGAGGACGTAGGGCGCGCCCACGACGTAGACGGCGCTCGTGAAGGGCGCCGGGCCAGCTTGGGCGAGGTCGGCGAGCAGTCGGTACCCGGATTCGGTCGCGATGAAGACCCCGCTCACGAGCGTCGCCAGTCCGGCGACAGTGGTGCCGAGCGACGACCACGCGGTCAGGGCCGCCCACAGGAGCATCGCGACCAGCACGATGACCACGCCCCCGATGAACATGCCCCACCCCATCTCGAAGCGGATGCGGCGCTCGTTCTCGGCACGGACGAGCAACAGCATCCCTGCCATGAGCACCCCCCACGGCACGACGGCGGCGACGAGGGAGATCGCGCGGGCGATCGTCCGCCCACCGCCCCCACCGGTCCGGTCCTCGACGTGCTGGGTCCAGGGCGCAGCGTGGCCCCGGCTGGTCGTGGTCTCCGTCTCCCCTGTCATGGGGCCGATCCTCCCACCTCAGGCGCCGGTGACCCCTCACAACGCGCATTTCCCCAGGCAGATGCGCGTCCTGCTGCCACCGAGCGCGCATTTCCCCGGGGAGATGCGCGTTGTCGGGGAGCGGATCCGGTCAGGCGTCGTCGCGCAGGCCCTGCGGCCAGCGCCGGGCGCCGGGTCCCTCCGCCCCGCGCTCGTCGCCGGGGTTGTAGATCGGGCAGCTGCTCGTCGACAGGCACCCGCAGCCGATGCACCCCGAGGTCGTGTCCCGCAGCTCGACGAGGGCATCGATGCGTGACTGGAGCGCGTCGTGCCACCGTCGGGACAGCCGGGTCCAGTCGCGGGAGGTCGGCGGACGGTCCGAAGGGAGGGTGTCCAGGGCCTCCCCGACCTCCGCCAACGACAGGCCGAAGCGTTGAGCCGCCCGCACGAAGGCCAGGCGCCGCAACGTGTGCCGCGCGTAGCGCCGCTGGTTGCCGGCGGTCCGGGTCGAGTGGACCAGGCCCTTGGACTCGTAGAACCGCAGCGTCGGCACGCTCACGCCGGCGCGCTCGGCGACCTCACCGACCGTCAGCAGGTCCCGCTTGTCCATGCCGACGACCCTAGCGCTTGACCTCAAGCGAACTTGAGGTTGGAGGGTTGCCGTCATGACCTCGACGACCCCGCCCTGCCACGTGCTCGACCCGGAGACGTGGTTCGCCGAGACCCCCGAGGGCCTGGAGCACGCCAAGTCGCTGTGCCGCGGGTGCCCCCTGCGCCTGATGTGCCTGCAGGGCGCACTCGAGCGTCGCGAACCCTGGGGCGTGTGGGGCGGGGAGATCTTCGCCGACGGGCAGGTCATCGCCCGCAAGCGCACCCGCGGCCGCCCGCGCAAGGACCAGGCGGCCTGACCCCCCTTCGTCGCTGATGCTCGCGCACCGGGTGGAGGTGGACGCGCGGGGGAATCACCAGCGCGTATACCTCCACCCGGGGGATGGGTCAGGCGCGGATCTCGCCTCTGGCGGCGCGCAGCGCGATGTCGGTGCGGTGGTGGCCACCCTCGAGGCCGACCTCGGCCACGGCCTCGTAGGCGCGGTCGCGGGCCTGCGCGAGGTCATCACCGAGCGCGACGACGGACAGCACCCGGCCGCCCGAGGAGACGAGCGCGCCCTCGTCGTCATGGGCGGTGCCGGCGTGCAGCACGTGCACGTGCTCGGCGAGGTCGTCCGCAGCCAGCTCCTCGAGCCCGTCGATCGCGACACCGGTGACGGGGGACGCGGGGTAGCCCTCGGCAGCGACGACGACGGTCACCGCCGACTGCGCGCTCCAGCGCAGCGGGTCGTGGTCCTCGAGGCGGCCGTCGGCGGCGGCCGCGAGCAGCACGGCGAGCGGCGACTCGAGGCGGGCGAGGACCGACTGGGTCTCGGGGTCGCCGAAGCGCACGTTGAACTCGATGACCCGCGGCCCGCGGGAGGTGAGGGCCAGACCGACGTAGAGCACGCCGACGAAGGGGGTCCCCCGCCGAGCCATCTCGTCCACGACCGGCTGGGCCACCCGGGCGACGACGTCGTCGACGAGCCCCTGGGGTGCCCAGGCGAGCGGGCTGTAGGCGCCCATGCCGCCGGTGTTGGGGCCCTCGTCACCGTCGAAGATCCGCTTGAAGTCCTGCGCGAGGTCCAGCGGGACGACCGTCGTGCCGTCGCAGATGCAGAAGAGGCTGGCCTCGGGACCGTCGAGGAACTCCTCGATGACGACCCGGGCGTCGCCCCCCTTCGCCAGGCAGGCCAGACCGTGCGCCATCGCGACCTCACGGTCCTCGGTGACCACGACCCCCTTGCCGGCGGCCAGTCCGTCGTCCTTGACGACGAAGGGGGCACCGAAGGCGTCGAGCGCCTCGGCCAACTGGGCCTCGTCGGTGCAGACATGGGCCATCGCGGTCGGCACCTCGGCGGCGGCCATGACCTCCTTGGCGTAGGCCTTGCTGCCCTCGAGGCGAGCGGCCTGAGCACCCGGGCCGAAGCAGCGAATGCCCGCCCCGCGCAGGGCGTCGGCCACGCCAGCGACGAGCGGGGCCTCGGGACCGACGACGACGAGGTCGACCTCGTGGCGGCGCGCGAGGTCGACGACCGCGGCGGGGTCGGTGGCGTCGACGGGCTCGTTGAGGGCGAGGGCGTCGGTGCCGGGGTTGCCGGGGGCGGCGATGACCGCGGCCACCGTCGGGTCGAGGGTGAGGGCGCGGACGAGGGCGTGCTCGCGGGCGCCGGAGCCGATGACGAGAACCTTCACGGGGGCGAGCCTACGAGACGCGAGCGGCCGCGGACGCGGGGTTTCGAGGTGCGGTCCGAGGCGCCCAGAACGCAAAGGGGGGCGCAGCTCTCGGCAGGCAGGGGGTATCTGTCGTGAGCTGCGCCCCGGGTCGCGGGTCCAGACATCAGGGGGGACACCGACCGCGCGACCGGTCGACCGAAGCCGACGAGTCGATAGTGACACTTCGTTGAGGGTGAAATCAAGCGCGCCGGACAAAGTTCTTTCCGGAGGGCTCCGGGCGGCCCCCACCACGTCACCGGAGCGCCCAACGGAGGAACTAGACTCGGACCTTCCGCCAGATCCGAAGGGGAGCAGGACGACACGTGACCGACACCCACGTCGACGCCGTCGCAGCGGAGATCGCCACCGAGCAGCTGCACCTCGATCGCGTCCACGCCGAGCTGGCCAAGGCCGGAAAACGGGCCGACCTGGTCGCCGTCGACGGCCTGTCCCGGGGCCGCACCGACCGGACCGGCGACGTGCGCGACGAGGAGATGTCCGGTCTCTTCGAGCGCGACGCCCTCGTCTACAACGCCGCCCGCCGCATGGCTCACCTGGAGAACCAGTACGAGGGCCTCGTCTTCGGCCGACTCGACCTCGACCACGGCGACGGGGACGGGGACGGGGACGGGGACGACGCCACGGACCGTGAGGTGCGGTACATCGGGCGCCTCGGCGTCCGGGACGACGAGTACGAGCCCCTCGTCATCGACTGGCGCGCGCCGGCGGCCTCCCCGTTCTACCGGGCCACCCCGGGCGACAACCACGGGGTGATCCGCCGTCGGGTCCTGCGCTGCCGCGGCGAGCAGGTCATCGGTGTCGAGGACGACCTCATGGTCCCCGAGGCCCCCGACGACATGGTCGTGGTCGGCGACGGCGCCCTGCTGGCCGCCCTCACGCGCAGCCGCGGGCAGCAGATGCGCGACATCGTCGCGACGATCCAGTCCCACCAGGACGAGGCGATCCGCGCCACCGATCGCGGCATCACCGAGATCAGCGGCGGTCCCGGCACCGGTAAGACGGTCGTCGCCCTGCACCGGGCCGCCTACCTCCTCTACGCCAACCGACGGCGCTACGAGTCCGGCGGCATCCTCGTCATCGGCCCCTCCTCGGCCTACACCGCGTACATCGAGCGGGTCCTCCCTTCGCTCGGCGAGGACTCGGTGACCCTGCGCTCCCTCGGCGACGTCGTCGACGTCATCACGGCCGTGCGCCACGACGCGCCCGAGGTGGCCGCGATCAAGGGCTCGCTGCAGATGCGCACCGTGCTCAAGCGGTTGGCCTCCCGGGCCGTGCCCGGCGCGCCGACGAGCCTGCGGGCCATGGTCGGGGGCCTGCCCGTCCACCTCGACGAGCGCACCCTCGACGACGTCCGCCGCCGCGCCCTGCGCGACCGCACCCGCAACCAGGCCACCAAGTACGTGCGCGAGCTGCTCGCGGAGGCCGCGTGGCGTCAGGTCCGCGAGGGCGACCGCGACGAGTTCCTCGACGCCTTCGACGAGTCGCTCGCCGTCGACGAGTTCGTCGCCCAGTGGTGGCCACAGGTCGACCCCCGCGAGGCGCTGCTCTGGTTGGCCGACACCGAGCTGGCCTACGAGGTCGGCCGCTCGGTCCTGTCGCAGGGCGATGCGGCCGCCCTCGCCCACGCCGCCCGCGAGACCCTCGAGCTCGGCACGTGGAGCGTCTCCGACGTCGCGCTCGTCGACGACCTGTCGGTGCGCGTCGGGCAGGTCGAGGAGGCCGAGCCGGAGGAGCGCTCGTTCTACGAGATCGAGGAGCTCGACGGCGTCGAGGAGCTGCGGGCCATGGGGTCGGCGATCACCGCCCCCGAGGTCGCGCACAGCCTCACCCCGACGAGCGCCCGGGAGCGGCTGCTCCACGGCACCGTCGGCCGGTCCGGGGAGTACGCCCACGTCCTCGTCGACGAGGCGCAGGACCTCTCTCCCATGCAGTGGCGGATGATCGGGCGCCGCGGGCGCCGCGCCTCGTGGACCGTCGTCGGCGACGTCGCCCAGGCCTCCTGGCCCGACCTCGCCGAGGCCGACCTCGCCCGCGAGGAGGCGTACGGCACCCAGCCGCGCCAGGCCTTCCACATGACGACCAACTACCGCAACGCGCAGGAGATCTTCGACTACGCGCGCGACGTGATCCTGCCGATCGTCCCGGACGCCGACATCCCCGATGCCGTGCGCGAGACGGGTGTGCGACCGACCGAGGTGACCTTCGGCGACGCGATCGACACCTCGCGTCCCGACGTGGGCACCGTTGCGGCACAGGCCCTCGACGCGCTCGCGCAGGAGGTCGAGGGCTCGATCGCGGTCATCACGCCGCAACGCCACGCGGCCGCGGTGCTCCAGCTCGACGGCTCCCACGACGGTCGGGTCGTCGTCATCGATCCGCTCTCGACCAAGGGCCTGGAGTGGGACGCGACCCTCGTCGTGGACCCCGACGCGATCGTGCAGGAGTCCCCGGGCGGGGCGCGCGTCCTCTACGTCGTGCTCACCCGCGCGGCGCACCGGATGAGCGTCCTGCGCCCCACTGACTGACCCTCAGGAGCGGGCGGAGCCCGGCGGGCGAGCGGGCGGAGCCCGGCGGGCGAGCGGGCGGAGCCCGGCGGGCCCAGGATCCCGACTCGTGTCAGGTGGTGTCGTGGAGACGCTGCAGGGCGGAGACGAGCAGCCGTCGGCGCGGCGCACCCCACCACCGCGCATCCTGCAGCGCTGCGCGGGCCGCGAGGTGGCCGCAGCCGCCGTGGACGCCCCCACCGGGGTGCGTCGCCGCGCTGCCGAGGTAGAGGCCGGTGATGTGCGTGCGCGGCCCGCCCAGGCCCGTCACCGGCCGCCAGATCGCCTGCTGGAAGAGCTGCTGGGTCCCACCGCCGACTGCGCCGTGGCCGAGGTTGGCGTCGGCGGCCTGCAGATCGGCCGGGGTCTGGACCCAGCGGTCGAGCTCGTGGCGCGACCACCCCGGGGCCAGCGACTCCAGCATCTCCTCGCAGCCGGCCACGACGGTCTCGACCGCGCGCGCGTCGTCCTGCAGGTCACGCGGCAGGTGCGTGTAGAGCCAGAGCGCCTCGGTACCTGCCGGGGACCGCGAGGGGTCGATCGTCGTCATCTGGCCCACGAGGGCGAAGGGGCGCTCCGGCACGGCGTCCGCCTCGAGCTCCGCGGACCACCTGGTGAGTCCCGCGACGTCGTGCCCGGCGTGCACGACCCCCGCCCCACGGGCGGCAGGAGCGGTCCACGGCATCGGCGCGTCGAGCCGCAGGTTGAGCTTGAGCGTCGGCAGGTCCCAGGTGAATCGGCGCATCCGCCGGCGCAGCCCCTCCGGCACGTCCTCCGGCGCGAGCAGCCGGCCGTAGAGGGCCGGGGCGCTCGTGTCGGCGACGACCGCGCGGCGGGCCCGGACGCGCCGACCGTCCTGCAGCTCGACGCCCTGCGCCCGGCCGGCGCCGACGACGACCCGGGCCACGCCCGTCCCGGTCTCGACGCGGGCGCCGGCGGCCTCGGCCCGCCGCCGCAGCGCCTCGG
>NZ_BCSQ01000075.1 GCF_001570945.1 Janibacter anophelis NBRC 107843
GAGCCGGTAGATCCCGCCGAAGGGCACGGCGGGCTTGGCCCGGTCGGCGGTGAGCGGCATGAGTCGCTTGCCCTCGCCGCCGGCGAGGACGATGGCCAGGACCTTGGGTTGGCGGCGCACGATCCCAACCTAGTGGCTTCTCCGCCGCGGCTCTAGGCTGGATCCGTGCGCGTCGACATCCTCAGCAAGGAGTACCCACCGGCCGTCTACGGCGGCGCCGGAGTGCACGTCGCGGAGTTGACGCGCGCCTTGCGAGAGCGGGGCGACACCGACGTGCGGGTGCGGTGCTTCGGCGCACCCCGGGACGAAGGGGGGACCACCGGCTACCCGGACCCGCCCGGTCTCGAGGGAGCCAACCCGGCCCTGACGACCATGGGTGTCGACCTGACGATGGCGGCCGACTGCGGCGGGGCGGACCTCGTGCACAGCCACACCTGGTACGCCAACTTCGCCGGCCACACCGCCTCGCTGCTGCACGGCGTCCCGCACGTCGTCTCGGCGCACAGCCTCGAGCCCCTTCGGCCGTGGAAGGCCGAGCAGCTCGGCGGCGGCTACCGGCTCAGCTCCTGGGTCGAGCGCACCGCCTACGAGGCCGCCGCCGCGGTCATCGCCGTGAGCCACGGCATGCGCGCCGACATCCTGCGCAGCTATCCCGACATCGACCCGGCCCGGGTGCACGTGGTGCACAACGGGATCGACTCACAGCTGTGGCAGCCGGCCCAGGACCTCGACGTCGTGAGGGGCCATGGGGTCGACCCGGACCGCCCCTCGATCGTCTTCGTCGGCCGGATCACCCGGCAAAAGGGCCTGCCCCACCTGCTGCGCGCGGTGCGCGACCTGCCCCCGGAGGTGCAGGTGGTCCTCTGTGCAGGGGCACCCGACACCCCGGAGATCCTCGCCGAGGTCGAGACGCTCATCGAGAGCCTGCGCGCCACCCGTGAGGGCATCGTGTGGATCCCCGAGATGCTGCCTCGGCACGAGGTCATCGCGCTGCTGTCGGCGGCGACCGTCTTCGCCTGCCCGTCGGTCTACGAGCCGCTCGGCATCGTCAACCTCGAGGCCATGGCCTGTGGACTGCCCGTCGTGGCGACCGCGACCGGCGGCATCCCCGAGGTCGTCGTCGACGGCGAGACCGGATGGCTCGTGCCCATCGAGCAGGTCCAGGACGGCACCGGGGCGCCCGTCGATCCCGCGCGGTTCGAGGCCGACCTCGCGGCTGCGCTCGTCGATGCGCTGTCGGACCCCGACCGGGCGCGTGCCCGGGGCGCAGCGGGCCGCCGGCGCGCGGTCGAGCAGTTCTCCTGGACGAGCATCGGCGACCGCACGATGGCGGTCTACGAGAGCGTGCTCAGCCAGTCCTGACGGGTGATCTCGCTGACCACCTCGCCGAGCTCGGCGCCGGGCAGCGGGTCCTCCCACTCCCGGACCTCGACGCGGACCTCCCGCATCCCGAGCCGTCGCATCACCCCGCGCGACCCGAGGTTGACGACCATCGTCTCGGCCCGCACGACCTGCAGGGATGCGTCGCCGAATCCCTCGGCCAGCACGGCACGGGCGCCCTCCACGGCCAGGCCCTGCCGCCACCATCGTCGGGCGAGCCGGTAGCCGAGCTCGGCGGTCCCCCCTTCGCGCGGCCACAGGGACCACCAGCCGACCGGCTCGTCGTCGACGGAGCCGACCCACATCGGTCCGGGCAGCTGCGGCGCCCAGTACTCGGTGGCCTCCTGCTCCGTGCGGGCCCGCCCGAGGATGTGGCGCAGGACCTCGGGGTCGGAGTCGAGCCGGACGAGGAAGGGGAGGTGCCCGGGCGTCGCGGGGGCGAGCCGGAGCCGGTCGGTGGCCAGTGGCCGGATCACCGGATGGGCACCCAGCCCGCGAGCTGGGCGCAGGCCGCGTTGGTCGCGTCGGCGAGGGTCTGCTCGCAGCTACGGGCCAGGCGACGAAGGGCGGCGGCGCGCTGCTCGTCGTGGGCGGCCGTCACGGCACCGGACGCGCCGAGTCCGACCTCCGCGGCGACGGCGACGGTGCCGGCGAGGCCGATGACCTTGCGCGCACGCTCGGGCATCGCGTCCGGGAGTGCCCAGTCGGCGCCGAGCCGGTCGTCGAGCAGGTCCCGGGACAGGTCGTCGGCCCAGGGCGTGCCGCCGATGCGGTCGAGCTCGTCGATCGCGGAGAGGAGGTGGCCGCGCAGGTGACGCTCCAGCTGGGACGGCTCGAGGGCCTCGATGCGGTGGGGTGGCACGGGATCGGCGTCGTGCTCGGCCCAGTCGATGCGCAGCCCGCGGGCGCCCTCGGAGCCGAAGGTCGAGACCTGCGGCACGAGCATGCCGCCGAGGCCGGCGACGAAGACCGCCTCCCCGGCCTCGACGGCCGCGTCGGTCGCGACGGGGCCGCACCGGGGCAGGCCGTGCAGGTCGCCCGGGCCGGGCAGGGCGACGAGCAGGGCGGCCTCGCCGAGGTCGCGCCAGACGCGGACCTGCTCGACCAGGCCCTCGGTGTGGTCGACATCGGGCAGCGCGCGGTCGATCGCGTGGGTGAGCGTCGTGCCGCCGGACCAGGCATGCGTCACCCACAGCGCGACACGGACGGAGGCGGGCAGCTCGGGCATCTGACCGATGGTAGTTCGCGCTCGATAGGGTCGGGTCATGAGTGATGTCCTCGCGCTGGCCGGAGCCACTGTCGTGCGTGGCGAGTCGACCCTCGTCGCGGACGTCGACTGGGAGGTCGAGGAGGGCCAGCGATGGGTCGTCCTCGGTCCCAACGGCGCCGGCAAGACGACGCTGCTGCAGCTGGCGGCCGCCCGCATGCACCCCACCCGTGGGGTCGTCGGCGTGCTCGGCGAGGTCCTCGGGGCGGTCGACGTCTTCGAGCTGCGACCCCGCATCGGTCTGGCCTCCGCGTCGCTCGCCGACCGCATCCCGAAGGGGGAGCGGGTCACCGACGTCGTCGTGACCGCCTCGTGGGGCGTCGTCGGCCGGTGGCGTGAGGGATACGACGACCTCGACCACGACCGGGCCCGCGAGTTGCTCGCGGCACTGGGCGCCGAGCACCTCGCCGACCGCAGCTACGGGACCCTGTCCGAGGGCGAGCGCAAGCGCGTGCAGATCGCCCGGGCCCTGATGACCGACCCCGAGCTGATGCTCCTCGACGAGCCCGCCGCGGGACTCGACCTGGGGGGCCGCGAGGACCTCGTGCGGCGTCTGGGCGACATCGCCGGTGACCTCGAGGCGCCGGCGCTCGTCATGGTCACGCACCACGTCGAGGAGATCCCGCCCAACTTCACCGACGTGCTCCTCCTGCGCGAGGGCCGCGTCGTGGCCCAGGGCCCCATCGAGATCACCCTGACCGAGGACAACCTCTCGCAGACGTTTGGTCTCGATCTGGTGCTGGAGCAGCACGGTGACCGATGGTCGGCACGCGCTCGGGCATGATGGCCTGACACCCGACGAAGGGGGCACGAGATGGAGTGGTTGGGAGACAACCTCTGGCTGGCCTGGTTGGTCCTGGCCCTCGTGCTCATCGCGATCGAGGCGGCGACGGTCGACTTCGTCTTCGTCATGCTCTTCGGCGGCGCACTCGTCGGGGCGGCGGCCGCCGCTGTCGGTGCCCCCGTCATGCTCCAGGTGCTGCTCGCCGTCGGCGTCGCCCTGCTCCTCATCGGGGTCGTGCGGCCGATCGTCAAGCGGCAGTTCACCGACCCCGCCGCCTCGGCCGACATCGGCTCGGCGGCCCTGACCGGTCGCACCGCGCGCGTCCTGGAGACCGTCACCGAGACCGACGGTCGGGTGCGTCTGGCCGGCGAGACGTGGAGCGCTCGCGTGCCCGACGGCGCCCCGCCCTGCGAGCCCGGCGCCGAGGTGACCGTGCTGTCCATCGACGGTGCCACGGCCGTCGTGACCCTCAAGACCTGACGCACCCACCCCCCATCCGGAAGGACGGTCCCATGGACGGCGCCGCATTCCTCATCTTCATCGCAGCGCTGCTCGTCTTCGCGCTCGTCATCCTCTTCAAGACGGTGCGCATCGTGCCGCAGCAGACGGCGCTGATCATCGAGCGGCTCGGCCGGTACTCCCGCACGCTCGAGGGCGGCATCCACATCCTCGTGCCCTTCGTCGACAAGGTGCGGGCGAGCATCGACCTGCGCGAGCAGGTCGTGAGCTTCCCGCCGCAGCCGGTCATCACCTCGGACAACCTCGTCGTCAACATCGACACGGTCATCTACTACACGGTCATCGACGCCAAGCGGGCCGTGTACGAGATCGCCAACTTCATCCAGGGCATCGAGCAGCTGACCGTGACGACCCTGCGCAATGTCATCGGCTCCCTCGACCTGGAGCAGACGCTCACCAGTCGTGACCAGATCAACGGCCAGCTGCGTGGTGCGCTCGACGAGGCGACCGGCCGCTGGGGCATCCGCGTCAACCGCGTCGAGCTCAAGGCGATCGACCCGCCGATGTCCATCCAGGAGTCGATGGAAAAGCAGATGAAGGCGGAGCGGGACCGCCGCGCGGCCATCCTCAACGCCGAGGGCGTCAAGCAGTCGCAGATCCTCACCGCCGAGGGTGAGAAGCAGTCGGCGATCCTGCGGGCCGAGGGCTCCGCCCAGGCCGCGGTCCTCGAGGCCCAGGGCCAGTCGCGGGCCATCAAGCAGGTCTTCGATGCCATCCACCGCGGCAAGCCGACCCAAAAGCTGCTCGCCTACCAGTACCTCCAGGTCCTCCCGCAGATCGCCACCGGCGACGCCAACAAGATGTGGATCATCCCCAGCGAGCTCACCGACGCCCTGCGCGGCATCGGTGGTGCGCTCGGCGGCAGCGACGGCGACGGACCGAAGGGGGGACTCGACGCCGAGGACTGGGTCGACCCGGGCCCGGAGGACGCCAACGTCTTCGACACCACCGCTCTCGAGGACCCGGGCGAGGCCCTCGCCGAGGCACGCGGCCAGGCCGGTCAGGCCTCCCGCGAGGCGAGCGCGCACGCGACCCCGGCCTCACGGGTCCAGCCGGCCGCGGGGCCCGGGGTGCGCCTGCCGAAGCCCGCGGAGCCCGCTCCCGAGGACCCGGCGCAGCACCCTTCGTCCGAGGGCACTGAAGACAACCGCTGACGCGTGCCGCCCGGCGCACCCGGCCACCGGTCCCGTGGCGCTGCCGGTCTAGGGTTGACCGGGTGTCGTGGCTCGAGATGGGTGCAGTGGTCCTCGCCGGTGTGTGGGCGGGCGGCATCAACACCCTCGTCGGGTCCGGGACGCTCGTGACCTTCCCCGTGCTGCTCGCCCTCGGCGTGCCGGCCGTGACCGCCAACGTCTCCAACTCGATCGGCCTCGTCCCCGGCGGGGTGAGCGGCAGCCTCGGCTACCTGCCGGAGATGAAGGGGATGGGCCGCCGCGTCGTGCAGCTCGTCCCGATGTCGGTGCTCGGCGCGATCACCGGGGCGCTGCTCCTGCTGTGGCTGCCGCCGGAGGCGTTCGAGGCGATCGTGCCCGTGCTCATCGGCATCGGCATCCTCCTGGTCATCTTCGGCCCGCGCCTGCAGACCTGGGCGAAGCGGCACCACGAGGACGGCGGGTCGGCGCCCACCTGGCACCTCGTCGCCCTCATGGCCGGCGTCCTCGTCGCGGGCGTCTACGGGGGGTACTTCGGCGCGGCCCAGGGGGTCATCCTCATCGGCCTGCTCTCGGCGCTGGCCACGGAGCCGCTGCAGGCGCTCAACGGTCTGAAGAACGTCTTGGGCCTCGTCGTCAACGTCATCGGCTCACTCGTCTTCATCATCACGGCACCGGAGCTCGTCGACTGGGGGATCGCCGCGCTCATCGGCATCGGCTCGGTCGTCGGTGGCGTGCTCGGCGCCCGGTACGGACGCCGGCTCCCGCCCAACGTGCTGCGCGGGGTCATCGTCGTCGTCGGACTGGCCGGCCTGACCAAGTTCGTGTTCTTCCCGTGATCGAGTGGATCGACCCGGTCCTGCTCGCGCTGGGCCTCGTCGTGGCTGTCGGGGCCTTCGTCCAGTCCTCGATCGGCTTCGGGATCGCGGTGGTCTCGGCCCCCTTCGTCGTCGTGCTGCGCCCTGAGCTGATGCCGACGTCCATGCTCGTGTGCGCCTTCGTCCTGCCGGTCCTGCAGCTGGCGACCGGACCCCGCGAGATCTCGTGGCGGCCGCTCGGCTGGGCGGTCGGTGCGCGTCTGCTGGCCACCCCGCTCGGGGTCTGGCTCGTCGCATCGACCTCCGCCGACGCGATCGCCCTGGCCGTCGGCATCCTCATCCTCGTCACGGTGGTGGCCTCGGTCGTCGCCGTCGAGGTGCGCCTGTCCCGGGAGAGCGCCATGGCGGCCGGGGCCATCAGTGGTGTGTCCGGGACGGCCGCGTCCATCGGGGGGCCGTTCTTCGCGCTCGTCATGCGGCACGAGCCTCCCGACCGGCTGCGCGCGACGCTCGCCGTGTTCTTCATCGCCGGCTCGGTCTTGGCCGTGACCGGTCTGGCGATCGCCGGGCAGGCGGACTGGGCGCAGCTGCGCGCGGGGCTGCTGTGGACCCCCTTCGTCCTCCTCGGGCACCTCGTCGCGGGTCCGGTGCGCGCCCGGATGCCCGCGGAGGCGGTGCGAAGGGGGGTCCTCGCCTTCTGCGTCGTGGCGAGCGTCAGCGTCATCGCCCGCGCGCTCCTCTAGCCTCGCCCTGTGCCGATCCTCATCACCGACCCGACCGACGAGCGACTGCGCGACTTCGTCGGCCTGACCGACGTCAAGCTGCGCCGGGTGCTCGAGCCCGCCGGTGGGCTCTACCTCGCCGAGAGCGAAAAGGTCATCCGACGGGCGCTGGCCGCCGGACACCGACCCCGCGCGCTGCTCATGGGGGAGCGCTGGCTCACCGACCTGGCGGACGTCGTGGAGCAGGCCGAGGCCGACGGCGTGCCGGTGTACACGGGGTCCGCCGAGGTCATCGAGGGGATCACCGGGTACAACCTGCACCGAGGTGCCCTGGCGTCCATGCACCGTCCGCCCACGCGCCCGCTCGCCGAGGTGCTCGACGGGGCCCGGCGGGTGCTCGTCATCGAGGACGTCGTCGACCACACCAACGTCGGGGCGATCTTCCGCTCTGCAGCCGCTCTGGGGACCGACGCCGTGCTCGTCACCCCGCAGTGTGCTGATCCGTTGTACCGCAGGGCGATCCGGGTTTCGATGGGCACCGTCTTCCAAGTGCCGTGGACACGCATCGAGCGGTGGCCGAGCGGGATCGAGCAGCTGCGCGAGGCCGGATTCACGGTGGCTGCCCTGGCCCTGGCCGACAATGCGATCACCCTCGACGAGCTCGCGGCACAGGCCCCCGAGCGGCTCGCCTTGGTGCTCGGTACGGAGGGTGACGGGCTGGCGCGGCGGACCCTCGGACGGGTGGACGTCACCGTGACGATCCCGATGGCCGGGGGAGTCGACTCGCTCAACGTCGCCGCAGCCGGTGCGGTCGCGGCGTGGGAGCTGCGGGTGCGCTGAGTCGCAGGTCGACGACGTCGCCCGGGTGGGTCAGGCCTGGTGGAGGCCGGTGATCACCGCGCGTCCCAGGGTGTGCGGCAGGTAGGTGAAGGCCGCGACGGTGCACGAGACCGAGTCGTCGATGCCGAGGTCGTCCGTGTCGAGGGCGTGCACGGCGAAGACGTAGCGGTGCGCGATGTAGCCCTCGGGCGGGGCCGCGCCGCCGAAGGCCTTGGTGCCGAAGTCGCTGGCCGTCATGAAGGCCCCCGCGGGCAGCTGCGCGCCACCCTCCGCACCCGCGCCCTCGGGCAGCGAGGTGGTGTCGGCCGGCAGCCCGACGACGGTCCAGTGCCAGAAGCCCGCCGGCGTGGGGGCGTCCGGGTCGAAGCAGGAGACCGCGAAGCTCTTGGTGCCCTGGGGGGCGCCGGACCACGACAGCTGGGGGCTGCGGTCGCCGCCGGAGTTGACCTGGGCGTCGTCGAGCCGGCCCCCGTCGGTGAAGCTCTCGCTCGTCACCTCGAAGGAGGCCGTCGGCGGGAGCAGGTCGTAGGGAGCCGGTGCGGTCGGTCGCGTGAAGTCCATGGTCCCGACCCTAGGTCGTCGACGTCCGACGTCAACCCGTCACCGCACGAGGCGGTCCAGCAGGCGCTGCACCTCGGCGGCCGGGTCGTCGGTGAGACCGCTGTGGACGGGCCCTGCCCGCACGACGGTCGACCTCGGGGCGCTGAGCCAGCCGAAGCGGCGCCCGTCGTCCCCGAGGCGGGGGAGTCCGCCCCCTTCGTCCCCTGCAGCGACGGCGCACACGGTCCGCAGCGCCGCGTCGAGCTCGTCGAGGTCGAGGTCGGGGGAGAACGCCCGCACGCGATCGCGGTCGACGGCGAAGGCCGCCTCGAGGTGGTCGGCCGCCTGACTGCGCAGGACGATGCCGACGTTGATGAACTCCTCCCGCTCGGCCCGGGGGACGCAGCGCAGGACGACGTACTGGTAAGGGAGCCGCGTCATCGGGCACCTCCGGTGAGCCAGGCCGCCGGCCGGTCGCGGCGGGCGATGAGGTGCTCGAGGTAGGTGGCTCGGGCGGCGTCGGGCGAAGGGAGGTGCTCCGAGATCTCGAGCCACTCGTCGGGGAGGAGGGCGACGACCCCCTCGAGGGTCGTGTCGTCGAGCCGGGCGGCGAGTCGCTCGTGCGTCTCGCCCAGGTCGCCGACGAGGTCGCCGAGGACGTGGTCGGACCCGTCGAAGAGCTGATCGGCGAAGCGCTGCGGGTCGGGGGCCCGTCGACCCCAGCCGTGGTGGAAGTACACGGCGGCACCGTGGTCGATGACCCAGGGCCGACCGCCCCAGACGAGCAGGTTGGGGTTGGCCCAGGTGCGGTCGATGTTGGCGGTGAACGCGTCGAGCCAGACGATCGGCGCGGCCTGCTCGGCAGTGGCCGGGCGACTGCCGTCGTAGCCGAAGGACCCGGGGAGGTAGTCCAGGCCCAGGTTGGTCCCGACCGACGCGGTCAGCAGGTCCTGCACCTCCTCGTCGGCTTCGTAGCGAGCGATGTCGCGGGGCAGGTCGACCACGACCAGGCGCGGGACGGGGATACCCAGGACCCGGGCCAGCTCCCCGACGAGCACCTCGGCGACGAGGACCTTGACGCCCTGCCCGGCGCCGCGGAACTTCACGACGTACATCCCGAGGTCATCCGCCTCGACGAGGCCCGGGAGGGAGCCCCCTTCGCGCAGGGGGACGGCGAACCGGGTCGCGGTGACGGTCTCTAGCACGGGCCCACAGTAGGCCCACCGGGTGGCGATCGCGCCGAAATTCGCGCAAGGTGGGGACATGCTCGCTGGACGACGACCTCCCCACGACTACCTCGGCACCGTGCTCGGGACCCCCGACCCGAGGGGGCTCGCGCGCTTCTACGCCGAGGTCCTCGGCTGGCGGATCCACAGCGACGAGGAGGACTGGGCGACCATCGCGCCGGAGCAGTCCCACGTCTACCTCGGCTTCCAGCTCGAGCGGGACCACGTGCCGCCGGCCTGGCCGTCCCAGCCGGGTGACCAGCAGATGCAGATGCACCTCGACATCGAGGTGAGCGACCTGGAGCGGGCCGTGGAGGCCGCACTGCGTCTCGGCGGGCGGCTCTCGGACCACCAGCCGCAGGTCGAGGTCCGGGTCCTCATCGACCCCGCGGGGCACCCTTTCTGCCTCTACGTCGGGGCTCCGGAGGAGGCCGCGCAGACGCCGTGACGGCCGCTCGTCCTGCTGCGCGGACACGCTGTGGCAGTGGATTTCTCCTCGGGGACATCCGCGTGTAAAGTTTCACGTCGTTGCCCCGGTGGCCCCCAGCCGCCGGACGCACCACTCGTCCGGGTGGCGGAATTGGCAGACGCGCTAGCTTGAGGTGCTAGTGCCCGTATTAGGGCATGGGGGTTCAAGTCCCCCCTCGGACACAGGAATGAAGGGCCCCGCTCCAGTGGATCGGGGCCCTTCACGTTGTCGCCGGCGCGGGACCCGAGGTGACGCGCGGGTACGACGACACGCTGGCGTCACGGGCTGCGTGAGGGGTCCGAGCTGCCGGGGACTCGCGCTCGTCGGGCTGCGAGTCTGTCGTCATACCCGCGAGTCACACGGGCCGGTTCAGGCCACGTGCTCCTCGTACTCCCGGTCCCCGCGGAAGGGCATGAGGAACTGCGGAACGAGGCCCCGGGGGACCGTCTCGAGTTTGAGCACGCCGTACTCCTGCGGCCAGGAGCCGTCACGCGGGAGCTTGAAGCTGCCCATGAGCATGTCGACGACCGGCAGGTGGATGGCGTAGTTGCGGTCCCAGTAGTCGACGTGCCGGGCGTGGTGCCAGTGGTGGTAGCGGGGGAGCACCACGAGGTACTCGAGCCACCCGAAGCGGACCCCGATGTTGGCGTGGGCCACGACCGCCTGCAGCCCGACGATGAGGACGTAGGCGTTGACGGCCGTGGTCGAGAAGCCGAGGACCATGAGGGGCAGCAGGACGATGCTGCGGGTCAGGACGGTCTCGGCGAGGTGGACGCGTGACCCGGCCAGCCAGTCCAGGTCCCGGCTCGAGTGGTGCACCGCGTGGAAGCGCCACAGTGTCTTCACCCGGTGGTACGCCCGGTGGAGGAGCGCCTGGGCGAGGTCTGCGAAGAAGACGGCGAGCAGGACCTGCACCCACAGGGGAAGGGAGATGACGAGCGCCTTGACGGGGTCGATGGCGATGGCCGCCGCGACGGTGGTCGTCGACGCCGTGACGGCGATGAGAATGAACTGCACGAGGACGTGGCTGAGGAAGAAGTAGCAGATGTCCGTGCGCCAGCCTCCCCGCAGGATGGGGTGGCGACTGTGCGCCAGGTACCGCTCGAGCGGGATGAAGACGATCGCGGAGAAGAAGAGCGACAGGATGAACCAGTCCACACCCAGCGAGTAGGGGGTGGCCTCGATGGTGTCGAGGGGGACCGTCGTCCCGCCCAGGAGGACCGCGATGGTGGCCGCGACGATCCCGGCGAGGGCGATGCGCCGGCGCTGGTCGGCCAGGACAGCCACCGTCCCGGCGAGGAAGGCGCCGACGAGGCCGACGAGCAGCAGGCCCCGTGCGAAGTCCGAGGTGTAGACGGGGCGGAACTCCTGGCTGGTCAGGGCCTCGGGGAAGTGGAAGCACAGCACGGCGAGCAGGCTGAGGGCACCGCACCACGCGGCGGTGTGGGGGAGGAGGATGCGGTCCTTGGCGAGCATGGTCCAAAGATAGGAAGGGGGCGGAGGCCGGCACCTGAGGCGACGTACTCAAACCGAGTGGGGTGTGCCCCCTTCGCGGGGATAGAGTTCGACGGTGCCCGCCGGGCACCTCGAACCGTCCCACCAGGAGTCCCACGTGTCTGCCCAGATCACCATCAACGTCGCCGGAGACGAGCGATCGGTGGACCGGGGCACTACCGCGGCGGACCTCTTCGAGGGCGACCGCGCGGTGCTCGTGGCCCGCATCAACGGCGAGCTGCGCGACCTCGCGCACGAGGTCGCCGAGGGCGACGTCGTCGAGCCGGTGACGGCCGCAGAGCAGGACGGCCTCGACGTGCTGCGCCACTCCACGGCCCACGTCCTCGCGCAGGCCGTGCAGCAGATCAACCCCGACGCCAAGCTCGGCATCGGTCCGCCGATCCGTGACGGCTTCTACTACGACTTCGACGTCGAGGAGCCCTTCACCCCTGAGGACCTCAAGGCCCTCGACAAGGCGATGCAGCGCATCATCAACGAGGGCCAGACCTTCGTGCGTCGCGAGATCAGCGATGACGACGCGCTCGTCGAGCTCAAGGACGAGCCGTACAAGTGCGAGCTCATCGGCCTCAAGGGCGGCGCCTCCGAGGAGGCGGCCGAGGGCGCCTCGGTCGAGGTCGGCGGTGCCCAGCTGACGATCTACGACAACGTCCGCAGGGACGGCACCCGCGCATGGGGTGACCTGTGCCGGGGCCCGCACGTGCCGAGCACCAAGGTCATCGGCAACGCGTACAAGATCATGCGCAGCGCCGCCGCGTACTGGCGCGGGAGTGAGAAGAACCCGCAGCTGCAGCGCGTGTACGGCACGGCCTGGCCGAGCAAGGACGAGCTGAAGGCCTACCTCGACCGCCTCGCCGAGGCCGAGAAGCGCGATCACCGCAAGCTCGGTCGCGAGCTGGACCTCTACTCCTTCCCGGACGAGATCGGCTCCGGCCTGCCCGTCTTCCACCCCAAGGGTGGGGTCATCAAGCGCGAGATGGAGGACTACGTCCGCCAGCGGCACATCGAGGAGGGCTTCGAGTACGTCGGCACGCCGCACATCGCCAAGGAGGGGCTCTTCCACACCTCCGGCCACCTGCCGTACTACGGCGAGGGGATGTATCCCCCCTTCGACGTCGACGGCATGGACTACCGCCTCAAGGCGATGAACTGCCCGATGCACAACCTCATCTACCGCTCCAAGCAGCGCTCGTACCGCGAGCTGCCGCTGCGGCTCTTCGAGTTCGGGCACGTGTACCGCCACGAGAAGTCCGGCGTCATCCACGGCCTGACGCGCGTGCGGGGCTTCGCCCAGGACGACAGCCACTCCTACGTCACCAAGGAGCAGGCGCCCGACGAGATCCGTCACCTGCTCGACTTCATCCTCGGGCTGCTGCGCGACTTCGGGCTCGACGACTTCTACCTCGAGCTGTCGACGCGTGACGAGGACGGTGACAAGAGCAGCAAGTTCATCGGCTCCGACGAGGACTGGGCCGAGGCGACCGCGGTGCTCGAGCAGGTCTGCTCCGAGACCGGGCTCGAGCTCGTGCCGGACCCGGGCGGCGCCGCGTACTACGGCCCCAAGGTCAGCGTGCAGGCCCGTGACGCCATCGGCCGCACGTGGCAGATGAGCACGATCCAGTACGACTTCAACCAGCCCTCGGCCGACCGGTTCGCGCTCGAGTACCAGGCTGCCGACGGCACCCGCCAGCAGCCGGTGATGATCCACTCGGCGAAGTTCGGCTCGATCGAGCGCTTCATCGGGGTGCTCGTCGAGCACTACGCCGGCGCCTTCCCGGTGTGGCTCAGCCCCGTCCAGGTGCTCGGTGTCCCTGTCGCCGAGGAGTACAACGACTACCTGTGGGACGTGCTCACGCAGATGCGGGCGCAGGGGATCCGGGTCGAGCTCGACGACAGCGACGACCGGTTCCCGAAGAAGATCCGCAACGCCAGCAAGTCCAAGGTGCCCTTCACGCTCATCGCCGGCGAGGAGGACCGCAGCAACAACGCGGTCTCCTTCCGCTACCGGGACGGTTCGCAGGAGAACGGCCTGCCGATCGAGACCGCGATCGAGCGTGTCCTGGCGGCCGTCTCGGCCAAGGACCAGGTCATGGCTGCTCCGAGCCTGGCCAACCCCGGTCCGGACGAGCAGCCCGCAGGCACCATCTGAGGCTCCACCGTCTGACGGCGTCCGGAGGGGCTAGGTTGCCCCCATGGACGTGAGCCTGCGCCCGGTCGAGCGCGACGACGCATTTGCCTTGGCGGCCCTGCGCCTGCAGCAGGACCGCGAGCAAGGGCGGGCGTCGCGCGAGGGCTTCCTCGTGGCGTACGCCGACGCCTTCCTCGACGACTTCGCCGCCTACCGTGGGTGGCTCGCAGAGGAGGACGACGGTCGCCCTGTCGGCTGCCTGCTGGCCCAGCGGGTGCGCAAGCTGCCGACGCTCGCCCGGGCCGGTCGCCCCGAGTGGTGGTACGTCCAGCAGGTCTTCGTCTCCACCGACCGTCGGCGTGAGGGCATCGGCCGTCGGCTCGTCCACGCCGCGCAGGAGGCGGCCACGGCCGAGCGAGTGCGCTTCCTGCGCCTGAACGCCAGCGAAGCCGGCCGCGCCCTCTTCGACGCGACCGGCTTCGCCGATCC
>NZ_BCSQ01000076.1 GCF_001570945.1 Janibacter anophelis NBRC 107843
GAGCCCGCTCGCGGGCTTCGTCCCGCGGCTCGTCGTCATCGACCTCGCGATCGTCGCGGTCACGCTGGCCGGACTGCTCGCGCTGGGGCGAAGGGGGGCGCCCGCCTCCCCCTTCGCGCCCGCGCTCGTGCCGGTCGGACTCGTCGCCGGCCTGACCTGGCTGGTCCTCGCGGGCGACCTGCTGCTCGGGGGCCGGATGACGATGCTGTCCGTCCTCGGTCTGCTGCCGCTCGACGGCGGGCGCTTCCACGGGTTCGGCAACGTGCCCTTCGCGATCTTCGTCGCCGCGGCCTTCCTCCTCATGACCGCGGTGGCGAGTCCGCTGCTCGCGGCGGGACGGCGCCGCGCGGCGGTGGTCGCGGTCGCGGTGATCGGAGCCGCGACCTTCCTCGTCGACGCGTGGCTGGGGGCCGACGGCGGCGGGGCGCTCGCGCTCATCCCGTCGGTCGGCTACCTCGTGCTCGCCATGGCGGGGGTGCGGCTGAGCTGGTTCAAGGTGGTCGGCATCGCGCTCGCGACCGGTCTGGGCTTCCTCGCGATGGCGGGGGCCGACTGGCTGCGACCGGAGGAGCAGCGCACCCACCTCGGCCGCTTCTTCCAGCGGCTGCTCGACGGCGAGGCCTGGGGGATCATCGTGCGCAAGCTGCAGACCAACATCGACCTGCTCCTCGGACCGGAGCGCGCGGCCCTGCTCGTGCCCGTCGTGCTCATCGCCGTCATCTGGGTGCTCGCGCGGCCGGACGGGGTCGTGGGCCAGCGGCTGCGTCCCGTCCTCGACGCCCACCCGGGGCTGCGGATCGGGCTGACGGCACTCGTCGTTGCGCTGACGGTGGGGTTCCTGCTCAACGACTCGGGCACGGCGATCCCGGCGGCCGCGGCGCTCGTCCTCGCCCCGGCGCTCGTGGTGCTGTGGGTGGGCACGGGCAGCGCGCCGCAGGAGGGGCGGAGCGCGATCAGGGCGTCGTGAGCTGCCGCGGGTAGCAGGCGTTGGACAGGTCGTCGCCGTCGAGCCAGGGGAACTGGCCCGCACACCACGTCTCGGCGTCCTCGCGCGAGTCGAGCAGCCCGGGATCGACGATCGTCATCCAGATCTTGTCGTCCTCGGGGCCGGCCGTGCTGCCGAGGTCCTCGGCCTTCAGCAGGTAGACCGACGCATCGCCCGAGTAGAGGAGCTCGAGGCCCTGGTGCAGCTCGAGGATGTCCGGCAGGCGGAAGACGTGCGACCCGCTGCCCGTCAGCTGCCGCTCGTCGCGGGTGCCGTCCTGCTTGGCGGACAGGCTCACCGCCCACCGGTCGTCGGTGACGAGCCGGCCGAGCGACTCGTCGCGCAGGTCGGCGAGCTGGTCCGCGGCGGAGGCCGGGGCCGACGTGGTGGTCACGGTGGTCGTGGTCGTGGTCGGCGGCGAAGGGGGTGGTGCCGGGGTCGAGGTCACCGTCACCGTCGAGGCGGTGCTCGTCGAGGCGCCCACGGCGACCGTGGGGTCGTCGTCGCGGGAGGTCAGCCACCACGCCGTACCACCACCGATCGTC
Source organism: Janibacter anophelis NBRC 107843 (assembly GCF_001570945.1). Classification (GTDB taxonomy): domain Bacteria; phylum Actinomycetota; class Actinomycetes; order Actinomycetales; family Dermatophilaceae; genus Janibacter; species Janibacter anophelis. Next base: position 1,531 of record NZ_BCSQ01000076.1, read on the forward strand.
AGGAGCAGGATGCCGGCCACCACGGCGGCTGCGACGAGCACGCCGGGCCCGCCACCCCGGGGAGGGGGTGGGCCGTACCCGGGGGGCCCGCCGGTCGTCGGTTGGGCGAAGGGCGCCGCCCCGGGGGATGGTGGGGGCGAGGCGGGCTGCTGGGTGACGAGCCAGTCCTCCCACGAGGTCTCGGGTGGGGCGGCTGGCGGAGGCGCGGCCGCAGTCGGCTGCTGGGCGAGCGTCGGCTGGTCGTCATCCCAGAAGCTGTCGGCCGGATCCGGCTCGACCGGGCTCAGCCGTGCGCCGCAGCTGGCGCAGAAGGTGCCCGTCCCCGATGTCCCGCAGGTGCCACACAGCATGTCGATCCCCGATCTCCCCGGCCGGACCTGAAGTCTACGGCCGCGCGGTGACACCCGACCAGACCGTGCGTGCCCGTCGATACATGACGGCCAGCGCGACCCACACGGCGAGCGTCGCGAGCGGTGAGGCGACGAAGCGGAATCCCAGCGTCACCGTCTCGACGTCGTCGGGCAGCTGCACCCGGCCCGGGACGTACGCGAGCGCGAGCACGGTCGAGCGGGCGACGAGCAGGAGCAGCAGTGGGCGGAAGCGGCGCCACCCCTCCGCCGAGAGCAGGCCGAGCAGGACCGCCGTGGCGAGCCACTGGGGCAACTCGTACCACGGCAGGACGTAGCCGGCGCCGAGCGAGTACGCGGTCGTCAGCACGAAGAGGGCGCGCACCGCGACCACCTCGGTCAGTCCGTCGGTGAGCCGCCACAGGGCGATGGCGAGCAGGACGCACCCGCCGGCGGCGAGCCATGTCGTCGCGGTCCGGGCGACCGGCTCGGAGGTGGCGAGGTCGAGCGCCGTGTACACCGCACGCCACGGCATGGCGTAGGAGATCCCGCCGCCGGCCTCGGTGATCCGCCGCAGGGCGTGGGCGCCGATGAGCAGGTGCGCGGGCACGAGGACGAGGAGCGTCCCGCCGATGAGCCGCAGAGCCGGGGCCACGGCCGAGGCCGCCGGGCGCCTCGACCGCCACCCCCCGCGCATTTCCCCGGGCGGATGCGCGTCCTGGGCGCTGGGTGCGCGCATTTCCCCGGGCGGATGCGCGTCCTGGGCGCTGGGTGCGCGCATTTCCCCGGGGAGATGCGCGTTCTGGGACCGCGCGAGCAGGGCCCAGAGGAGGGCGACGCCGACGACGCCGGCGGTCAGCTTGGTGCTCGCGGCGAGCCCGGTCGCCAGCCCGGCGAGCAGCGGCCGGTGGGCCAGACCGAGCCCGAGGGCGGCGGCCATGGCGCAGACCGCGAGCGTGTCGACGTGCGCGCCGAGGACCCCCGCGCCGAGGACGAGGACATTGGTCGTCCACCAGCGGTCGACCGTGGGTCGATGCGTCCCGAGCCGCACGAGCAGCTCGCGGGTGCCCAGCCACGCGGCGACGACGAGCACCTGCCAGACCCACACGACCTGCCGGGCGACCTCCCCGCCGAGCCAGGCAGCCAGTCCCATCAGCCAGGTGCCGACCGGCCCGTACACGCTCGTCGCCTCGCGCCACGGGTGCTGCACGCGGTCCACGACCGGGTCCGTCCCACCGCGCCAGTCCGCGGGGACGACGGACCAGGGGTCGCCCCCTTCGACGAGGATCCGGCCGTAGGCGGCGTAGTTGGTGTGGTCCGCGGTGCCGAAGGGCGCGGTGAGGAGGACGAGCGCCGCGAGCAGCGCCAGCTGCCACCACCGCAGGCGAAGGGGGGTCGGCCGGCGCACGTGCCGCCACAGCGAGAGCCCGCCGAGGACGTACCCCGTGGTCTGGAGCGCGACGACGGTCCAGCCGCCGAGCCGCCACGGGAGCGAAGGGGGAGCCCAGCCGTCCGGGCCGAGCGGTGGGACCGCGACGGAGGTGCCGCTCGCCCCGACGAGCAGCAGCAGGCCGATCGCGGCCGCGAGCAGGGCCAGCCCCAGCGGGTCGCGGTCGGCGCGCTGCGGCGTCACGAGAGGAATCGCCGGGCGAGCAGTGCGGTCGAGACGTCCCGCAGCTGCATCGCCCGGTGCAGGCGCCCCTTGAGGTCGTGGCCGGTGCGCCGGTGGGTCAGCTCGACGGGGACCTCGACCACCCGCCGCCCGGCCCGCAGCACGTCGACGAGCATGGCCGCCTCGACACCCCACCCGGTCGCGAGCGGGGTCGCGTCGGCGAAGGTCTCACGCGTCAGGGCCCGCATGCCGTTGAGCGGCTGCTCCATCGTGCGCCCCGTCATCGCCTCGATCTGCGCGCGGGCCAGCCGCACGACGCGTCCGGACCCGAGTGAGGAGGCGCTGCGCGGGATGTTGGCCACGGCCAGGTCGGCGGTGCCGGCGAGCACGGGCTGCAGCAGCGGCTCGAGGTTGGCCGCCGAGTCGCCGAGGTCGGCGTCGGCGAAGAGCAGCAGGTGCGGGTCGCTGCCGGTGCGGGTCTCCTCCTCGGCGAGCCGGAGCACGCCGGTCTCGAGCGCGGCGGCCTTGCCGAGGTTGGTCTGGTGGCGCACGACGATCGCCGGGGTCGCCGCGGCGACCTGTGCCGTGCGGTCGCTCGACCCGTCGTCGACGACGACGACGAGGTCGACGGGCTCGAGGCCGAGCAGCGCCGTGACGGTCGCGGCGACGCGGTCGGCCTCGTCCTTGGCCGGCACGATCGCGGCCACCCGCGGCGTCATGGTCAGCGCAGCGTCACCTGCCGCGAGAGCAGACCGGACCGGGCCCGGCGCTCCTCGGCGGTGAGCTCGTCGGTGGACGCGACAGCCGTGGCGTACCGCGCGGCGAAGTCGGCGACCGCGCTCTCGTGCTCCGACGGGTCGGAGTCGGGCGCAACCTCCCAGACCGGCACGAGCAGGCCACCGGCGCGGAAGGCGCCGAGCAGGCGACGCTCCTCGTCGAGGTTGGCCTCCCCCTTCGCCTGGAGCCGGGCCAGGGCCGCGGTGGCGGTGTCCTCGTCGTCGGCGAGGACGTGGCGGATGTAGGTGCGGTCCCCGATGCGGCACCAGTAGGTGCTCGGGGTGCCGGCGATCGCGACGGTCGGCACGACCGACTCGTTGGCGCGCTCCAGCGACGCCGCGGCCTCGCCGGTGACCTCCTGACCGTCGACCCAGAAGTCGAAGCCCTCGTGCACGGTGATCTCGAAGGGGGCGTCGGCCTCGATCAGCTCCTGCAGCCGCGGGGTCTCGGCGGTGCTGCGCGGCAGCTGCTGGATCGGGGCGCCCGGCTCGGCCGCGAGGGCGGTGAGCAGAGCCTGGGCGAGGTCACGGCTGGGGTCGCCGCTGCTCGAGCCGGACTGGCTGGCGATGAGGACCTCACCGGTCTGACGACGCAGGGCCGGCCAGGCCATCGGCAGCACGCTCGCGAGCGTGACGGTCTCGGGGGAGCCCTCGGGCACCGCGTCGGCCTTGAGCGTCAGGGTCGCCGTCGCGGCGGGCAGGATCTCGTAGGCGGCCACCCAGTCGGGCTCACCCGGCAGCCCCTCGAAGGGACGTGCGACGTACGGTGCCGGGGCGACCTTGGGGGTCCTGCCCTGCGTGTCCTTCTTGCGACGAGATGCCTTGCCCATGGCGGTCAGCGTAGGCCCTCCGGCGCGGCCGGGTTGGGCCGCACCGCCGTTGCAGGGACAATGTGCGGGCCAGCGATCGCGACGAAGGGACCCGCAAGCACATGGGCCAGGCACACGACGACACCGGGGACGAGCGGACCGTCGACTCCTTCGGCGGTGAGATCGGGCGGGGACAGGCCCGCACGATCCGCGCCCGGTGGGAGCTGCAGACCGTCACGCGCGTGCGTGAGGCGGTCGCCCTCGACCTCGTCGCCCGCGGTGTCTCGGAGGAGATCGTCAGCGAGGCCGAACTGGTCGCCACGGAGCTGGTGACCAACTCCCTCCGCCACGCCTCGCCGCTGTCCGACCGCACCGTGCGCATCCACTGGAAGGCGCGCGGCGACGCCGTCGAGATCGAGGTGAGCGACGGGGGCGCCGAGACCGAGCCGGCGCCCGCCCCGCGGCAGGTGTGGGCCACGTCCGGGCGCGGGCTGCGGATCGTGCGCAGCATCGCCCACGAGTGGGGCGTGCAGCGTGACGACAAGCAGACGACCGTCTGGGCCGCACTCGGTGGACCCTCCCGCCGCCGGGTCGGCACCTGACCGGCCCCATCCGAGCGCTCCCTGCATAGGCTGCGGACATGAGTTCCGCGTACCCGCAACCCCGCAAGAGCCGTCCCTGGATCCTGCTCGTCGGCGCGGCCATGCTCCTCGTCGCGCTCGTGCTGATCATCATCGGTGCCGTCATGGCGCTCGGCCCGGTCCAGGACCTCGCCGACCAGCCGGAGCAGACCGCGCCGTACGCCGTCCAGCTCGAGCAGGGCGAGGAGGCGGCCGTCTGGTCGCAGACGCCGGGCACGAGCTGCACCGTCGACGGTCCGTCCGGAGCGGTGGCCGACTCCTCCACGGGTGACGCGACGATGACCTGGGGCGACCGGACGCTCGAGCGCGTCATGAGCTTCGAGGCCCGCGAGGCGGGCGAGCACACGGTCAGCTGCACGGCTCCCTTCGTCGTGGGCGCCGACAGCCCGACCGGCGGCATCATCGTGGCCTCGCTCGGGTCGGGCCTGTGCTGCTTCGCCGTCGTGGTCCTCGTCGTCGGGCTCGTCGTGTGGATGGTGCGACGCAACCGCGCCTGACCCCGAAAAACCAGTGGCCGCGGACGGCCACCCGATGCCACCGTGGTCCGGATGAGCGAGACCACCACCCTCACCGACCTCGGCTGGGACGCCGGGAGCGCCGCCGCCCTCGACGAGGCGGCGAGCGGCGCCCCCTTCGTCCTGGAGCCGGGGCGCGTCGGCCGTGTCGACCGCGGCCGCGTCACCGTCCACACCGCCGCCGGCGCACTGCCCGCGCTCGTGCGCCTGCCCGCCGGCACCGAGCTCGAGGACCAGCCGACGACCGGCGACTGGGTGGGCCTGGAGCGCCGCCCCGACGGCGACGTCGTGCGGGTCGTGCTGCCGCGGCGCACCTCGATCGTGCGCAAGGCAGCCGGTGAGCGGTCCGACGCGCAGGTCATGGCGGCCAACCTCGACCACGTGCTCGTGGCGGTGCCCTTCGAGACCAAGGTCAACCTGTCGACGATCGAGCGCTACCTCGTCGTCGCGTGGGAGTCCGGCGCCCAACCGATCGTCGTGCTGACCAAGGCCGACCTCGCCTTCGACCCCGACGAGACGCGCGCGGAGGTCGAGGCGGCCGCCCCCGGCGCCGGTGTCCTCGTCGTCTCCGCGGAGACCGGGGAAGGTGTCGACGTGCTCGCCGCCACCCTTGCCGGCGGGACGACCGCCCTCATCGGTCAGTCCGGTGCGGGCAAGTCCACGCTGGTCAACGTCCTTGCGGGACAACCGGTCCAGGCCGTCTCGGACACGCGCCAGGACGGCAAGGGACGGCACACGACCACCGCGCGCGAGCTCATCCCGCTCGCCGGTGGCGGGGTCCTCATCGACACCCCCGGCCTGCGCTCGATCGGGTTGCACGACGACGGCGAGGGCGTGGCGCTGACCTTCCCCGACGTCGAGGAACTCATCGCGTCGTGCCGCTTCGCCGACTGCGCCCACGAGACCGAGCCCGGGTGCGCGGTGCAGGCCGCGCTGGCCGCCGGCGAGCTCGACGAGCGTCGCTGGCACAGCTGGGGCAAGCTCCAGCGCGAGGCGGCGTGGATCGCCATGCGCACCGACCCCGTGGCCCGCGCCGCCGCCCGCAAGCGGTGGGCCGCGATCGGCCGCGGCGGCAGGGCCCGGGCGGCGTTCAAGCGGGGGCAGGACCCCTTCGCCTGAGGACGGAGCGGACGGTCTCGTCCACGTCCGGCTGCCCGAGCGGGTAGTCCTCCCCATGGAGCCGTCCGGCGGATCCTCCTACGGTGGCCGGGTCCAGACGAAGGGGGAAGTCCATGCCGGTGAGCCATGGGGCCGACACGGCCAGATTGCGCCAGATCGGTCTCGAGCTGAACCGCCAGGCAGAGGTCCTCACGGACATCGGTCCGCGCGGCGCAGGGATGTTGGGGCTGCTCTCGCAGGCGTGGGCGGGACCCGACCTCGAGCACTTCACCGGCAGCTGGCAGCACGTGGAGTCCGTCACGGGCGAGGCTGCCGACCGCCTGCGCACCTTTGCCCGGCAGGCCGTGGAGCAGGCTGACCAACAGGACAAGGGCAGTGGTGCGACGGGCCCTGGCACTCCCGGTGTCGTCCCCGCGGTGGGACCGCCCTCCCAGGTCCCGCCGGTCGCCGCGGAGATGTCAGGTCAGCGTGACCGACAGGAGCCGGGGGACCGCACGCGTGAGGCGCCGGGCGACGCCCGGACGGAGCAGGACAACCGACCCGGCCGCGACTCGTGGGACCGACCCCACCGCACGCCCGAGAGCCTCCCGGGCGAGGAGCGGCCCGAGGCGGGCCCCGCTCTCGGTGAGCCGGTCCCGGGAACCTCCCTGGACGACGAGCCCGATCCTCCGCCGTGGACCCCTGTGGACGGGGGTGCCGGTGAGCACGACTCGGAGTTCGCCGGCCCGATCGACCACTCGGTGCACCAGGCGGCGAGGGTCGGTGCCGACCTGAAGTCCGACGACTGGCCCCATGCCTCGCAGAACCTCGACCACTTCCTGGACAACAACGGCGAGCCCCTCGAGCAGGACGTCGACCAGATGCTCGAGGACGTACCGGGCCTCGACGAGCAGGCCGCCGCCCGGCGGGAGGACCTTGCGGCAGATGCCGTGGCTGACGCCAGGTCCCGGGGGATCACCGGGCCGATCACGTATCCGGTGAGCACGCCGTGGGACTCGTACTACATCACCTCGGCCGAGAGCGCCGACTGGTTCTACGCGACGGGCGGCATGGAGTACAGCCAGACGGGATCGATCACGGTGTACCCGCCGAGCGAGCCCGGCGGCCCGTACCGCTACGAGATGGACACGTCTGTCACCTACCAGGACCAGTACAACTGGGACGGCTCCAAGCAGACGCCGATCGGTCCGCTCACCGTCACCGACGCCCAGCTGGCGTCCCTGCACCGGGCCGGCATCGCCAAGGAATTCGAGATGTACGGTGAATCCTCGACCATGTCGACATCAGGGGAGATCAAGTGACTGTGCGGACCTTCTTCGTCATCGGGGCGCTCGCCCTGACGCTGAGCGCCTGCTCGATGCTTCCCTTCGGAGGTGACGAGGGCACCGAGGACGTCCCGAGCCCCGGCGACGCGATGCAGCAGGCCGGTCTCGAGCTGCCTGCTGGCGCCGAGGGTGTGCGGATCACGTCCGCGGACCTGCCCGATCGACGGCACGCGTGGGCGCTGACCTTCACCGCGCCGAGGGAGCAGGCCGAGGCGATCTGCGAGCCGATGGGCGGCGCCGGACGGCAGTCCTTCGTGCCGAAGATGCACCAAGAGCTCCTCGGCGACCTCGACGCCGGACCCGAGACCCGCGGGTGCAGCGCCTCGACCGGCAACGGCGGACTCTGGGGCCGCTTCGTGCTCATCGAGCCGGGCGACCCGGCCACCGTCCACGTCTCACTGCAGCAGCTGACCCGCTGACGCGCTCACCTTGGCCGGTGCTGCAGTGGCTCGCGGGGCTCCTCAGAGCACATCGTGGCCGGGGTGTCCGCCCTTCGCCATGGCCTCGGCGATCTCGAGGGCAGGGCGGACCTTGGGCGTCTTGGGGATGACGCCCAGACGCCCGGCCTGGAAGTCCTCGAAGGCCGTGACGAGCTCCTCGCGGGTGTTCATGACGAAGGGGCCGTAGGCCGCGACGGGCTCGCGGATGGGTCGGCCGCCGAGCAGGATCACCTCGAGCGACGCGCTGCGCGAGTCCTGCTGGTCGTCGGCCGCGATCTCGAGCGCGCCGCCGGCGCCGAAGACGGCCAGCTGGCCCTCGCGGATCGGGCGACGGTCGGGACCGACGACGCCCCGGCCGGAGAGCACGTAGGCCAGGCCGTTGAAGTCCTCGCGCCACGGGATGTGCATCCGCGCACCCGGGGCGATCGTCGTGTGGATCATCGAGATCGGGGTCGTCGTGATGCCGGGGCCCTCGTGACCGTCGAGCTCGCCGGCGATGACGCGCAGCAGTGCGCCGCCGTCGTGGCTGGAGAGCAGGCCGACCTGCCCGGAGCGGATGTCCTGGTACTTCGGGTCGGACATCTTCTGGTGGCTCGGCAGGTTGACCCACAGCTGGAGGCCGTGGAAGACACCACCGCTCACGACGAGCTCCTCCGGCGGAGCTTCGATGTGCAGCAGACCCGACCCGGCGGTCATCCACTGGGTGTCACCGTCGGTGATCAGGCCGCCACCGCCGTGGGTGTCCTCGTGGGCGAAGGTGCCATCGATGATGTAGGTGACCGTCTCGAAGCCGTGGTGCGGGTGCCAGCTCGTGCCGCGGGCCTCGCCGGGCGCGTACTCGACCTCACCCATCTGGTCCATGTGGATGAAGGGGTCGAGCCGGGCCATGTCGACACCGGCGAAGGCGCGGCGCACGGGGAAGCCCTCGCCCTCGAAGCTCTTGGGCGCGGTGCTCACCGACAGCACGGGCCGCGAGACGGTGTCGGGCAGCGGCTGGGTGACGCGGGGCAGGGTGAGGATGTCGTCGACGGTCACGGCGGGCATCGGGTGCTCCTTCGGTTGTGGTCGCCTGTGACAACAGTAGTTGAAAATCAAACATTCCGCAGCGGGTCCGCAGCGCCTACTCTCGCCGCGTGCCCCCTCGTTCCCCGCTGCCCGCCCGTCACGGGCTCGATGCTGCCTGGGTGCGCACGCCGGACCACGACCACGGACGTCCGCGCCCGTGGACGACGATGGCCGCCTGGCTGGGGCACAAGTGCCCCGTCGGGGTCGACGTCGACGGCATGCTCGCCGAGGAGAGGTTCGTCTACGGGGACGGCCGGGCGGTGCTGCCCGAGGACCCCTACCGGCCGCACACCTTCGTGTGGTTCCACCGGGATCTGCGGGACGAGCCCGAGGTGCCCGGCGAGCTGACGGTCCTGCACCGGGACGAGCGGCTCGTCGTCGTCGACAAACCGCCCTTCCTCTCGACGATCCCGCGGGGGCGGCACGTGCGCCAGAGCGTCGTGGTCCGGCTGCGCGACGAGCTGGGGCTGCCCGAGCTCTCCCCGCTCCACCGCCTCGACCGGGTGACCTCGGGGGTGCTCCTGCTCGCGACCGAGCGCCGGTGGCGCGGCCCGTACCAGACCCTCTTCGCCGACCGGCAGGTCGACAAGACCTACCTGGCGCTCGCGCCGTGGCGGGAGGACCTGCACTTCCCCCTCACGGTCCGCAACCACATCCGCAAGACGCGAGGGCAGTGGCAGGCGCAGGTCGTCCCCGGTGCACCGGTCAACGCCGTGACGCAGATCGACGTCGAGGCGCGCGACGGTGACCTCGCGGTCTACCGGCTGACCCCGCACACCGGCCGTACCCACCAGCTGCGCCTGCACCTGCACGACCTCGGCATCCCGATCGTCGACGACCCCCTCTACCCGGAGGTGCACGAGGTGTCGGTCGACGACTTCTCGCGACCGCTCCAGCTGCTCGCGAGCACGGTGGGCTTCGTCGACCCGGTCGACGGGCGCGAGCGGTGCTTCGCCAGCGAGCGCCGGCTGCCGCTCTCCCCCGGTTGAGCGGTCGTGGTGAGCCGAGGGTACGACGACACGCTCGCGGGATGCGCTGTCGCGGACCCGCGGTCTGCGGTGTGGGCACGCGGGCGGACGGGCGAGCATGTGGTCGTGCCCGCGAGTAGGTGGACCGAGCCCTGTCCGCGCGAGTCGCGGGGACAGGGCTGCAGTGCGGACGAACGGGGTCAGCCCCGCGCGGTCCCGACTGCCGCCGGCTCGGCGCCCCGCGGGTCGCTCTCGCCGGACTCGCTGGCGTAGGCATCGAGCACGTGCTGCCCCGCGTCCTCGACGGGGTGCTCGTCGTTGGTCTCGCGCAGCGGACGGTTGGGGATGAACATCGTCGCGACGAAGACGACCGCGAGGATCGGCAGCCCGAGCATGAAGGCGTCGTGCAGCTGCTCGGCCAGGCCCCACCGGACGGCCTCGGCGACGGTGGGCGGCAGCTGGGAGAGCGCGGCCGGGTCGAGCACGGCGCCGGCGTCCATCTGCTGCGCGCCAGCCGGCATGCCACCGGGCAGGTGCGAGGCGATGCGCTCCTGCAGCCCACTCGACATGACCGCACCGAAGATGGCGATGCCGACGGTCGAACCCACGTTGCGGAAGAACTGGGTCGAGGCCGTGGCGACGCCCATGTCGCTGCGGGTCACCGCGTTTTGCACCACGAGCGTGTACTGCTGCATCGCCATGCCCAGGCCGATGCCGATGACGACCATCGAGCCGGTCAGCTGCAGGCTCGTCGCGTTGTGGTCCAGACGCGTGAGGAGGAAGACGCCGACGGCCATGATCGCGATGCCCGTGAGCATGAAGGGCAGGTAGCGCCCGGTGCGGGTGATGAGCATCCCGGTGACGATGCCGCAGACGATGAAGCCGAGCATGAGCGGCATGAGGATCAGGCCGGAGTTGGTCGCGTTGACCCCGATGACGCCCTGGGCGTAGACGGGGATGTAGATGATCGCGCCGAACATGACCATCGCGACACCGAAGGCGGCGACGAGGCTCAGGCTGATCGTGCGGTCGGCGAAGAGCCGCAGCGGCAGGACCGGCTCCTCGGCGCGGCGCTCGACCAGGACGAAGGCGACGAGGGCCACGGCACTCAGTGCGAAGAGGGACAGCGACTCGGTGGAGCCCCAGGCCCACGTGCTGCCACCGAAGGAGACGGCAAGCAGCAGCGCGACGAGTCCGGTCGTCAGGGTCGAGATGCCGAGGTAGTCGATGGGCGCCTTGCGCGGGGTGTGCGGCACGTGGAGGAAGCGCGCGATGAAGAAGAGCGCGACGACGCCGATCGGCAGGGTGACGAAGAAGAGCCAGCGCCAGCCGAGGTGGTCGGTGACGACGCCACCGGCGAGCGGCCCGGCGACCGAGGTGACGCCGAAGACGGCGCCCATGAGGCCCTGGTACTTGCCCCGCTGACGCGGCGGGATGATGTCGCCGATGATCGTCTGCGACAGCGGCATGAGCGTGCCCATGCCGAGGCCCTGCACGGCGCGACCTCCGACGAGCATCCAGAAGTCCTGGGCGAAGCCGGAGATGACCGAGCCGATCATGAAGACGACGATGCCGCCGAGGTAGAAGGCGCGCCGGCCGTAGAGGTCGGAGAACTTGCCGACGATCGGCACGGTGACGGCGGAGACGAGCATGGCCGCGGTGGCGACCCAGCTGTAGTGGTCCATGCCGCCGAGCTCGGAGACGATGCGCGGCAGCGCCGGCCCGACGATGGTCTGGCTGACCGAGGCGACGAGCATGCCGAGCATGAGGCCGATGAAGACCCGCTGGTTGGCCGGGGACAGCTTGTAGGGGGCGGGGGAGGTGCTCAAGAGGCGCTCCTTCCGGAGCTCTGGTGCGAAGGGGGGAGCCAGGCCTCGGCGTCGGCGGCGAGGTCGTGGCTCAGGCGGGTGAGGAGACGGTCGAGCTCGGCCACGTCGGCCTGCGGCCAGTCGCCGAGGATCGTGCCGAGCATCCCGGTGCGGGCGACGCGCTCCTCGTGGAGGGTCGTGCGCCCGGCGGCCGTGAGGCGCACGGTGCAGGCGCGCCCGTCGCTCGGGTCGGGCAGCCGCTCGAGGAGGTCATACCCCTCGAGGTGGCTGACCCGGCGGCTGATCGTCGACAGGTCGTGGCCGAGCGCGCCCGCGAGCTTGGAGATGCGGATGCCGGGCTCGTGGGGGCAGTGCTCGAGGACCCCGAGGAGGGCGTAGTCGGTGCGACCCATCGCCTGGGGGTCGGTGGCCTGCCGACGGGCGATCATCCTCGCGAACTGCCCGAAGACCCGACCCAGCGTCTCCTGGAGCTGGCCCGTGTGGTGTGGGGTGGTTGTGTGCACCCATCAACCATATGCCTGCATGGCGCAAGCATCCAAATCGTCACGTGGGTCGAGGTGC
>NZ_BCSQ01000077.1 GCF_001570945.1 Janibacter anophelis NBRC 107843
CGAGCCGGCGGGCGACGCCCGCGCCGATGCCCCGGGCCGCGCCGGTGACGACGGCGACGCGCTGCTGGTGGTCAGTGGTCATGTGAGAACTCCTGTGGTCTCGACTCCGATTGCCGCGAACATACTTGAACCCGGCTTCAAGTTCAACTAGGTTTCGGGTCAACCCCACGTGATCGAAGGAGCTCACCATGACCCAGACCGCGCAGCACCGTCCGACCTCCATCGAGGACCTCAAGGCCCTCGTCGGCGTCGAGCTCGGACCGACCGAGTGGCACGTCGTCGACCAGTCCCGCATCGACGGTTTCGCCGACCTGACCGGCGACCACCAGTGGATCCACGTCGACCCTGCCCGGGCCGCGGACTCCCCCTTCGGCTCGACGATCGCGCACGGTCTCTACAGCCTCTCGCGCACGCCCGCCTTCCTCGAGGAGCTCATGGCCTTCGACGGCTTCGCGCACAGCCTCAACTACGGCTACGACAAGGTGCGCTTCATCCACCCCCTGCCGGTGGACTCGCGCATCCGGCTGCGCGCGACGCTGACCTCGGTCGAGGAGACCGCCCCCGGTGCGGTCAAGGTCGTCACGACGCTCACCGTCGAGGCCGACGGGATCGACAAGCCGATCCTCGTCGCGGAGTCCATCGGCCGCTTCAGCTCCTGACCGCCCGCACGACGAAGGAGCCGCACCCATCCGGGTGCGGCTCCTTCGTCGTCGTGGCGCGGCCCGTCAGCGGCGCACGCCCACGGCGCCCGACAACGGCACCTGCCAGGACAGGGCCCGGTGCGCGGCGACCCGCTCGTCGATCCGCTGCGCGAGGTCAGCCGGGAAGGGGGTCGCCCGCCGGGCCACGAGGTCGACGTGGCCCTCAAGCACCTCGAGGGTGTTGGCGATGCGACCGGTCGTGTGGCTGACGACGATCGAGATGCCGTGGAAGACCTTGTCCCCCCGGTCGAGCCACCGCACGTGCGCGGAGAGCTCCTCGCCGATGTGCACCTCGTGGAGGAAGCGCAGGTGCTGCTCCATGCTGAAGACACCGAGCCGGCGCGAGGTCCGGTAGTCCTCGTCGACACCGATCAACCGCAGCGACTCCTCGGCGGCGGACAGGTGGAGCCCGTAGAAGTGCGAGACGTTGACGTGGCCGTTGCCGTCCTCCCACTCCGGGCCGGCGACGACGGTGCAGGACGCGGGGATCTGGACGACCTCCTCGACCGTGGGGAGCGTGGCGGTGGTCATGGCACGAGCACGACCTTGCCGGTCACCGTGCGCCCCTCGAGCGAGGTCAGGGCCTGCGCCGCGTCCTCCAGGCGGTGGGTGGCACCGACGACGGGCCGCAGGGCGCCGCTGCGCAGGTGCGGCAGCATCGCCTCCCACTCGGTGCCGACGTGTCCCTCGCGCGACATGGCATAGGCGCCCCACCCGACTCCGACGACGGAGATGTTGTTGAGGAGCAGGCGGTTGACCTTGACCTCCGGGATGGACCCGGCGGTGAAACCGATGACGAGCAGTCGGCCGTGCTCGCGCAGGCTGCGCAGCGAGTCGGTGAAGCGGTCACCGCCCACCGGGTCGACGACGATGTCGACGCTCGCCTTGCCGACCGCCTCGAGGAAGCCGTCGGCCATGACGACCTCGTCGGCGCCGGCCGCCCGGGCGATCTCCCCCTTCGCCTCGGTCGAGACCACGCCGATGACCTTGCCCGCGCCGAAGGCCTTGGCCAGCTGGATCGCCGCGGTGCCGATGCCTCCGGCGGCGCCGTGGACGAGGACGGTCTCCCCCTCGGTCAGGTGGCCGCGCTCGATGAGCGCGAAGTAGACCGTGGCGTAGTTGAACGTGAAGGAGGCCCCCTCCTCGAAGGAGACCTCGTCCGGCAGGACGAAGGTCAGGTCGGGGCGGGCCAGCGCCCGCTCGGCGAAGCCGCCGAGGAGCGTCAGGGCCGCCACCCGGTCACCGACGGACAGTCCGCTGCCCTCCGGGGCGGCGGTGACGACGCCGGCGACCTCGGCACCCGGGACGAAGGGGAGGTCGGGCTTGAGCTGGTAGAGACCGCGGGTCTGCAGCAGCTCGGGGAAGGCGACGCCGGCCGCCTTGACCTCGATCGTCACGAGGGAGTCGTTCGCCGGGTCGGGCAGGTCGACGACCTCGACCGCCTCGGGGCCGTCGAGGGAGGAGATGTGGATCGCACGCATGGAGGAGGACCTTTCGTCGTCGGCGGGGCTCAGACCCGCAGGAGCAGCTTGCCGGTGTTGACCCCGTCGAAGAGGCCGAGCAGGGCATCGGGGAAGGCGGGGACGCCGCCCTCGAGGACGGTCTCGGTCGCCGTCATCCGGCCGTCGGCGATGAGCCGCGAGATCGCCGCGACGCCCTCCGGGTACCGGTCGGCGTAGTCGAAGACGACGAAGCCCTGCATCGTCGCGCGGAAGACGAGCAGCGACATGTAGCGGCGCGGCCCCTCGGCGAGGGTCTCGTCGTTGTACGTCGAGATCGCGCCGCAGATGACGACGCGGGCGCCCCGGGCGAGGTTGGCCAGGGCGGCGTCGAGCAGCTCGCCGCCGACGTTGTCGAAGTAGACGTCGATGCCGTCCGGGGCGGCCTTGCGCACCTGGCGCAGCAGGTCGCCGTCGCGGCGGTCGATGACCTCGTCGAGGCCGAGCTCGCGCAGCCAGGCCACCTTGTCCGGGCCACCGGCGACGCCGATGACGCGGCAGCCCTTGGCCTTGGCCAGCTGGGCGACGGTGCTGCCGACGGCGCCCGCGGCGGCGGAGACGAGGACGGTGTCGCCCGGCTGGACCCGGCCGACGTCCTCGAGACCGAAGTAGGCAGTCATGCCGGGCATGCCGAGCGCTCCCAGCCAGGTCTCCATCGGGGCGACGTCGAGGTCGAGGTGGGCGACCCCCTTCGTGTCCGACAGGGCGTACTCGCACACGCCGAAGTTGCCGCTCACGACGTCACCGACGGCGAAGTCGGGATGCGCGGAGGCGACGACCTCGCCGGCGCCGAGCGCACGCATGACCTCTCCCACGCCGACCGGGGGGATGTAGGAGCGCACGTCGTTGAGCCAGCCGCGCATCGCCGGGTCGAGCGAGATGAGCCCGACACGCACGACGATCTGGCCCTCGGCGGGCTCGGGCACCTCGCTCGTGGTCAGCTCCCACGTGCTCGCGTCGGGGCGGCCCGCGGGACGGGCGGCCAGGCGGATCTCCTGCGAGGTCCGGGTCATGGTGGCTCCTGGGGTTGGACGACGGTGTGGTCGTCACCCTCCCACAACGTGAATCGTGATTCAACTACTATTGAACTGAGATTCAAGTCCGGCTACGGTCGACGCAACCCCACCACTCGAGCGAAGGACCGCCCATGGACATCCCCGCCCTCTTCTCCCTCGACGCCCGCGTCGCCCTCGTCACCGGCGGATCACGCGGCATCGGCCGGATGATCACCGAGGGGCTGCTCAGCCAGGGCGCGACGGTCTACATCACCGCGCGCAAGGAGGAGGCCTGCCGCGCGACGGCGGACGAGCTGTCGCAGCAGTACGGCGAAGGGCGCTGCGTCGCCCTCCCCGGCGACGTCTCGACGACGGCCGGCATCGCCGCGCTGCTCGCCGCCTTCGGCGAGCACGAGAGCCACCTCGACATCCTCGTCAACAACGCCGGCGCCGCCTGGGGCGAGCCCTTCGACGACTTCCCCGAGAGCGGCTGGGACAAGGTCATGGACCTCAACGTCAAGGCCCCGTTCTTCCTCACCCAGGCCGCCAAGGGGCTGCTGCTCGCCGGCCGCGAACGCGGCGGCCACCTGGCCAAGGTCATCAACATCGCCTCGATCGACGGCCTCTCGCTCAACCCGCTCGAGACGTACTCGTACCACGCGAGCAAGGCAGGCATCGTCCACCTCACCAAGCGGATGGCCGTGCGCCTCGCCCCCGAGGGGATCGTCGTCAGCGCGATCGCCCCGGGCGCCTTCGCCTCGAACATGAACAAGGAGGCGCGCGACCACGGGGACGCGATCTCCGGGCAGATCCCCTCCGGCCGCATCGGCCGCGACGAGGACATGGCCGCCGCCGCGGTCTACCTCGCCTCCGACGCCGGCGACTACGTCGTCGGCAGCACCCTGACCGTCGACGGCGGGGTCAACATCGCCCGCTGACCGGCGGGCAGACGACGAGGACCCGCATCCCCGAGGGGGTGCGGGTCCTCGCGTGCGAAGGGGGTCGGCTCAGTCGGCGCGCAGGTCCGGGCGGGTCAGGCCGAGGGCATTGGTCCACAACCGCGTGAGTGTCTCGACGAGGGTGTCGACCTGCGCCTCGGTCAACGGCTCACCCGACGGTTTGGTCATCGCAAAGCTCTCGTAGGCCAGGCGGGAGACCATGCCGGAGAGGGCTTCCGCCGCCAGCTCTGCGTCGACGCCCCGGTCGGCCAGCCCGCGTTGCTGCAGGTCGGCGATCGCTCGCGCGTTGCGGGTGACGAAGGCGCGGGCGCGCTTGTGGCGCATCTCCCGGAAGCGTGGGTCGACGGCAGCGACCTGGGTGAGCAGGAGGTTGAGCCGGGCATTGCGGCGGTAGGCGTCGACGTAGGCCCGGTTGCTCGCCGCGATGATCGCGACCGGGTCGTCCGAGGCCTGGATGCGCGAGGTCCCGGGGTGCAGCATGTCGTTCTGCGCCTCGTGGAGGACGGCGGCGAAGACCTCGTCCTTGCTGTCGAACCACGTGTAGAAGCTGCCGATCGAGCACTTGGCCTCGGCGGCGATGTCGACCAGGCGGGAGTCGACGAAGCCGTCGCGCTCGAAGACCGTGCGGGCCGCGGCGATCAGGGCGTCCCGGGTGCGTTTGCCCCGGGCCGTCTGCGGCTGGGTCCCCAGTCGTGCGGCATCGACGAGGTCGGGGACCTCGCTGGTCGCGGTCTCGCTGTCGCTCGGCATGGCGGACATGCTAATCCGCTGCGTCCAGCACGGCGTGCGCCGCGTCGACGAGCTGGTCGACGGCCTCGGCGGGCAGCTCCCCCATCGCCGTGAGGTTGCGGGGGTCGTCGAGCTGGCGGCGGCGCACCCCCTCGAGGATGATCGCGAGCTTCCACAACCCCAGCCCGTGCCAGAACGGCAGGGCGGAGACGTCGCGGCCGCTGGCCGCGACGTAGTGCTCGACGAGCTCCTCGCGGGAGGCGAAGCCCTCGACCGTGGACGCGTCGAATCGCATCGTCGGCGGGTCACCGGGCCGGGGCCAGTAGGCCAGGAGGGTGCCGAGGTCGGCGAGCGGGTCACCGAGGGTCGACAGCTCCCAGTCGAGGATCGCCCGGACCCGGGCGTCGTCGGGGTCGACGATGACATTGCGCAGGTGGCTGTCGCCGTGGACGAGGGTCACCTCGCCGGGCTCGGGCTCGCGCCCGTGCAGCCGCACGGTGAGCCGGTCGAGCTCGGCGACCTCGCGGGTGCGGGAGAGCTCCCACTGCCCCGACCACCGGCGCAGCTGGCGCGCCGCGTAGGGCTTGTGGCTGGCGAGGCCGGTGAGCCCGACCGCCTCGAGGTCGACGGCGTGGATGCGCGCGAGCGTGTCGGCGAGCGAGAGACCCACCGCGTGGCGGGCCACCGGGGACAGTCCCTCGGCATCCGCCCGCTCGTCGAGGACGAGCCCCTCGACGAAGGAGACGGCGAGCACCGGCCGGTCGGCGACCGCCGGGTCCTCGCACAGCCCGTGCACGACGGGCAGCGGGACATCGCTGCCCTGGAGCGCCGCGAGGATCCGGTGCTCACGGGCGACGTCGTGCGCCGAGGCGAGCAGCTGACCCATCGGGGGACGCCGCAGGACGATCCGCACCCCCCGCGCGTCCGTGACCAGGTACGTGAGGTTGGACTGCCCGAGGCCCACCCGCTCGTAGGCCAGTGGTGGCTCGACGTCGACCCGCTCGGCGAGCCAGGCCGTCATCGCGGTGGTGTCGATGCCCTCGATCACGATGCCTGCTTGCCCCACTGGGGGCTGCGACGGCGGTACTCGCGCCGCGCGATCGTCATCTTGTGCACCTCGTCGGGACCGTCGGCCAGGCGCAGGGTGCGCATGTGGGCATACCACTGGGCCAGGGGGAAGTCGTCGCTCACGCCGCCACCGCCGTGGACCTGGATGGCCCGGTCGATGACCTTGAGCGCGACCGCCGGGGCGGCCACCTTGATCGCGGCGATCTCGGTGCGGGCGACCTTGTTGCCCACGGTGTCCATCATGTGCGCTGCCTTGAGGGTCAGCAGGCGGGCCATCTCGATCTCGATCCGCGACTCGGCGACCCAGTCCATGATGTTGGCCCGGTTGGCGACCGGCTCGCCGAAGGTCACCCGCGACTGCGCCCGGTCGATCATCAGGTCGAGGGCCCGCTCGGCGACGCCGATGGCGCGCATGCAGTGGTGGATCCGGCCCGGGCCCAGGCGGGCCTGGCTGATCATGAAGCCGTCGCCCTCCTCCGCCAGCAGCGCGGTGACGGGCACGCGCACGTCGGTGAAGGTCACCTCGGCGTGGCCCTCGCGGTCCATGTAGCCGAAGACGGGCAGCCCGCGCTCGATCTTCACGCCGGGGGTGTCGATCGGGACGACCATCATCGACTGCTGCCGGTGGGTCGGGGCGTCCGGGTCGGTCTTGCCCATGACGATGAGGACCTTGCAGTTGCGGTGCAGGGCGTTGGAGGTCCACCACTTGCGGCCGTTGATGACGTACTCGTCGCCGTCGCGCACCATGCTCGTCTCGACATTGGTCGCGTCGGAGCTGGCGACGGCCGGCTCGGTCATGGCGAAGGCCGAGGCCATCTCACCGGCGAGCAGCGGCTTGAGGTACTTCTCCTTGTGCTCGTCGGTGCCGAAGAGGGTGAGCACCTCCATGTTGCCGGTGTCCGGGGCATTGCAGTTGATCGCCTCGGGGGCGATCTCGATGCTGCGACCGGTGATCTCGGCCAGGTGCGCGTACTCGAGGTTGGTCAGCCCGGGGCCCCACTCGGGGTGCGGGTGGAAGAGGTTCCACAGGCCCTGGCTGCGTGCCTCGGCCTTGAGGTCCTCGAGGACCTGGGGGTGGTGGTTGGCGTCACCGGAGGCACGCATCTGCTCGCGGTAGACGCTCTCCGCGGGGTAGACGTGCTCGTCCATGAAGGTGAGCAGGCGGTCGCAGTAGTCCTGTCCGCGGTCACTGAGTTCGAACATCGTGGTCGTCCTTGGGCTCGGTGGGGTGGGGGCCGGTCAACTCGTGGCTGCCGGAGAGGGAAGGGAGAGCGCCTCGCGGATGCGGGGCACGGACTCGTCGGCGGTGCGGTGCAGGATGCCGTGGATGCCCAGTCGGGCGGCCCCGACGAGGTTGTGCTCGAGGTCGTCGACGAGCACGCAGTCGCCGGGGGCGACCCCGAGCCGCTCGCACGCGATGCGGTAGATCTCGCGCGAGGGCTTGCGCACGCCCACCTGCGCGGAGATCACCGCGACGTCGAAGAGCTCGTCGAGGTCGACGCGGGCGTAGCAGTCGCGCCCGAGCGAGTTGGAGACGAGCGCGACCGGGACCCCGGCGGCGCGGGCCTCGCGCACGAGGTCGATCATCGGCTCGTCGAGGTCCATGTGGGTGGCCAGGTCGGCGAGCATCCCGCGCGCCCGCACCCGACCGCCCGCCTCGGTGAGCGCGGCGGCGAAGGCGTCCTCGAAGCCGTCGTCGTCGAGCCGCCCGGTCTCGTGCTCGGCCAGCGCGGTCCGGGCACCCTCGTGGGTCGCGAGGATGCGCAGGGCGGCGTCGGGGTCGAGCCCGGCAGCTGCCGCCAGCGCGCCGAAGGCTCGCGAGATCGGCGCCGTGAGCACTCCCCCGAAGTCGATGAGCAACGCCGTGGCGCGCATGGCGGCCGGGCTGGCGTCGACCACGCTCGGGTCGGATGACGTCGTCGTCATGGCGGCTCCTCTGGTCTGATGGGGCTGACGACAGGTATACTTGAACTTAGATTCAGATTCAAGTCTGTTTCCCCTCCACTCGGGAGCCCACCATCTCCAGCGCCACCCTGCCACCGACGCCGCACCGCGGGGCCCTCGCGACCGCCATCGCCGTGCTCTTCGGTGTGACGGGCCTGGGCAGCGCCGCGGTCGCCGTGGCCCTGCCCGACATCGCGGACGACCTGACCCTCACCACGGGTCGGGCCGCGCTCGTCGTCTCCTGCTACTCCCTCGCCCTCGCCGTCGGCAGTGCGGTCTTCGGTCGCCTCGGCGACCTCGTCGGCATCCGTCTGCCCCTGCTCATCGGCATGTCGGTCATGGTGACCGCGGCCTGCGCCGGAGCGCTCGTCGACTCCCTGCCCGCCCTCGTCGCGACGCGCACCCTCCAGGGACTCGGCGCCTCGGCCGTGCCCGCGCTCACCCTCGCCGCGGTGCAGGCGCTCTTCGCCGGCGACAGCCGCGCCCGCGCGATGGCCACCTACTCCGGCGTCGGCGCGACGATCAACACCCTGGGCCCGGTCGCCGGCGCCCTGCTCGTCGACCCCTTCGGCTGGCGTCCCGTCGTCGCCATCCCGCTGATGACGCTGGCGGTCATCCCCTTCGTCTGGCGCGACCTGCCCACCGAGCGCCAGTCGGGCGCCACGCTCGACCCCGCCGGCGCGCTCCTCGTCGGCGCAGCCGCCATCGGCGCGGTCCTGTCGCTGCAGGCGGCGACGCTCGGGCCGGCCACGGCGCTGGTCGGTCTCGTCGTGCTCGTCGTCGCGGCCCCGACCGCCGTCCTGCGCTCCCGCGGCCGACCGGACGGCGTGGTGCCGGCCGCACTGGTGCGCGACCCGGCGGCCCGGCGCAGCCTGCTGACGGCGGCCAGCCTGCCGTCGGCGTGGTTCGGCATGCTCGTCGCGATCCCCACCGTCCTCACCGCGCAGGGCTGGACGGGCACGCAGGTCGGGCTGCTGCTGCTGCCATGCGCCGCGCTCGGCATCATCGCCCCGCGGATCACCGGCCCGGCGCTCATCACCTTCGGCGCGGCCCGCAGCCAGCTCCTCGCGACGACCGGCACCGCCAGCGCCATCGTGCTGGCCGCGCTCGGTGCGGCACTCGTCGAGCCCCTCGTGCTCATCGCCGCCACCCTGATGCTCATGCTCTCCTTCGGTCTCGGCCAGCCGGCGATGACGGCGCTCGTCGCCGACTCCGTGCCCGTGCGCACGCGCGGTGGCGCGCTCGGCCTGCTCACCCTCGTCTTCCTCCTCGGCGGCAGCCTCGGCGCCGCCGCCGTCGGCGGGCTCGGCGACGTCCTCGGCTTCCCCCGCGCGCTGCTCGTGCTCGTGCTGCTCCCCCTGCTGGCCGCGGTCGGGTTCGCCCGGCCCCTCCCTTCGCCCCACCCCCGACCCCAGGAGATCCCGTGACGACCGACCACGTCCTCTACGACCTCACCGACGGCATCGCCACCATCACGCTCAACCGGCCCGACCGGCGCAATGCGATGTCCGTGCCCATGATCGAGGGCCTCGGCGAGCTGCTCGCCGGAGCCGACGCCGACCCCGCCGTGCGGGTCCTCGTGCTCACCGGCGCCGGGCGCGCCTTCTGCGCCGGCGGTGACGTGCAGCAGTTCGACGCGGACGGGGGCGAAGGGGGCGGCGCCACCGAGGTCGACCCGGCCGGGGTCGCCGAGCAGCTGCGTCACCAGGAGCTGACCGTCGGCCGCCTCCACGCCTTCTCCAAGCCGACGGTCGCGGCCCTGCCGGGTGCGGCGGCCGGCGCAGGCCTCGGCCTGGCGCTCGCCGCGGACCTGCGCATCGGCACGCCGCGCACCGTGGTCGCCACGGCCTTCGCCGGCGTCGCCCTGTCCGGCGACTTCGGTGTGGCTTGGCTCCTCGAGCGACTCGTCGGCCCGGCGCGCGCCCGCGAGCTGATGCTGCTCAACCCGCGCCTCGACGGGCAGGCCTGCCACGACCTGGGGCTGCTCAACCGGATGGTGCCCGAGGAGGAGCTCGAGCAGGCCACCCGTGATCTGGCCAGGCAGCTCGCCGACGGGCCCGCCCTCGCGCTGTCGCACATCAAGCGCAACCTGCGCGAGGCGCCCCGCCACACGCTGTCCGAGTCGATGGCCGCGGAGGTGCCCCGGCACAAGGAGTGCGGCCTGACGGGCGACCACGTCGAGGCGGCCCGGGCCTTCGTCGAGAAGCGGCGGCCGGTCTTCCGCTGACGGGCGTCGGGGCACCGTCGACGGCCGGTGCTCGACCGACGGCTGTCGGTGCCCAGCCCTAGGTTGGTGTCATGGCCCAGGTACTGCTCTTCCCGTCCGTCCTCGGTGTCCGTCAGGGCATCACCGATCTCGCAGACGCCCTGACCGGCGCCGGCCACAGCGTGACGACCGTCGACCACCTCGAGGGCGTCACCTTCGACGACTACGAGCCGGCGGGCGCCCGCTCGCAGGAGCTCGGCTTCCCCGCCCAGATGGCCTTCGCCCGGGAGGCGAGCGCCGAGGTCACCGGACCCTTCGTCGCCGTGGGGTTCTCCAACGGCGCCGGCATGGCGCAGTGGATCGCTGCGCAGCGGCCCGACGACGCCCGTGGTGTCGTCATGGTCGGGGGCGGTCTGCCGATGCGCTTCCTCGAGGCGACCTGGCCGCCCGGCGTGCCCGGGCAGGTCCACGTGACGAGCGAGGACCCCTTCCACGCGGAGGACAAGGAGTTCGACCCCGAGCTCGAGGACGACGTCGAGCGGGCCGGGGGCGAGTACACCTTCGTCGAGTACCAGGGCGGCGGGCACCTCTTCAACGACCCGACCCTGCCGGCGGAGTACCAGCCCGACGAGGCACGCATCCTCACCCGGCGCATCCTCGAGTTCGTCGCGGCGGTCGGCTGAGGACGGAGGCGCCGGCTACCCCTCGAAGTACCGCCGCGGGTTGACCACGAGCATCGTGTCGATGTCGTCCTGGCTCGCGCCGCCCTCGAGCAGTGCGGGGATGACGTCCTCGCTGATGTGGCGGTAGTTCCACCGCGGCACCACCTGGCGCTTGGCCTCGGCGTCGAACCAGTCGATGAAGCACGAGGCGTCGTGCGCGAGCACCATCCGCTCGGCGTACCCGCGCCGCAGCAGCTCCAGCACGGTCGCGACCCGGTCCTCGAAGGGCAGCAACACGTCGAGACCGAAGCGGTCCATGCCGAGGTAGGACCCGGCGTCGGCGAGCGCGCACAGGTGGTCGACGTCGGTGCTGTCGCCGCTGTGGCCGATGACCACCCGGGACAGGTCGGCACCCTCCTCGGCGAGCACCCGCTGGGCCACCAGCCCGGACTGCGTGTGCGGGTTGGTGTGCACCGTGATCGGGGCACCGCTCTGGGCGCTGGCGGCCCCGACCGCCCGCATGACCCGCTCGACACCCGGGGTCAGGCCCTGCTCCTCGATGGCGCACTTGAGGAACCCGGCGCGCACGCCCGTGTCGGCGATGCCCTCGGTGAGGTCCTTGAGGAAGAGCTCGGTGAGCGGCTCGGGCACGTCGAAGAGCAGCCCGGGGCCGGTGTAGTGGAACTGGAAGGGGATCTCGTTGTACGTGTACAGCCCCGTGGCCGCGACGATGTTGACGTCGACCTGCTCGGCGACGCGCTGCACGCGCGGCAGGTAGCGCCCCAGGCCGAGCACCGTGGGGTCGAGGATCGTGTCGATGCCCAGCCCCGGCAGCTGCCCGAGCTCGGCGACCGCCTCGGCCACCTTGGCGTCCTCGTCCCAGTCGTCCGCGTAGTTCTGGCGGTACTCCTCGCCGAGCACGAAGATGTGCTCGTGGGCCAGCACGCGCCCCAGGTCGGCGGAGTCGACACTCCCTGTCACGGTCGGTACGGCCACCACGGCGCACTCTCCTTCGAGTCGGGTCCCGTCAGCCTAGAGCGACTTGAACCCGGATTCAAGAGAGGATCAGGCGAGCTCCCGCCCGCGCGTCTCCGGCAGGAGGAAGGCGGCCGCGGCCGCCAGGACGAAGGCTGCGGTGAAGAGCGAGAAGACGACGACGTCACCGTCGTCACCGCCGCGCTCGAGGAGGAAGGGCACGGTGAGCGGCGCGGCGATCGACGCGAGGCGGCCGAAGCCGGCCGCGGCCCCGGCGCCCGCGCCGCGCACCCGGGTCGGGTAGATCTCGGGCGTGATCGCGTAGAGGGCGCCCCACGCGCCGAGGTTGCAGAAGGAGAGCGCGCTGCCCGCGACGATGATCGAGGTCGCCGAGTCCGACTGTCCGAAGAACCACGCCGCGACCGCCGACCCGACGAGGAAGAGGGCGAGCGTGCCGCGACGCCCCCACAACTCGACGAGCAGCGCCGCGAGCGCGTACCCGGGCAGCTGCGCGAGCGTGATGACGAGGGTGTACCCGAAGGAGGTCGTCACGTCGTGGCCGCGCGCCACGAGCAGGCTCGGGATCCACAGGAAGGCCCCGTAGTAGGAGAAGTTGACGCCGAACCACACGAGCCAGATGCCCAGGGTGCGCCGTCTCAGGCCCGCCGACCACAGGCCGGGTGGCTCGGTGGGGTCGGCCTCGGCGGGACCCAGCTCCGTCGTGGCGAAGGGGGCGGACTCCCCCTTCGTCGTCGTGCCGGGTGCGACCCCGGCGGACTCCTCGAAGCCGCGCACCACCTCCTCGGCCTCCGCGTGCCGACCGCGGCTCTCGAGCCAGGCCGCCGACTCCGGCAGGCCGTAGCGCACGACGACCGCGTAGACGGCCGGGACGAGACCGAGCGCCAGGCCCCACCGCCAGCCGTCGTCGCCGCGCGGCACGACGTAGAAGCCGATGACCGCGGCGAGGATCCAGCCCACCGCCCAGAAGGACTCGAGCAGCACGACGAGCCGGCCACGGATGCGCGTCGGCGACAGCTCGCTGACGAGCGTCGAGGCGACCGGCAGCTCGGCCCCGAGACCGAGTCCGACGAGGAAGCGCAGCACGAGGAAGACCGCCAGGCCGCCGACGAGCGCCGAGGCCCCCGTCGCGAGCCCGTAGACGACGAGCGTCGCGGCGAAGACCGCGCGCCGGCCGAACCGGTCGGCCAGCCGCCCACCCAGCGTGGCGCCGATCGCCATGCCGATGAACCCGACCGTGACGATCCACGAGCGCTCGCTCGTCGACAGCTGCCACTGCTCGGCCAGGACGACGATGACGAAGGAGATCAGCCCGACGTCCATCGCATCGAGCGCCCACCCGGTGCCCGACCCGACGAGCAGGCGGGTGTGACGGCGGGTGTAGGGCAGTCGGCCG
>NZ_BCSQ01000078.1 GCF_001570945.1 Janibacter anophelis NBRC 107843
CCGGTGGCCGCCGCACCCGCCGCGGCGCCCGCCGCCGCGGCAGCAGCGGCTGCGGCCGCACCGGCCGCGGTGCGCCCATGGGGAGCGTCGGCGTCGTCGGCACCGTGTCGGGCACCGTGGGCGCGCCGGCCAGTGGCGTCATCATGGTCGTCGTCGCTCGTGCGTGATGTCGTGCCCGCCGAGCCCTGCCCGCCCGGCGTGATCTCCACGGTGTGGCGGGACTCGTCGAGACGGATCGGGCGCGTCACCTGGTCCGCGTCGTGGTCGCCGTCGACGTCACCGCCCCAGCCCGCGGACGCCGCACCGGCGGCCCCGGCGGCAGCCCCTGCCCCGGCACCGGCGGCCGCAGCACCGGTGGCACCGGCAGCTCCGGCCGATCCGGTCGAGGTCGTGGGCAGCGTGACCGTGTCGTCGGACGCGACGTCGGTGCTCGCCGGCTCCTCCGGTGCGGTCGGGCTGGTGCGCACGGCCCCCGCGAGCGGGATGCGCGACCAGGGCGCGATCTGGGCGGCGTAGTCGCCGGCCGAGTCGGGGCCGGTGCCGTCGCCGAGCGTCTCCCGGCAGATCGTGTCGAGGTCACCCGGGACGGCCACGGCGAGGTGCGAAGGGGGACTCGGCACGCCGTCGATGCGCGGCGCGGCGGGCAGCGTGGTGCGCGCCTCGAGCGGCCAGGTGCCGGTGAGTCCTGCGTAGGCCAGGGCGACGATGCCGATGGCGTCGTCACGGTCGGCCTCGGCGCCCTCGGTCTCGATGCCGGCGAGGGCGGCGGCGGTGGCCAGGCCGCGCACCTTGACCCGGCCGTCGCTCGTCAGCTCGACGATCTCGGGGGTGAGGGCGAGGTGGTGCAGGCCGCGGGCCCGGGCCGCCTCGACGCCCGTGGCGATCTCGCCGGTGATGCGGCGCACCTCCTCGGCGGGCAGGCCCTCCTCGCCGATGGCGGCGGCATAGGTCCGGGAGCCGGTGAGGGCGTCCTCGGCGATCCAGGCGAGGTCACCCTCGCCGCCGACGTCGAGGATGCGCACGAGCTGGGCCGCCTCGACCCCCGCGGCGCGGCGGGCCGCGTCGAGTGCGGCGAGTGTCGTGTCGTCCTCCGCGGGCATGACGACGAGCGTCACGTCGCGGTCCAGCGTCGTGTCCCTCGCCGCCCAGCGCTCACCGCCCGGGATCTGCTCGATCCGGGATTCGACCGTGTAGCGACCGAGCTCGGTCCCCGGGTTCACCCCGTGCACGCTGTCCCTCTCGTCGGTGGATGTCTGCCGCGCCATCCTAGGTCCACGACGGGGCGCGCGCCGGGAGCCGGACGGCGGGGGCGCGTCAGCCGCGGCCGAGGCGTCGGGTCAGGGGAGCGAGCAGCTCGGTGACCTCGCGCACCCGCAGCTGCGCGGCCAGGCCCAGGCTGAGGGCGAGGACGACGAGTCCGACGACCGACGTCAGCACGAACGCCCCGAGCCAGGTCCCCCCGTCGAGGACGGTCAGCAGGCCGCGCATGAGGAGCCAGCCGACGAGGGTCGCCACGGCGGTGGCGATGCCGAGCCGGACGAAGGTGCGCACCACCTCGGAGAGGCCGAGGCGCCCGATCCGCCGCCGCAGCAGCCACAGCCCGATGAGGGCGGCGACGAGGTTGGACACGGTCTGACCGAGGCCGACCCAGGTGGCCGTGTGCACGGGTGGGCCGACGCTGCCGATGACGGTGAAGGTCAGGGCGATCCCGGTGACGACGAGCTGCAGGACGAAGGGAGTGCGTCCGTCCTCGTACGCGTAGTAGGTGCGTTGCACGAGGAAGAACCACCCGTAGGGCACGAGGCCGAGCATCATCGCGACGAGCACGCCGACCGAGGCGTCGGTCTGGGCTCTGGAGATGCCGGGCAGCACGGCCGCGAGCAGGTAGGGGGCGAGCAGGATGATCGCCGCGGTCCCGGGCACCAGGAGCACGCCGGGGACGGTGAGTCCCTGCCGCAGGTCGCTCGTGACGGCACGGGTGTCGTCGTCGTGCACCGCGTGCGAGATCCGCGTGAAGAGCGCGGTGACCAACGACACGGTGATGATGCCGTGCGGGAGCATGAAGAGGAGGAAGGCATTGGCGTAAGCGGTGAGCCCGGCGCCCTCGACGCCCTGGTCGGCGGCGGCGTGGAGCGCCCCGGTGAGGACCCGCGAGTTGACGAGGTAGGCCAGCTGGCCGATGACGACCGCGGCGAAGGCCCACATGGCCATCCGGGAGGCGCCGCCCAGACCACTGCCGCGCAGGCCCCACACGGGCCGGTAGCGCAGGCCGGTGCTGCGCAGCGCCGGGATCAGGGCGAAGGCCTGCAGCGCGATCGACAGCGTCGCCGAGCCGCCGAGCACGGCGATCATCGTCGGGTCCCACGACGACACGGGCCCCTGGAGCGGCCGGTCGGCGAGCACGAACCACAGCAGGCCACCGATCGCCACGACGTTGGCCAGGGCGGGTGCCCACATGAACGCGCCGAACCGGTGGTGGGCGGTGAGCACCTGCCCGAGGAGGGTGTACAGCCCGTAGAAGAAGACCTGCGGCAGGCAGAGCACCGCGAAGGCGGTCGCCAGCGTGCGTGCCTCGGCCGGCCAGCTGCTCGAGACGACGAGCGAGACGAGCAGCGGCGCCGCGAGCGTCAGCACGAGCGTCACGACCGCCAGCGCCACGCCGGAGAGCGTGAGCAGCCGGTTGATGTAGGTCCGGCCTCCGTCGGGGTCCCGCATCGCCCGGGTGATCTGGGGGACGATCACGGCGTTGAGGACACCGCCGGCGATGAGCAGGTGGAAGATGTTGGGCAGCGTGTTGGCGGCGTTCCACGCGTCGGCGGCGATGATCGTCAGGCCGACGACGTAGGCCGTCAGGCTGTTGCGAGCGAACCCGAGGATCCGGGAGAAGAGCGTCCCGGCCGCCATGACCGCGCTGGAGCGGCCGATCCCCGGGCTCGAGCGGTCCACGATCTCCTCGTCCGGCCCGGGGGCCGGCGTGGTGGCCTCGCTCATGCGTGTCCTTCGTCGTCGCGGGTGTCGTCTGCGGCCCCGTCGGCGCGGCGACCGCCCCGCACGGTACGCCAGGTCCCGGCGAGGACGAGCAGGACGGCGGCGCCACCGATGACCCAGTAGATCGAGTCGCCGGTGGGACGCACGCGCACCCGCAGGGTCGCGGGCACGGCGAGCTGCTCGCCGCCCGGTGTCGCCACCGACACGTGCACGGGGACCTGGCCGGCCGCCAGGGCGGTGGCCTGAACGGTCACCGTCTGCCGCCCACCGGGACCGATCGTGACGGGCTCGGGCTGGTCGTCGATGCGCAGCGACGGGTTGTCGGGCACGAGGCGCACGACGAGGTGGGACAGCTCGACATCGGTCGTGTTGACGACCGTGATCTGCAGCCGCCCCGTGTCGGCGAAGAAGTTGACGTCACCCGAGGAGACCTCGAGGTCGTCCTGCGCGAGCACCACCTCGTCGCCGAGCGCGACCCACTGCCGGACCCACGCACCCTGGTCCTGCCGCCACCGGGTCGAGGTGAGCTGGTGCAGGGAGGGGAGGACCTCCCTTCGCCACTGTGGTCCGTCCGAGCGCACCGAGGCGAAGGTGAACATCTCGCGCTGGGCGACCAGGAGCCGCTTGGCCCGGTCCGGGGTGAGCGCCGCGGGGGCCGGTGGGTCGTGCGGGATCGAGCGGCGGATCGCGCCCAGGTCCCGGGGGGTGAACTCGGGCTGGGCCGCCGCCGAGTCCTCGAGGACCGAGGCGAGGTCGCCGTCGGCGAGCCACGGGATGCGCTCGGTCGAGTCGCGCAGCTGCTCCCACGTCGCGGGGTCGGGGCTCGCGTCGCGGTCCGGGACGATGAGGACCGTCCGCTCGGTGCCGGCGCGCTCGGAGAGCAGGGCGGCGCTCTCCGCGACGAGTTGCTGCCGGGCGAGCACGAGGTCCTCGGGCCCGCCGAGACCCTCGACGATGTCGGACAGCGGACCGTCCCGGACGACCAGCGGCGTGCCGCCGTCGGTGCGGGCCCCGCCCGTCGGGGTGAAGCTCTCCGGGTCGAGGCTCGTCGACGGAGTGAGCAGGGTCGTCTCACCCTGGTGGATCCGGTCGAGCGCCCGCGCGCGCCGGTCGGTGACCACGCCCTCCGCGGGCCACAGCACGTCCGAGCGCGCGCCGAGCTCCTCGGCGACGCGCACCCCCTCGGCGACCCGGCGACCCACGAGGTCACGACCGGCGGCCGAACGGGTGCCGGCGTCGACGTCTGCATCACCACCGGGCAGGACGAGCGTGCGCTCGCCGACGACGCGTTCGCGCAGGGCGGCCGCCCGGTCCCGGCGGATGGTGCGCTCGGCCTGCTCGATCCGCCCGTCGTCCGCGACCTTCGGCACGTCGAGCAGGGACGGGTCGAGCAGCCAGGCCTCGTCGTCGGCAGGTGGCTCCTCGATCAGCTGCCCGATCCGCGAGTCCTCGCCGACGGCCTCCTGCCAGGCGGCGGTGCGCTCGCTGCCCCCCGTGCGCCACAGGCGCTCGTCGGCAGGCAGCAGCAGCGGGATGCCCCACACGACGCGCAGCGGCACGTACTCCTTGCGCCGGTGGACGCCGATGAAGGTGTGGACCGCGTGTGCGTCCGTCTGGATGCTGACCCGGGCCGCCCCGGCCGGGCCGTCGAGGAGCAGGTCCTCGCCGTCGACCTCCAGGGCGAAGGGGGCGGACCCGCCGGCGGGCACGTCGGGCAGGGTCGCGTCGTCCGCGGCCGTGCCGGTGACCGGCTCGGTCCCCTCGGACCAGGTGGAGATGTCGGCCCGACCTGCCCGGGCCGGGCTCGGCACGAGGCTGACCCGTGGCTCCTCGAGGGTCGCGTCGCCGGTGTTGCTCAGGCGGCCGACGACCCGGGCGCGCTCGTCCTCGTCGACGACCGTGGTGATCGAGGTGATCGTCAGCCGGGTCGTGCCGTCGGCGTCCGGGTCCTCCGGTGCGGCGACGGCGGGCATGGCGGCAGCGACGGGGAGCAGCACGAGCAGCGCGAGCAGCAGGCTCGCGGTGCCGGCGCTCAGGCGTCGCCGGCGAGCCGCTGCCACGCCTCCCTCGCGATGCGTCGTTCGTTGGGGAAGGTCAGGTGTCGCGGCGCGTCCCGCAGCGGGAGCCAGGCGACGTCGACGGCCTCGTGGTCGGGGTCGTTGTCGATCGTCAGGTACCCGCCGATCGCCTCGAGCAGGTAATGGTGGACGAACTTGTGGATCCGCCGGTCGGGCGTGGCGAACCAGTAGTCGATGGTGCCGAGCTCGACGAGGACGCGGGCCTCGATGCCGGTCTCCTCGGCGACCTCGCGGGCGGCGGTCTCCACGAGGGTCTCCTCACCCTCGATGTGTCCCTTGGGCAGGCACCACTCGAGGCGACCGGCCCGGTTGCGCCGCGCGATGACGGCGATGCGGGCCTGACCCTCGTGCACGTCGACGACCACCCCACCCGCGCTGCGCTCCTCGACCGCGGGCAGACGGCGCTGCGGTCCGGAGGTGGGAGCGGGGTGACTCATGTGGTCACTGTAGCCACCCGTCCCATGACGGCTCCGGGTGCTGCGGCCCGGGTCGCCGCAGGGCGCTCGACACGCGAGGTCACCCCGCCTGCCCTAGAGTCGAAGGTCCCCCCGTCAACGGGGACGGGGGCGCGTCGACGACGACGCCAGAGCCGGGAGTACCCATGCAGATCACCCTCCGACGTCTCCTCGCAGCGGCCGGTGCCGCCGCCCTCTCCTCCACGGTCCTGGGGACGGGCCCCGCGGCCGCCGAGACCCAGCAGGCACCGGTGACCGGGCCCTACCAGCTGAACTTCAGCGCGGCCCTGCTCTACTCCTTGGTCCAGCCGGACGCGCAGGCCGCGGGGGCCAATGACTGGGACTGCACCCCGCGCGCGGGTACCCAGCCGGTCGTCCTCGTGCACGGCACCTACGCCAACCAGTACAACTCCTTCGCGCGGATGGCCCCAGAGCTGGCCTGGGCGGGGTACTGCGTGTACTCCTTCAACTACGGCACCGACGGCACCGACGTCGCCGCGCAGCTGCCGGGCGTGTACGGCACCACCGGACTGTCGGACAACGGCGACGAGCTGGCTGCGTTCGCCGCGACGGTGCGTCAGCGCACCGGTTTCGCCGAGGTCGACATGGTCGGCTGGTCGCAGGGCGGCACGATCATCACCGACGTGCTCAAGAAGCACGGCGGCGGTGGCGTCGACGACGTCGTCACCTACGGTGCCACGCACCACGGCACGACCCTCCTCGGTCTCGGGACCCTCGCGACGGCGGTGGGCGCGACGGACCTGACCCGAGCCGGTCTCGGCCAGGCCGCGGTCGACCAGATCCAGGGGTCCGACTACATCACGGCGCTCACCGCCGACGGTGACACCGTCCCGGGTGTGGACTACACGGTCATCGCCACCCGGTACGACGAGGTGTCGACCCCGTACCAGGCGACCTTCCTCGAGGAGGGACCCGGCGCGAGCGTCACCAACATCACGCTGCAGGACGGCTGCGGCATCGACGTCAGCGACCACCTCTCCATGACCGCCAGCCCCCGGCTGATCGACCTCACCAAGCGGGCCCTGCACCCGCAGGGTCGCGGCTACGTGCGGTGCCTGCCCAATACGCCCGTGCTCTGACGGACCACGGGTCCCTGCGCGTAACCTTGGGCCCCATGTCCTCCCCCGCTCTGCCCCCCGAGATCCTGCGTGCCGCGGTGGCCCACCTGGCCCCCATCGTCCCGCTGCTCACGGACCTCGGTGAGCGCTTCGCGCAGGGCGGGCACGAGCTGGCCCTCGTCGGCGGCCCGGTCCGCGACGCCTTCCTCGGGCGCACGAGCGGCGACCTCGACCTGACGACCTCGGCCTCGCCCGAGCAGACCGAGGCGATCCTCGCGGCGTGGGGCGACACCCACTGGGACATGGGCCGTGAGTTCGGCACCATCGGTGCCCGCAAGGCGGAGCACACCGTCGAGGTGACGACCTACCGGGCCGACGCCTACGACGGCACGACGCGCAAGCCGGTCGTCGCGTTCGGCGACAACCTCGAGGACGACCTCGTCCGCCGCGACTTCACCGTCAACGCGATGGCGCTGCGCCTGCCCGACCTCGAGCTCGTCGACCCGCACGGCGGGATGCTCGACCTGGCGGCAGGGCGGCTGCGCACGCCGTCGGCACCCGAGGTCTCCTTCAGCGACGACCCGCTGCGGATGATGCGCGCCGCCCGGTTCGTCGCGCAGCTCGGCCTCGTGCCGGCACCCGAGGTCCTCGCCGCGATGACCGAGGCGGCGGCCACCCTCGAGATCGTCTCCGCGGAGCGGGTGCGCGACGAGCTGGTCAAGCTCGTCCTGGCCGACGACCCGGTCGCCGGCCTGCGGGTCCTCGTCGACACGGGGCTGGCCGACCAGATGCTCCCGGAGCTGCCCGCCCTTCGTCTCGAGATCGACGAGCACCACCGGCACAAGGACGTCTACGAGCACTCGCTCACCGTGCTGCAGCAGGCCATCGACCTCGAGGGCGAGCCGGGTGTCGGGCAGGACGGGCAGGGGCACCCGGTCCCGCGGCCCGACCTCGTGCTGCGCCTCGCGGCGCTGCTGCACGACATCGGCAAGCCGCGCACGCGGCGCTTCGAGCCGGGGGGCGGGGTCTCCTTCCACCACCACGACGTCGTGGGCGCGAAGCTGACGGCCAAGCGCCTGCGGGCACTGCGCTTCGACAAGGAGACGACGAAGTCGGTCGCCCGTCTCGTGGAGCTGCACCTGCGCTTCCACGGCTACGGCGACGGGCAGTGGACCGACTCGGCCGTGCGCCGCTATGTCACCGACGCGGGAGCGCAGCTCGAGCGGTTGCACCGACTCACCCGGGCCGACTGCACCACGCGCAACCAGCGCAAGGCCGCCCGCCTGCGCCGTGCCTACGACGACCTCGAGGAGCGCATCGCGCAGCTGCGCGAGCAGGAGGAGCTCGACCGCGTGCGTCCCGAGCTCGACGGCAACGAGATCGCCGCCGTGCTCGACATCGAGCCGGGTCCCGTGCTCGGCGAGGCCTACCGGTTCCTGCTGCAGCTGCGGCTCGACGAGGGGCCGATCGGCAAGGACGTCGCCGCCGAGCGGCTGCGAGAGTGGTGGGGGCAGCGCGAGTAGAGGTATCCCCGGTCGAGGTGGGGCCGACCCTCCTGGGGGGCCGGCGATACCTCGACCCGGTGCGCGGGGGAGGGGAGTGCTGCCCATCGCGCGGGGCGACGGGCGCGCTCTAGGTTGGTCCGCAGACGCAACACGCCACACGTGAACCACCAGGGGGAACCTCGATGACCGTCCGGCACGGCATGGACAGTGCGCGCGTGCGGCAGGTCGCCGGTGACCTCGAGACGCAGGTCAACAAGCTCAACGACATCCTCACCAGGGGCCGGGCCAGTGCCGACGTGCTGCAGGCCAACTGGAGTGGCGACGACGGCCAGCAGCTGCTCGTGCGGTGGCGAACCGACGCGGCCAAGCAGCTCGGCGCGGCCGGCGAGATGCTGCGCGACCGGGCACGGGAGCTGCGCCGGCAGGCCGACGACCAGGACAGCGCGTCGGGGCAGGGCGGGGGTGGACCGGGCCACGGCGGCCCCGGCGGCCACACGGGCCCGGCTGGTCCCGGTGGTCCCCACGGCGACGGCGTCGAGGCCAGCCGCCAGCCGCTCGAGTCCGGCTACGACATCCTCGACCGCGGACCCGACTCGGCGGGCGTGCGCAC
This sequence comes from Janibacter anophelis NBRC 107843, assembly GCF_001570945.1. GTDB lineage: Bacteria > Actinomycetota > Actinomycetes > Actinomycetales > Dermatophilaceae > Janibacter > Janibacter anophelis. The sequence goes on from NZ_BCSQ01000078.1 coordinate 8,716, forward strand.
CAACACCGACGACCACGGCAACCGGCACCACTACGACCCGTTGACCGGGCGCACCTGGCAGGAGGACCAGGAGGGCAGGTGGCGCAACAGCCAGGACCGGTGGGGCAACGAGACCGAGAGCTCGATCGAGACGACCGACCACGGTGGCGGCTGGGAGAGCGAGCACGAGAGCACCCGGGGCACCGAGGGCCGGGGCGATTGGGGCGAGTCGTGGTCGACCGAGCGCTCCTTCGACAACGAGGTCGGTGACAACGCCCAGGCGGTCCTCGACAACGTCTCGAGCGAGCCCATCGTCGAGCAGGGGCTGTGGGACGTCGGCGCCAGCGACAGCGTCGCCAGTGGACAGGTCGGCGACGACCAGGTCGGGGCGAGCGGCGAGTTCCTCTCCTACAACGCGCAGACCGACGGCGCGATGGGCATCGACCCCGTGCGCGGTGGCTACATCGAGGCCAACGCCGAGGCCGGCGCCTACCTCCTGCGCGGCGAGGCCCACTGGGCCAACGAGCACGGCACCGCCGCGCAGGGCGAGGGGTACATCGGGGCGCAGGCCGAGGTCGACGCCGGCGCCCAGATCGGGCCGGCGGGAGCCCGCGTCGAGGCCGGTTTCGACGCCTTCGCCGGCGGGCGCATCGAGGGCGGCGTGAGCCAGGACCTCGGCCCGGCCGACGTCGGGGTCTCGGGATCGCTCTCCTACGGCATCGGGGCCCATGCCGACGCCAGTGCCGAGGTCACCATGGAGCGCGTCGGCGTCTCCGTCGACATCGGCGCCACGCTCGGCATCGGTGGGTCGCTGTCCTTCGACGTCTCGGTCTCACCCAACGAGGTCCTCGACGGCCTCGAGGACGTCGGCGAGGCCCTCGCCGACTCCCCGATCAACCCCGGGAACTGGTGGTGACCCCCCTTCGACCGCAGATGGCAGGCTTGGCCCCGGACCACGGCCGCCGCCCCCGAGCCCACAGGAGCGCAGCATGACCCAGATCACCTACCCGAGCGAGGTCGTTCCCGGCCCGCCGCGCCTCGCCCTCGACATGCCGGAGGGCTGGGTGCAGGTGTGGGCCCCGGACACGCTCGTCGCCATCCGCGACGCGGCGGAGCGTGCCGATCACTTCCTCGCCAATGTCGTCGTGCGCTTCTACCAGCGCCTCGCCCCCTTCGGTCCCGACGAGATCCACGCGGAGCTGTCGGAGTACGTGGCCCAGCGGCGTGAGGGCCAGGTCGGGGTGCTGAAGCACCAGGAGGTCGACGGCCGCGAGTTCGTCGGTGCCGACCTGGCATTCGTCGACGGCGAGGCCGGCACGGTCGGGCAGGTCCACTGGTTCACCGCGCAGCGCACCAACGACGTCCTCGACGTCATCCAGGTCACCGGTTCGTACGCCGGCGCGCGCCGGGATCCGGACTACGGCACCATCGACCGCATCGTCGACTCCCTCCGCATCAATCCCTGAGAGCACGCACCCATGCCAGAGCTGAAGTACCCGAGTGAGACCTTCCCCGGCCCGCCGGGGGTGACCATCGACGTGCCCGAGACGTGGGCCCCCGTGCGCGTCGGCGGCACCCTGCTGTCGTGCCGACGCGTCGAGAGCGACCAGGGCTTCGCGCCCAACGTCGTCATCCGCGGCTTCCAGCGCACCTCCGACTTCACGATGCGGCACGCCCTGCAGGAGCTGCGGGGATTCGTCGCCCAACAGCAGGACGGCCACGTCGACGAGCCCTTCGAGCTCGAGCTGGGTGAGGTGCCCTTCGTCGGGGTCAACGTCTCGTGGGTGGACGAGCAGATCGGCACGATCGTGCAGATCCACCTCTTCGCCGGCTCGCGCCGCGGCCGCATCGTGGACCTGATCCAGGCCACCGGATCGGTCGGTGGCGGCGATGCCCAGAGCGCCTACGCGGAGGTCCAGCAGGTGCTGCGGACCATCCGGGTGGCCTCGTGACGGCGGTGGCCGGTCACGACGAGCTGCCCGGGCTGATGCTGCGGGTGGGTGCGGCGACGGACACGGGTCGGGTGCGCTCGCTCAACGAGGACTCCGCGCTCGCGGAGGGCGGGATCTTCGTCGTGGCCGACGGCATGGGCGGGCACGCGGCCGGTGAGGTGGCGAGCGGGATCGTCGTCGAGACGATGCGCGAGCTCGTCCCGCGCGAGGACCTGACGGCCGACGACGTGACCAAGCAGCTGCTGCTCGCCAACGAGCGCATCCTCGAGGCCGTCGACTCCCATCCGGAGCAGAAGGGGATGGGCACCACCGCCACCGGGCTGGCCTTGGTCACCGCCGGTGGCGCTGACCACTGGGCGGTCTTCAACGTCGGTGACTCGCGGGTCTACCGCGAGATCGCCGGCACCCTGACGCAGGTGACGGTCGACCACTCGGAGGTGCAGGAGCTCGTCGACGCGGGGGTCATCACCCCCGAGGAGGCCCGGGTGCACCCGGCGCGCAATGTCGTGACGCGCTCCCTCGGGACCGACTACGCGTACCAGTCCGACATCTGGGTGCTGCCGCCGTACGCCGGGGAGCGCTTCGTCGTGTGCAGCGACGGGCTGACCAATGAGCTCACCGACGAGCGCCTGCGTGAGATCCTGCAGCGGCATCCCGACCCCCAGGAGGCGGCCGAGGAGCTCGTTCGGGCAGCGGTCGACGCCGGTGGGCGTGACAATGTCACGGTGGTGGTCGTCAACCTCGACGGATCCGTCGGTGACGACCTGTCGGTGACGAGCCCGCGCCAGTCGGGGGAGGACACCGCGCCGCGGGGACAGATGAGCGACAAGGAGTGACCATGCGCACGAGGATCGAGGGCCGGGACGGCTGGGTCGAGGTCGTCCGAGACGGCATCCACCTGTTGGCGAAGGGGGATGCCTCCCTCGTCGAGCGCGTCGAGGCCGCCGTGGCGGCCGCCGAGGACGACGACCTCGCCGACGTGGTGACCGACGAGCTGAGTTCCGGTGGTGTCCGGCGCACCCCGGACTTCGCCCTCGTCGACGAGGGCACCGGACGCGTGCTCGTCCGGGGCAGCGCCTCGGTCGTCGTGTCCGACGCCGGGGGCGTCGGGCGCACCATCACCGCTCCCGCGCGCGGCCCGTGGACGGACGAGGACCTCGCCCCCGGCGAGAGCGATGTCGTCATGAGCACGGGCGAGGCGGAGCCCGAGTCACTCGCCGCACCCGTGGCGGTCGACGTGGCCGGCCAGGAGCCGATCGGCGGGGAGCCCGAGGCCGCGAAGGCTGCAGCTCTCGACGAGCCGGCCGCGGAGCCCGCAGTGGAGCCCGCAATGGAGCCCGAGCCGGCTGGCGAGCCCGGGCCGACCACCGAGGAGGCCTCCGAGCCGGCTGGCGAGCCCGAGCCGACCACCGAGGAGGCCCCCGAGTCCGCCGCTCCCGCCGGCGCCGCCCCGGCAGCGGCCGGGTGGGCGATGCCGTCGGTCTTCGACCGGTCCGCCGGAGCCGCGGAGCCGGTCGCGGCGTCGACGGCCGACGCGACGGCCGAGCCGCAGCAGCCGGTCGAGGAGGGGGACGTCGTCGAGACGCCGGCCCCTGAGGGCCAGGACCTCGTCGCCGCCGAGCCGGAGCCCGAGGCGCCCCAGACCTCGACCCCGGACGAGGCCCCGCAGGTGGCGGAGCCGGACGAGGCCGCTGCTGCGCCTGCGAGCGAGCGGGCGAGCGAGGACGAGGACCTGCCGAGCTTCGACTTCCTCTTCGGCAACACCCACCACCACCGCAGCAGCCTGCTCGCCGGCGTCGAGGAGGAGTCGCAGGAGGAGTCCGCGATCGACTCCGGCCCGGTCGCGGCGGCCGGCGGATTCCAGCCCGCCGACCACCCCGCCGGGGCCACCCTGGCCCCGCCGAGCGAGGAGGACGAGTCCGCACCGTCCGCCCCGTCGGGCCCCACGGTGGGGGAGCACTCGGGTGGACTTCCCCCGATGCCCGGCAGCGCTCCCTTCGCCGACGCTGACGCTGAAGTCCCCGCCGAGACCGCCGGCCCCGTCGCCGCGGACGCCCCCGCTGGCGCCGAGCCGGCGCTGCCGGTGGCC
>NZ_BCSQ01000079.1 GCF_001570945.1 Janibacter anophelis NBRC 107843
CTCGTCGAGCTGCTCGACAAGCCGATCGCGGAGTGTGACGCGCTCGCCATCCCCACGGCGGGATACGGACACCCGATGGTCCGGCCGGAGATGGCGTGGCGCTTCATCAGCGGACATGACGAGTGCCCGATGACCAACCTCGGCTGGCGCAGCGTGGGCGTCCTCGAGCTGAGTGCCCTGCCCAGCCTCGGCGACGACCGCTGGGTCTCCTGGGTGCGTGACGCCGACGTCCTGCTCGTCAACGGCGGCGACGCGATGTATCTGCACCACTGGATCCGCGAGTCCGGCCTGGCCGACCTGATCCCGACCCTCGACGAGACCGTGTGGGTCGGGCTGAGCGCCGGCAGCATGGTGATGACGCCACGGATCGGCGCGGACTTCGTCGAGTGGGAGCCGCCCGGCGGAGGCGACGCAACGCTCGGAATGGTCGACTTCTCGATCTTCCCCCATTTGGACAGCCCGGACCTGCCGCTCAACACGATGGAGACGGCTCGGCGCTGGGCGGCAACCCTGGGGAACCCCGCCTACGTCATGGACGACGAGACCGCGATCAGCGTCGTCGACGGTGACGTGGACGTCGTGTCGGAGGGCCGCTGGGAGCGGCTCGACCCGGCCTGACGGTTTTGCCCCCTCCAGAGGGGGCAAACGCGACGTTGTGGGTTCAGCCCTTCTCGAGATTCGCGACCGTTGCCCGAGCGAGCTTCTCCAACGCGTCGCCCGAACCGCCACCCGCACCAACCGTCGCGTGGGAGATGGTCACGATGTTGTGGCCGGCCCTGATGAAGACGAAGTCCAGACCCACGGGCATCTCTTCGGTCGTGGCCGACATCCTGATCGCCGCGGACTCCTCACCGAGATTCGGGAAGGAGAGACTCGACGTCTTGAACGTGGTGGCCTCGCCGTCCTCGGTGGACGTGAACTCAGGACATGCAGCGAGTGCGTCGAGGACCTTCGAGAAGCTGTCGTCCGGGACCTCGTCCGCGAAGGAACTGATCTCCACGCCCATGAAGGGACCGAGCATCCCGGCCGAGTACGTACGAGAGGCCTCGCCCGTCGGCTCGTCCTTCTCATCATCGGCAAGACCGCCCATGATGTCCTTGCATTCCGCGGGCTCGATGGTCGCCTCGGACTCGCCTTCGTCGTCTTCGTCGTCGTTGAGGGAGTTCTCGGGGTCGACGCTCCAGCCGGTGGGGAGCGACGAAACCTGTGGCAGGGCGGCCTCCGCCTCCTCGTTCGTGACCTCTCGGCCCACGGCGTCGAGCTCGACGTCTTCTGTCTGCTCACCCTTCTCGGCTGACTGCTGGTCAGCGTCGCCGGAGTTCTCGTTGACGGTCCCCGCTCTCTCCGGCGGCGATTCACCGCAACCAGCCACGAGACCGACGACAGCCGCGGCCATCGCCAACGTGAATGCCCCAGAACGTCGAGTCGAACGCGCCATCGTCAATGCTCCCCACATGACCAATCCACGAATGTTGGCTGGATCCTAGGGGATGTGGATCGCCTGCAGGCGCTTATGCGCAGCCCGGTCTGAGACGAAGCCTGGTCAGAGAGCCCGCCGAGCACTACGTTGACCGCACGGTCACACGGCGGGGGAGCCGAGGGCGTATGACGATGGAGACGACGGGCGCGGCCGACGCGAGCGACAAGCGGATGCGTCTGCGGTACGCGGGGACCTGCCGCCTCTGCGGCACCGCACTCCCCGCACGGGCTGACGCTCTTTACGAGCCGTCGACCAGGACCGTGCGGTGTGTCGTCTGTCCGGCGACCGCAACCGTCCCCCGTACTCCAGAGGCCAGCGTGGATGTCAGTTCACCCGCCGGCTCGTCCGCCCGCCGAGAGTACGAACGCCGCAAGGCCAAGGACGAGCAGGCCCTGCGGTACAAGTGGGGTCGGCTCGGAGGCGTCGCGGTGGCCCTGTCCGACGAGCGTGCCAGCACCAAGGCCTGGGCCACGGGCGCCGTCGGCGAGGAGCGCCTGGCCACCCGGCTCGACGCCTCGTCATCCCCGAGCCTCGCGTTGCTCCACGACCGGCGGATCCCTCGCAGTCGGGCCAACATCGACCACATCGCCGGCGGCGTGTGGGTCATCGACGCCAAGCGCTACAAGGGCCGACCGCGTCTGGAGATCGAAGGGGGAATCCCTGCGCCCCCGCGTCGAGAAGCTGATGGTCGGTCGCCGCGACTGCACCAAGATCGTCGACGGAGTCCTGAAGCAGATGGACGTCGTGCGCCCGATCCTGCGGGAGTTCGTCGGGGACGTGCCGGTGACGGGCGCACTCTGCTTCGTCGACGCGGACTGGCCTCTCATCGGTGGGTCCTTCGCGACGCGAGGCGTCCACGTCCTGTGGCCCAAACGCTTGGTCAAGCAACTCAACTCCGAGGCTCCCGCAGTGCTGGACGTCGCAGCGGTCCGTGCGGCCTTGGCCGCGAGGCTGCCGGCGGCGTGAGGTCTCGAGGCTCAGGCCCTGCGGCCTTCACACCTCGACCCACGGTGGTCGTGGGCACTTCGAGGCTGTTGCCGCACAACCTCACAACCTCCTCAGGGAGCGTCGAGCCTCGATACGGTGACCACATGCCACGCCTGATCCCGGAGGACCCGAGGTTCACCAACGAGTCGGAGCGCGTGGTGTGGGAGCGGTTGCGCGACTCCCTTCGTCCGGAGGACACCCTCATCGTCAACTTCCGCCTGACCGATACCACCAAGGACCACGAGGCGGATCTCGTCCTCGTGCTGCCCGACGCGGGTGTGGTCGTCGTGGAGATCAAGGGTGGTGGGGTGCGCGTCGAGGACGGGCAGTGGACGATCCGCAGGCACGGCAAGCGGGTACCGATCGACCCCGTGGGGCAGGCCCGCGACGCGCGGTACGCGGTGCGGCAGTTCATCGAGTCCGACCGGCGGTGGGCCGACTCCTCACGCACCCGGGTGCGGACGGCGCACGCGGTGGTCACCCCCTTCGTCAGCCTGGGCGCTGACTTCGACCTCCCGGACTGTCCCCGGTGGATGGTCCACGACCGCGACGACCTGCCGGTGCTCGCCGAGCGCCTGGCCGACGTGCCGCTGCGGCAGGAGACACACCTGCGCGTGCCGACGCTGGACGATTGCGACCTCATCGTCGACATCCTCACTGCCCGCGGGACCGACGCCGTCACCACCGTCGCCGACGAGGCCGACGAGCGCGAGGCCCGTGCCGACCGCCTCACCCAGGAGCAGGCGCTCGTCCTCGACGTCACCCGGCTGCTGCGCCGCGTCGAGGTCCGTGGGGGAGCGGGCAGCGGCAAGACCGTCCTCGCCCTGACCCAGGCCGGCCAGCTGAGCGCCGGCCGGACCGGTGACCTCGCGCGCCCCGCCGAGCGCGTCGCCCTGCTCTGCTACTCCATCGGCCTGGCGACGTACTTCAAGCGCGAGGTGGCGACGTGGCCGCGCCGGCGACGCCCGGCCTTCGTCGGGACCTTCGAGGAACTCGGCAACCGGTGGGGCGTGCCGTCGGGCGCCCGCGACGACCCGCAGTACTGGGAGGAGGTCATGCCGCGGCTCATGGCGGACAAGGCAAGCGAGCTTCCGCCGGGGGAGCGCTACGACTCCTTCGTCGTCGACGAGGCGCAGGACTTCGCCGAGTCGTGGTGGCAGCCGCTCATCGGTGCCCTCACCGACGAGAGCGACGGCGGCCTCTACATCTACTCGGACGAGAACCAGCGCCTGTTCAACCGATTCGGCCGGCCCCCGGTCCCGCTCGTGCCCCTCGTCCTCGACCACAACCTGCGCAACACCAAGCAGATCGCCGAGGTCTTCCGCCCGCTCGCACCGCTGCGGATGCGCCTCGAGGGCGGCGACGGCCCGGACGTCGCCTTCGTCCCCGCAGCCGTCGACGACGCGGTGGGCGTCGCCGACGACCAGGTCGACCTGCTGCTGGACGAAGGGTGGGACCCGCGCCATGTCGCCCTGCTCACCACCGGCAAGCGCCACCCCGTGCAGGTCGAGCGGCAGGAGGAGCTCGGGCAGAGCGGCTACTGGGACACCTTCTGGGAGGACGACGTCTTCTACGGCCACGTCCTCGGGGCGAAGGGGATGGAGCGTCGCGCCGTCGTGCTGAGCGTCAACGAGGACGGGAGCACGCACCGCTTCCGCGAGCGGCTGTACGTCGGTCTCTCCCGGGCCACCGACCGCCTGGTCGTCGTCGGCGACCTCGACGTCATCGCCTCCGTGGAGGAGCACGTCGCGCAAGCACTCGGGCGCGCAGGTACCATCTCCCCGTAGACAGGGGAGGACATGAGCGAACACGCGCCCGGCTGGTACGAGCACGAGGGCGAGCGGCGCTACTGGGACGGTACGCAGTGGACGCACGCTTCGTCGAAGCCCGCGACCCCTCCGCCTCCGGCACCCACCGCCTCCCAGTCCGTCCCGAACCAGGTCGGTGCCCTACGCACCGCCGCCGACCTACGGAGCGGGAGCGCCCCCCTTCGCCACGTCCTCGCCGTACCCGGGCTCACCGCCGCCGTACCCCGGCGCGCTGCCCGTGGCCCGCAAGGAGCCGGCGATCGCGCTCGTCGTCTCCTTCCTCGTCCCCGGGGTCGGGTCGATGATGAACGGCGACGTCGGTGCCGGAGTGGGTTTCCTCGGGCTCTACGTCTTCGGCCTGGTGCTGGTCCTCTGCCTCGGCTGGCTCATCGTGGGCTTCATCGGTCTGCCGATGATGCTCGTCGCGTGGGGCTGGAGGATGTACCACGCGTACCAAGGAGCGGTGGACTTCAACCGGAGAGCCGGTTATCAGAACTGACAGCGGTCGGCAAGGTATGGGGAGTTCTCCCCATGATGAAAGGGTTCCGGCGCAGGTACGCTGGGCCGCGCACATGATGATCACATTCGAGAGATACGGAGAGGGCCTGCGATGAGCAACTGGGCGGCCGGTTGGTATCAGGACCCTGACAACCAGGGACAGATTCGTTATTGGGACGGCAACGGGTGGACTGAGCACCGCCAGGCCACGCCGGAGGGCTTCGGCGTCGGACAGCCCGGCCCCGACTCGTCGGGTACCGGCACCCGTCAGGACACCGTCGGCTCGACGAGCGAGGTCGACGAGGCCACGCGCGTGCGCCCCAACGCCGACCGTTCGCCCGAGACCGAGGCCATCTCCACCGACAGCACGAGCTACGGCGACTCCGGTGCCGGCGCCGGCTACGGAGCCTCCTCCTACGGTCAGGACCAGGCCTACGGCCAGTCCTCCTACGGGCAGCAGGGCTACGGTCAGTCCGGCTACGGCCAGCAGCAGGGCTACGGCCAGCAGGGTTACGACCAGTCCGACGCGTACGGCCAGCAGCAGTCCGGCTACGGCCAGCAGCAGGGGTACGGCCAGCAGGGCTACGGCCAGGGCGCGGGCGGCTACGGCCAGGAGCAGTCCTACGCCTCGGGCGCCCCGCAGGGCAAGAGCAAGCTGCCGCTGATCATCGGTGCCGGTGTCCTCGGTCTCGTGCTGCTCCTCGGCCTGGGCTTCCTCGGCTTCCAGCTGCTGAGCGGCGACGACGACCCCACCGCGGCCCCGTCGACGTCCACGTCGGCCCCGACGGACTCCTCCACCACCTCGGACCCGACGGACACCTCCACCTCGGACCCGACGGACTCCACCACCTCGGACCCGACGACCTCGTCGTCGAGCGACTCCGGCCCGGTCTCGAGCCCGCCCAAGGCCAAGGCCGCCAAGTGGGACCAGAAGTACGAGGGCAGCGGCCACGGTTACATCCAGGTCCCTGCCGGTGACGGCGCCGGCCTGATGGAGTTCACCTACGACGGCCAGAAGTACGACAGCCTCTCGATCAAGGGTCTGGACTTCAACGACAAGAACTCCGAGTACATCCTCACGGCGGCCGACACCAAGAAGGGCACCGTCGCGTACAACCTCACGGGGTACAACACGAGCACGACCAAGATCGAGATGGACACCAAGGGCAAGTGGTCCGTCACCTTCAAGAAGATCGACACCGCTCCCACCTTCGGCACGTCCGAGAAGGGTGAGGGATCCAAGGTCTTCAAGTGGGACGGCAAGCGCTCCGACCTGGGCGCGAAGTACACCCAGCCCAAGGACTCCTTCCTCGGCAACTTCAAGGTCCAGGCTGTCGGTGCCTCGGACTACCCGGACCGCCTCATCAGCGAGTACGACAACTACGAGGGCACGACGACCGTCCAGGACGGCACCAAGTACCTCGTCGTCGACGCGTCGGGCAGCTGGGAGCTCACCAAGAAGTGACCCCTGGTCACTGAGCACGACGTCGGGAGTCGGTCCGGATCATCCGGGCCGGCTCCCTTCGTCATGTCGAGGGAAGGGGGAGCAGCGGCGGCGCGCAGGAGGCGGCGTCGGGCGAGGGGGGGGCGAAGGGGGAGCAGCGAAGGGAGCGTAAGCGCGCCTCAGCACTCGATGACGTTGACCGCGAGCCCGCCGCGGGCGGTCTCCTTGTACTTGACCTTCATGTCGCGCCCGGTCTCGCGCATCGTCTTGACGACCTTGTCGAGGGAGACGACGTGCGAGCCGTCGCCGCGCAGGGCGGTGCGGGCGGCGGTGATCGCCTTGACCGACGCGACGGCGTTGCGCTCGATGCAGGGGATCTGCACGAGCCCGCCGACCGGGTCGCAGGTCAGGCCGAGGTTGTGCTCCATGCCGATCTCCGCCGCATTTTCCACCTGGGCGGGGGAGCCGCCGAGCACCGCGGCCATCGCGCCGGCCGCCATCGAGCAGGCCGAGCCGACCTCGCCCTGGCAGCCGACCTCCGCGCCGGAGATCGACGCATTTTCCTTGTAGATCACGCCGATCGCGGCGGCCGTGAGCAGGAACCGGCAGATGCCGTCGTCGTCGGCGCCGGGGACGAACTCGACGTAGTAGCGCAGCACCGCGGGGATGATCCCGGCCGCGCCGTTGGTCGGTGCGGTGACGACCCGACCGCCGGCGGCATTCTCCTCGTTGACCGCCAGGGCGTAGAGCGTCAGCCAGTCCATGCCGCGCAGGGGGTCGTCGCTGCTGCCCTCGGCGCGCAGTCGCTGGTGCAGCTGGGGCGCGCGGCGGCGCACCTTGAGCCCACCGGGCAGCACGCCCTCGGTGCGGGTGCCGTTGTCGATGCACTCGCGCATGACCGACCAGATGTGCAGCAGCTGCGAGCGCACCTCCTCCTCGGTCCGCCACGACAGCTCGTTGTCGAGCATCACCTGCGAGATCGACAGCCCCGTCTCGCGGCAGATCGCGAGCAGCTGGTCACCGGTGGTGAAGGGATGGGCGACGGGCGTGGTGTCGGCGACGATCTTGGTCGAGCCCGAGGCGTCCTCGCCGACGACGAAGCCGCCACCGACGGAGTAGTAGGTGTGGCTGCTGATCGGCTCCTCGCCCTCGCCCCAGGCGGTGAAGGTCATGCCGTTGGGGTGCAGGGGCAGCGACTTGCGCCGGTGCAGCACGAGGTCGTCGTCCTCGTCGAAGTCGATCTCGTGCTCGCCGAGCAGGCTGACCCGGTGGCTGCTGCGGATCTGCTCCAACCGGCCGGTGACCGAGCGGGGGTCGCACAGCTCGGGGCGCTCGCCGGACAGGCCGAGGAGCACCGCGGTGTTGGACCCGTGCCCGTGCCCGGTCGCGCCGAGCGAGCCGAAGAGCTCGGCCTTGACCCGGCGCACCTGCGGCAGCAGCCCCTCGTCACGCAGGCCCTCGACGAACTGCACGGCAGCCCGCATCGGGCCGACGGTGTGCGAGCTCGAGGGGCCGATGCCGATCGAGAACAGGTCGAAGACGCTCAGTGCCACGGGTGGCTCTCTCCTGGTGCTGGGGGTGGGCGCACGGACGGCGGGTGCGCAGGGTGGGCGCACGTGCCGTGGCTCACACTACCCACCCGGACCGACCGCGGTGCCCCTGTGGAAAAGGTTGCACCCGGGATCGCGGACATGGCCATGATGAAGGGCATGACCTTTGAAGACCTGCCAGCCGACTGGCCCACCCGACCACTGACCGACACCACCCTCGCCGCCGACGTCGTCGACCTCGTCGTGCGCGACGGCGACCGCGCCACGGGGTGCCTGAGCATCCTGCTGTGCGACGCCGACCTGCGCATGGTCCAGCCGATCTCGATCGGCGACCTCGACGAGGCCGGACCGGCGCCGGGGGAGTACCGGCGCCCCTTCGACCTGATCGTCGGAGGGGTCGGCGACCGCCTCGGTGGGGTGGTCGTGGCGATCGGCCGGCCCGAGGGCACGGTCCCCGACGACGAGGCCCGGGCGTGGCACGAGGCCGCGATCGCCGCGTGCCGCGACCACGACGTGCCGCTCATCGGGACCTACCTGGCGACCGCCGACGCCGTCGTCGAGATGCCGCGGTGGGACCAGCAGGAGCTGCCCGCCGCGGTGTGACGAGCTGCCCCCTGCGGTGTGATCAGTCGACCGGGGTCAGCAGCGCCTCGATCTCGGCGGTGACCGTTGCGCCGACCGCAGCGGCGAAGCCCTCAGGGTCCTCGTGGGCCGCGGGATCCTCCGGGACGATGACGTCGACGAGCCCGTCCTCGAGCATCTGCTGGGCGCCGACCCGCTGACGGGCGGCGAGCAGGGGAGCGTGGTCGGTGTCCTTGAAGAGGATCGCGCTGGCGCCCTCCGGTGGCAGCGGCGAGAGCCACGCGTTGCCGGCGGCGATGACCCGGCGGGCGGGCAGCAGCGCGAGCGCGCCGCCACCGGTGCCCTCACCGAGCAGCACCGAGACGCTCGGCACCGACAGCGATGTCATGTCGGCGATGCACCGGGCGATCTCACCGGCCAGGGCGCCCTCCTCCGCGTTGGGCGACAGGTCGGCGCCGGGGGTGTCGATGACCGTGACGAGCGGCAGCCCGAGCTCGGTGGCCATCCGCATGCCGCGGCGCGCCTCGCGCAGCGCGGCCGGTCCCATCGACTCGGAGACCTGGTAGCGGCGGTCCTGCCCGACGAGCACGCAGGAGCGCCCACCGAAGGAGGCCAGCGCGAGCATCACGCCCTTGTCCAGCTCACCGAATCCGGTGCCGTTGAGGGGGATGACGTCGTCCGCGGCGTGCCGCAGCAGCTCGCGCACACCGGGGCGGTCCTCCCTTCGCGTCGTCTCGATCGCCGACCACAGCGTCGCGATCTCGTCCTCGCTCGGCTCCGGCCGGGAGACGAAGGGGGTGATCGGCCACGCCGGGTGGTCGGCCGGGTCGGCGGTGCGCTCGGTCGTCGCGGAGAGCATGGTCAGCGAGCGGGAGGCGATCTCGGCGAGGTCCTCCACCGGGACGACTGCGTCGACGATGCCCTTGGCGACAAGGTTCTCCGCGACCTGCACGCCGGAGGGGAAGGGGATGCCGTTGACCGTCTCGTAGACGACCGGCCCGAGGAACCCGATGAGCGCCTCCGGCTCGGCGATCGTGATGTGCCCGAGGGACCCCCACGAGGCGAAGACCCCACCGGTCGTGGGGTGGCGCAGGTAGACGAGGTAGGGCAGGCCGGCCGCCTTGTGCGCGACGACGGCCGCGGAGATGTCGACCATCGTCATGAAGGCCGGGGTGCCCTCCTGCATCCGGGTGCCACCGCTCGCGGTCGCGGCGAGGAGGGGCAGGCCCTCCGTCGTCGCGCGCCGGATCGCGGCGACGATCCGCCCGGCGGCAGCACGCCCGATCGACCCACCGAGGAAGCGGAACTCGCCGACGATCAGGGCCACCTCGTGGCCGCGGATGCTCGCCCGCCCGGTGAGGATCGACTCGTCCGTGCCCGACCGCTGCGAGGCCTTGGCCATCGTCGCGCGATAGGTCTCGTCGAGGCCGGAGAGGTCGAGCGGTTGGTCCCACGAGACGAAGCTGTCGGGGTCGACGACCGTGTCGATGAGCTGCTGGGCACCGGGGCGGGAGGTACTCATGCGGTGATGCTCCCACCGGGAGCGCTGGGTAACCTTGCCCGGTGCTTGTGCCCCTGACCACCTTCGTGATGATCGCCGTCGGCCTCCTCGGCGTGATGGCGCTGGTCTACACCGCGATCGACCGGCTCGTCGACGACGGGCTGCTGCTCGTCGCTGCGGTCGTGGAGATCTCGCTGGTGGTCCTGGCCGTCGTCACCGCGATCGTCCACAGGCAGGTCAGCGGCACGGGGGAGGGCGCGACGATGCTCGCCTACGCCCTCACCCTGCCGATCATCCCGCCGATCGTCCTCTTCATCGCGCTGAAGGAGAAGACCCGCTGGGCCATGGGCGTCGTCATCGCCGGCGCCTTCACCGTCGGCGTGATGACCTACCGCATCCTCCAGATCTGGCAGACCAGTGGCCCCGCCTGAGGTCAGCACCGGCACCGGGCCGGGCCGCATCGTCGTCGCCGTCTACGCCGTCCTCGCGCTCGCCGCGACCGGCCGCTCGATCCTGCAGGTCACCCAGTACTTCGACCGGGCGCCGCTGGCGTACGTGCTCTCCGCGCTCGCGGCGCTGATCTACGTCGTCGCGACCGCAGCCCTGGCGAAGGGGGGAACCTCCGGCGCCCGCGTGGCCACCGGGGCGATCCTCGTGGAGGCCGTCGGCGTGCTGACCGTGGGCACCCTGTCGTTCGTCCGGCCGGAGCTCTTCCCGGACAAGACCGTCTGGTCCCACTTCGGGTCCGGCTACGGCTACCTGCCGCTCGTCCTCCCCTTCGTCGGGCTGTGGTGGATCCACCGGGCCCGGCGCGCCGCCTGAGCCGTCTCGTACCGCCCGCAAGGTGAGACGGGACTGGTTGAATACGCACCTTTTCCTATCATCGGGGCAGGTCTTGAGTGCCAGCAGACAGCCCCGGCTCGCTGGCCGGCAACCCTCCTCCGCGGTGGGGTGCCCCGGGAGACGACCAGGTCCGTGGCGCCGCCGCGGTCAAGCGCGTACGAGCACAGGAGTGAACCCATGACCGACCCGTCCACGTGGAGCTTCGAGACCCAGCAGATCCACGCCGGCCAGGCACCCGACCCGACGACGGGATCGCGCGCCCTGCCGATCCACGCGACGACCTCCTACGTCTTCAAGGACACCGAGCACGCGGCGAACCTGTTCGCGCTCAAGGAGTTCGGCAACATCTACACGCGGATCATGAACCCCACCCAGGACGCGGTGGAGCAAAAGATCGCCGCGCTCGAGGGTGGCGTCGGTGCGCTGCTCACCGCCTCCGGCATGTCCGCCACGCACCTGGCCCTGGTCAACATCGCCGAGGCCGGTGACCACATCGTCGCCAGCGCCGCGCTCTACGGCGGCACGGTCAACCTGCTGAAGTTCACCCTCGCCAAGTACGGCATCGAGACCACGCTCGTCGAGGACCCGAGCGACATCGAGCAGTGGAAGGCCGCCGTCAAGCCGAACACCAAGGTCTTCTTCGGCGAGACCATCGGCAACCCCAAGGACGTCGTCCTCGACATCGCGGCCATCGCCGACGTGGCGCACGCCGCGGGCGTCCCGCTCGTCGTCGACAACACGATCGCCACCCCCTACGTGCTGCGCCCGCTCGAGCACGGCGCCGACGTCGTCGTCCACGCGGCGACGAAGTTCCTCGGTGGCCACGGCACCTCGATCGCCGGTGTCATCGTCGACGGCGGGACGTTCGACTACGCCGCCGACCCGGAGAAGTTCCCCAACTACAACGAGCCGGACCCGAGCTACCACGGACTGCGCTTCGGTCCCGACCTCGGTGTCAACGGCGCGCTGGGGGCGAACCTGTCCTTCATCCTCAAGGCCCGCGTGCAGCTGCTGCGCGACATCGGCCCGGCGATCTCCCCGTTCAACGCCTTCCTCATCGGACAGGGCATCGAGACGCTCAGCCTGCGCATGGAGCGCCACCTGGCCAACACGGCCAAGGTCGCCGAGTTCCTCGGCGGCCACGCGCAGGTCGACAAGGTCACCTGGGCATCGCTGCCGAGCAGCGCCAGCCACGAGCAGGCCACGAAGTACACGCCGAAGGGAGCCGGCTCGGTCATCTCCTTCGAGATCTCCGGCGGCCTCGAGGCGGGCAAGAAGTTCGTCGAGGCCCTGACGCTGCACAGCCACCTGGCCAACATCGGCGACGTGCGCTCGCTCGTCATCCACCCCGCGTCGACGACCCACTCGCAGGGCCCGGAGGAGGACCGGCTCGCCGCCGGCGTCACCCCCGGCCTCGTGCGCCTGTCCGTCGGCCTGGAGAACGTCGACGACATCATCGCCGACCTCGAGCAGGGCTTCGCCGCGGCGACCGCCTGACCCTCGCTGGTCGAGGTGTGAGCGCCGTACTGAGGTGCGAGGAGCGCCAGCGACGAGCCTCGAAGTAGCCGGCCGCGGCCGAGCCTCAAGACGCCCCGTCGTGGGGCCTGTGGAC
>NZ_BCSQ01000080.1 GCF_001570945.1 Janibacter anophelis NBRC 107843
TTGGCGCGGCGGACGCGGGCGCCGCCGCGCCAGCCGGCGCGGTTGGCTCCTCCTCCCCCGGCGCGAACCGCCCCGCGAGGCAGTCGACGAACTGGCCGAGGAGCTTGTCGGAGACGTCCTGCATGACGCCTCGACCGAACTGCGCGGGCTTGCCCGTGACGTTGAGGTCCGTGACGACCTCCACCCGGGTGCCCGCACCCTCCTCGGTCATCGTCGCGACGACCTCGGCCCCGGCCGTGCCGTTGCCCCGCTTGTCCTTGCCCTTGGCGCTGATGACCATCCGGTGGGCGGACTCGTCCTGCTCGACGAACTCACCGGTGCCCTTGTAGACCAGCGCGATCGGGCCGAGCTTGACCTTGACCGTGCCCTCGAAGGAGTCGGCGTCGGCGCTCGTCACCTGGGCACCGGGGAAGCACCCGGCGACGGACTCGATGTCACGCAGGGCCGCCCACGTCTCGTCGATGCCGGCCGGGACGGAAAAGGTGTGGGTCAGCTGCACGGGAGTCCTCTCATCCTGCGAGGGCCGTGAGCACGGCCCGTCGGGTCAGCACCGTCGCGAGGTGCCTGCGGTAGTCGGCGTCGCCGTTGAGGTCCGACGGCGGGTCGGTGCCCTCCGCCGCCAGGTCGCACGCGGCACGGATCCCGTCCTCGGTGGTCGCGGAGCCGACGAGCGCCTCCTCGACCGCCCGGGCGCGCAGGGGCGTGGCGCCCATGTTGGTCAGACCGATGCGGGCCTCGGCGATCGAGCCGCCGTCGGTGCGCACCTGAGCGGCGACCGCGACGATCGGCCACTGGTGGGCGACACGGACGAACTTCTCGTAGTGCGAGGCCCACCCGTCGTACGTCGGCACCCGGATCGCGGTGAGCAGCTCGTCCTCGCCGACCGCGGTCTCGAAGAGCCCCTGGAAGAACTCGGCCGCCGCGATGACCCGCTCCCCGGAGGGGCCGGTGACCACGAGCTCGGCGTCCATCGCCAGGACCGGAGCGCCGCAGTCACCCGCGGGATCCGCGTGCACGAGAGCCCCGCCGAGGGTCCCGCGGTGGCGGATCTGCGGGTCGGCGACCTCGGCGATCGCCTGGTGGAGCAGGGTGGCCCGGGAGCGGACCCGGTCGTCGGCGAGGATCTCGTGGTACGGGGTCATCGCCCCGATCGTCAGCGTGCTCCCGTCGTCGGTGATGCCGCGAAGGGAGGCGATCCGCCCGATGTCGACGACCATCTCCGGTGCGTTGAGCCGCATCCGCAGCACGGGCAGCAGCGACTGCCCGCCGGCGAGCACCTTGGCCTCGTCTCCGTGCTCGGCGAGCAGGGCGAGGGCCTCCTCGACGCTCGTGGGCGCCGCGTAGTCGAACTTCGCCGGGATCATTGCCCTGCTCCTTCGCTGCTCGCTGCTCCGCCGGTGGGGCCTTCGGCACCCGCCGTCCGATCGGTCTGACCCTGATCGCCCGTCACCTCGTCGAAGTGCGGCGCTGCCGCACCCGTCGTGTCGTCGCCCTCGGTCCCGGATCGGATCGCCTGCCAGACCCGCTCGGGTGTGCACGGCATCTGCACGTCGTGGACGCCGAAGGGACGCAGCGCGTCGACGACGCCGTTGACGACGCACGGGGTCGAGGCGATGGTGCCGGCCTCGCCGACCCCCTTCGTCCCGAGCGTGTTGGCCGTCGCGTGCGTCGACATCGTGCTCGTGTCGAAGCTGATCGTGTCGGCAGCGGTCGGCACGAGGTAGTCGACGAAGCTGCCGGAGACGAGCGTGCCCGAGTCGTCGTGGACCGCCTCCTCCCACAGCGCCTGGGCGATGCCCTGCACGAGTCCGCCGTGGACCTGGCCCTCGACGATGAGCGGGTTGATCACCTGGCCGATGTCGTCGACGCACGTGTACTTGCGCAGCCGGACCTCGCCGGTCTCGGTGTCGACCTCCACGGCGCACAGGTGCGTGCCATGGGGGTAGTTGAAGTTCACCGGGTCGTAGGTCGCCTCGGCGTCGATGCCCGGCTCGATGTCCTCCGGGTAGTCGTGCGAGGCGAAGGCCGCGGTCGCGATCTCGGTCAGGGCGACCGACTGGTCGGTGCCGGCCACCCCGAGGCGGCCGTCCTTGAACTCGAGGTCGTCGGGGTTGGCCTCGAGCATGTGGGCGGCGTAGCGACGCGCCTTGTCGATGACCTTGTCCGTGGCCCGCACGAGTGCCTCGCCACCGACGACGAGCGAGCGGGACCCGTAGGTGTCAAGCCCCTTGTGCGAGATCTGGGTGTCGCCGTGCAGGATCTCGACGTCCTCGAAGGGCACGCCCAGCCGGTCGGCGACGATCTGGCTGAAGGCGGTCTCGTGGCCCTGGCCGTGGGCGCTCACGCCGACGACGACCTCGACCTTGCCCGTCGCGAGCATCCGTACGCTCGCGTGCTCCCACCCGCCGGCTCCGTAGTCGAGGCTGCCGAGCACCCGGCTGGGCGCCAGCCCGCACATCTCGGTGAAGGTCGAGACGCCGATGCCGAGCTGGACCCGGTCCTTGCTCTCGCGCCGACGCCGCTGCTCCTCGCGCAACTCGTCGTAGCCGAACCGCGCCTTGGCCTCGGCCGTTGCGGCCTCGTAGTTGCCGGAGTCGTACTCGAGCCCGGCGACCGACGTGAAGGGGAACTCCTCGTGCCTGATCCAGTTGCGCTCCCGCACGACGATCGGGTCCTCGCCGAGCTCGGCGGCCAGCTCGTCCATGAGCCGCTCGATGGCGAAGGTCGCCTCGGGCCGGCCGGCGCCGCGGTAGGCGTCGGTCCACGCCTTGTTGGTCAGCACCGACTGCATCGAGAAGTGGTAGGCGGGGAATTTGTAGATCGCGTTGAACATGAAGGCGCCGAGCACCGGCACGCCACCACCGATGAGGGCGACGTAGGAGCCGAGGTCGGCGAGCAGGTCGACCTTGAGCCCGGTGACGTGGCCCTGCTTGTCCGCGGCAAGCGTCAGGCGCTGCCACTGGTCGCGACCGTGGTGGGCGGCCATGAGCGACTCGGACCGCGTCTCGGTGTACTTGACCGGCTTGCCGAGCTGCCGAGCCACCCACCAGGCCAGCCACTCCTCGGGGGTGACCTGCAACTTGCCGCCGAATCCGCCACCGACGTCCGGGGCGATGACCCGGATCTTCGACTCCGGGACCCCGGTGGTCGCGGCGAGCGCGAAGCGCAGGATGTGCGGGATCTGGGTGGCCGACCACATCGTCAGCTGCTCGCCGGTCGGGTCGACGACCACCGAGCGCGGCTCCATGAAGGCGGGGATGAGCCGCTGCTGGCGGTACTCGCGCTCGATGACGATGCCGTCCTCGCGGGCGGCGGCGATGGCCTGCTCGACGTCGCCACCGGTGCCCGACTCGGCGGAGTCGAAGATCCAGAGAGCGGACTTGTTGGTGCCGAGGTCCGGGTGCGCCAGGACCGTGTCGGCCGCCGCCTCCTTGAGGTCGAGCGCGGCGGGCAGCTCGTCGTAGTCGACGTCGACGAGCTCGGCGGCGTCGCGGGCCTCGGCCGCGCTGCGCGCCACGACGACGGCGACGATCTCCCCGGCGAAGGTGACCCGGTCGGCGGGCATCGCGGGGTGGACCGGCGTGACCTGGTCCGGGGTGAGCGGCCACGCGTTGATGAGGGTGCCGACGGACTCGTCGAGGTCGGCGCCCGAGTACACGGCGACGACATTGGTCGCCTGCGCGGCCTCGCTCGTGTCGACGCTCGTGATCGTGGCGTGGGCGAAGGGGCTGCGCACCATCGCCATGTGGAGCATGCCCGGCAGGACGATGTTGTCCGTCCACTTGGTGCGTCCGGTGATCAGCCGCCGGTCCTCCTTGCGACGGCGGTCGCGGCCGATCTCCTGACCGGGCCGCTCCTCGACCTCGGCGGTCATGACGCACCTCCGGTCTCGGCGGGCGTGGCGCTGGCAGGGGCGGAGCCGGCCGCGGTCTGCACCGCGCGCACGATGTTGTGGTAGCCGGTGCACCGACAGAGATTGCCCTCGAGGCCGAGGCGGATCTCCTCCTCGGTCGGCGACGGGTTGTCGCGCAGCAGGTCGACCGACTGCATGATCATGCCGGGGGTGCAGTAGCCGCACTGGAGCGCGTGGCATTCGTGGAAGGCGGCCTGGACCGGGTGCAGCTCCCCGTCGGTCGCCAGCCCCTCGATCGTCGTCACCTCGCACCCGTCGGCCTGGACGGCGAGGAGGTTGCACGACTTGACGCTGCGTCCGTCGAGATGGACCGTGCACGCCCCGCAGTTGGAGGTGTCGCACCCGACGACGGTCCCTGTCTTGCCGAGCTTTTCGCGCAGGTAGTGCACGAGGAGCATCCGGGGTTCGACGTCATCGGCGACCTTGGCGCCGTCCACGACGAGCTCGATCCTGGCCATGTGGCCCTCCTGAGTCGATCACGACGATGTGATCTGGCTCATGCTAGCGACCACCGCCGTCGGGGTCACCCCCGCGCGATGACCTCGAGCAGCTCCTCGAAGGCGGCCACTGAGTGGCCCGCGACGAAGTCGTCGACGTGGGGCAGCACGGCGACGATCCCGGCCTGCACCGGGCGGTAGCCGACCTTGCCCCGGTGGGGGTTGGCCCACACGACCCGGTGCGCGAGCCGGTGCAGCCGAGCGAGCTGCTCGCCGAGCTCGCGAGCGTCGCCCCGCTCCCAGCCGTCGCTCACGACGACGACCACCGCGCCGCGCGCCAGGTGCCGCGTGCGCGCCCCCGAGATGAAGGCGCCGAGCACCTCGCCGAGCCGCGTGCCACCCGACCAGTCCGGCACCTCATCGCCGGCCTGCACGAGGGCCCGCTCGACGTCGCGCGAGCGCAGCGCCTCCGTGATGCGGGTCAGCCGGGTGCCGAGGGTGAAGACCTCGACAGCCCCCACTCCAGCCCGGGCGCCCGGCGCGTGCGCGATGACGTGCGCCAGCCGCAGCAGCGCCTCGGCGTAGGGGCGCATCGAGCCGGAGACGTCGATGAGCAGCACCACCCGGCGGGCCCGGGAGGTGCGCCGCCGATGCGCGATCCGGCCCGGCTCCCCCAGCTGTCGCAGTGTCGTGCGCAGCGTCCGCTGGACGTCGATCTCGCCACGACGCCAGGCCGTGCGACGGCTGCTGCGTCGCTGCGGCAGATGCGGCCGCAGCCCGGCGAGGAGCCGGTCGAGCAGGGCCTTGTCCCGGGGGCCGAGGGCGGCGACGTCGCGGTGCCGCAGCACCTCTCGGTCGCTGGCGGCGACCCGCACGGTCTCGCCCTCCTGCGTCTCGAGCGACCCGGGGGCATCGTCGCCGGGCAACGGGGAGAGCACCTCGGAGGGATGCTCCGGTGGAGCCGCCCGGGGCAGCTCGTCACCGTCACCGAACCACGCGGCGACGACCTGCTCGAAGCGGACGAGGTCCTCCGGGCCCGCGCACAGCGTGGCCCGGCCGGCCCGACGCACCTGCTCCAGGTCGGCGCACCCGAGGGCGGCGACCGCCTGGAGGAAGGCACTCGTGCGGTCCGGCGTGACCGGCACGCCCGCGGCCCGCACCGCGTGCGCGAGCCCGACGAGGACCTCGTCGGGCTCGAGCGAGGGAGCGTCGGACGCACGCGGGCCGGCGGAGGCGCTCACCCGGCGAGCACCCGGTCGAGGGCCTGGCGCACCCGCTCCCCGTCCTCGCGGTACTTGACGACAGCGCCGAGCGTGCGGGCGGCGGTCTCCAGGTCGAGCTCGGCGGCACCCAGGCGGTGCAGGGCACTCACCCAGTCGAGGGTCTCGGCGACCCCGGGCGGCTTGACGAGGTCCTCGCCGCGCAGGCGGTGGACCGCCACGACGACCTGGCGGGCGAGCTCTTCTCCCACCTCGGGCAGGCGCCGGCGCACGATGGCCACCTCGCGCTCGAGTCCGGGGTGGTCGATCCAGTGGTAGAGGCAGCGTCGCTTGAGCGCGTCGTGCAGCTCGCGCGTGCGGTTGGAGGTGAGCACGACCGTCGGGGGCACCGTCGCCCGGACGGTGCCGATCTCGGGGATGGTCACCGTCCACGACGAGAGCACCTCGAGCAGGAAGGCCTCGAACTCGTCGTCGGCCCGGTCGACCTCGTCGACGAGCAGCACGGCCGGCGCGTGTCGCAGGGCCCGCAGGACCGGCCGCTCGAGGAGGAATCGCTCGTCGAAGAGCGAGCTCTCGGCCGCCTCGGGGTCGAGCCCGCCCGCGCTCGTCAGCGCCTCGAGCGTGCGCAGGTGGAGGATCTGCCGCGGGAAGTCCCAGTCGTACAGGGCCTGCGAGGCGTCGATGCCCTCGTAGCACTGCAGCCGCACGAGCGGGACGCCCTCGAGCTCGGCGAGCGCCTCGGCCAGCGCGGTCTTGCCGGTGCCCGGGGCGCCCTCGAGCAGCAGCGGGCGTCGCATCTCCCGGGCGAGGAAGACGACCGTGGCCAGGTCGTCGTCGGCGAGGTAGCCCGTGGCCTCGAGGGCCCGCGCCAGCTCCTGCGGTGACGTCATGTCGCGAGGCTACCCACCCGGGCACGACGAAGGGCGGCTCCCGGAGGAACCGCCCTTCGTCGTGGTGCTGCGGAGCAGCGGTGGGATCAGAAGCCCATGCCGCCCATGCCACCCATGTCATCGCCACCGGGCATGGCCGCGGCGGCCTTCTCCGGCTTGTCGGCCACGACGGCCTCGGTGGTGAGGAAGAGCGCCGCGATGGAGGCGGCGTTCTGCAGCGCGCTGCGGGTCACCTTGGCCGGGTCGATGATGCCCTCGGCGATCATGTCGACGTACTGGCCGGTGGCCGCGTTGAGGCCCTCGCCCGCGGGGAGGTTCTCGACGCGCTCGGTCACGACGCCACCGTTGAGGCCGGCGTTGGTCGCGATCTGCTTGAGCGGGGCCGAGGCGGCGACGCGCACGATGTTGGCGCCGGTGGCCTCGTCACCCTCGAGCGACAGCTTGTCGAAGGCGACCTTGGTCGCCTGCAGGAGCGCGACGCCACCACCGGCGACGATGCCCTCCTCGACGGCGGCCTTGGCGTTGCGCACGGCGTCCTCGATGCGGTGCTTGCGCTCCTTGAGCTCGACCTCGGTGGCCGCACCCGCGCGGATGACGGCGACGCCGCCGGCGAGCTTGGCGAGGCGCTCCTGGAGCTTCTCGCGGTCGTAGTCCGAGTCGCTGTTCTCGATCTCGGCCTTGATCTGGTTGACCCGACCGGTGATCTGGTCCTGGTCACCCGCACCCTCGACGATGGTCGTCTCGTCCTTGGTGACGACGACCTTGCGGGCGCGACCCAGCAGGTCGAGCTCGGCGGTCTCGAGGGAGAGGCCGACCTCCTCGGAGATGACCTGGCCACCGGTGAGGATGGCGATGTCGGCGAGCATGGCCTTGCGGCGGTCACCGAAGCCCGGCGCCTTGACGGCGACGGACTTGAAGGTGCCCTTGAGCTTGTTGACGACGAGCGTCGACAGCGCCTCGCCCTCGAGGTCCTCGGCGATGATCAGCAGCGGCTTGCCGGCCTGCATGACCTTCTCCAGGACGGGCAGCAGGTCCTTGATCGAGCCGATCTTGGAGTTGGCGATGAGGACGTAGGGGTCCTCGAGCACGGTCTCCATGCGCTCGGTGTCGGTGACGAAGTAGCCGGAGATGTAGCCCTTGTCGAAGCGCATGCCCTCGGTGAGCTCGAGCTCGAGACCGAAGGTGTTGCTCTCCTCGACGGTGATGACGCCTTCCTTGCCGACCTTGTCCATGGCCTCGGCGATCTTGGCGCCGATCTCCTGGTCAGCAGCGGAGATGGAGGCCGTGGCAGCGATCTGCTCCTTGGTCTCGATCTCCTTGGCCATCGTCAGCAGCTCGTCCGAGACGGCGGCGGTGGCCTTCTCGATCCCGCGCTTGAGGGCCATCGGGTTGGCGCCGGCGGCGACGTTGCGCAGACCCTCGCGCACGAGCGCCTGAGCCAGGACGGTGGCCGTCGTCGTGCCGTCACCGGCGACGTCGTCGGTCTTCTTCGCAACTTCCTTGACGAGCTCGGCCCCGATCTTCTCGTAGGGGTCGTCGAGCTCGATCTCCTTGGCGATGGACACACCGTCGTTGGTGATCGTGGGGGCGCCCCACTTCTTCTCCAGGACGACGTTGCGGCCCTTGGGGCCGAGGGTGACCTTGACGGCGTCGGCGAGGGTGTTCATACCCCGCTCGAGACCGCGGCGGGCCTCCTCGTCGAAAGCAATGAGCTTGGCCATTCGGGTGGTTCCTCCACGCGAATCGAAGGGTGCGACCGGGGGTGCCCGCGACGGACGGAGAACGACCGCCCGGCTCACGTCACCGTGCGATCGCGCCCCTCACCTGACCGGTCAGGACTGTCACTCTCACGGGGAGAGTGCTAACGCCATTATTGGCACTCTCGGTGGTCGAGTGCAAACGGCCCGGTGGTGGAGCGCACCCAACCCGCGCGACCCACGGTCAGGTGCGCGGGTGCAGGTCGGTGAAGAGCGCGCGCAGCTGGCCGTCGACGTCGGAGGAGACCGGGTCGTCGAGGTCGGCGACGAAGACGGCAACGAGCTCGCGCGCCGGGTTGCCCTCCACCTCGGCGAGCAGCCCCCGCCACACGGCGAGGTTGGGGTGCTCCACGGCGGTGCAGGCCTGCGCGGGCTCGAGGCCCTCGACGGCCGCGGCGAGCTGCTCGGGCGAGACGTCGACGGTCGCGGTGGACCCGTCGTGGCGCAGGACGGAGGCGAGGACGACGGCGGCCAGGCCGTGGCTGCCCCCGGGCGCATTGACGTGCGGGAGGTCCCACTCCGGGTCGCTCGTGGCCGGCGTGATGGCGACCGCCCACGCGACCGGCGGCTGCCAGCCCTCGATGCGGGAGGCCAGGTGCTCCTTGATCGCCGCGAGTCCGGCGGGCGTGCTCCAGTCCAGTTCGGTCATGGACCCCACTGTGCCAAGCAGCGGGGCGGCTGCGACACCCCCTGCGCATCGCAGCCGCCCCGCGGCCCCTCCCCTTGCACGATGAGACGCAGTGGCTGCGGGTGCGGTTCGGCGCCGGATGCATCCGTGACCGAGCCGTGACCTAACGAAGGGGGCGCAGCCGCTTCTCGCGCACCTCGGTGGCCGGCGCGTAGCCGGCGGCGTCGTAGAACTGCTCGGCCCCCGGCTCGCAGCGCAGCCGGATCACGCCCACACCCTCACCGGCGGCCCAGTGCTCACACGCAGCGAGCAGCGAGCGCCCCACGCCGTGGCGCCGGTGGTCGGGAGCGACGTACATCGCCTGGGCCCACAGCCGACCGCGGCTGCCGGGCGGCTGGCCCGGCCAGGCGGTCTCCGGCAGCAGGACGGCCTGGAGGTAGCCGGCGTGGGCGCCATCGCGCTCGGCGAACCAGGCGGGCAGCTGGTGCCGGTGGCGCAGCCAGTGGTCGGCGGCGCGGTCGAGGTATCCCGGCTCGCCGGGGCCGCCGAGGGAGAGGGCGAACTGCAGGGACAGCGCAGCCAGGACGAAGGCGTCGTCGGCGCCGGCCCGGACGATGCGCACGGTGGAGGGTCGGCTCAGACCTCGATGCCGAGGCGCCGCGCGCTGCGGGTGCGCTGGCGCTGGTCGCGCAGGCGGCGCAGCCGCTTGATGAGCATCGGGTCCTCGGACAGGGCGGCCGGGTTGTTGATCAGGCCGTTGAGCACCTGGTAGTAGCGGGTGGAGCTCATGTCGAACAGCTCCTTGATCGCCTGCTCCTTGGAGCCAGCGTACTTCCACCACTGGCGCTCGAAGGCGAGGATCTCGCGGTCGCGGTCCGTGAGCGGGACCGAAGGGGTCGGCGCGGCGGTCTGGTCGGCGAGGTTCACGCGTCGCACTGTACCGGCGTAATCACACGCTTGTCATTACCGCGGCGTGTCGGCTGGACAGGTGCGACGAAGGGAGTCACTCACGTCCCCTTCGCCCCACTCGTCACACGTCGACCGCTCGGCGCACCGTCGCGCCGAAAGGGTAAGAGAAGAGTAAATTCACGAGATGGCGGTGCACCGCGCCGCCCACCCCGCGGGTCGGCAGGGGGCATGGGGCGCTCTCTTCGGGAAAGGCATGACCATGAAGAAGTTGGTGCTCGGCGGCGTCATGGCCGCCGGTCTGTTTTTTGCAGGAGCGGGGTCCGCGTCCGCCGGTGAGTACACCGGCAACGGCGGGACCGCCAATGGCGGGGCGAACGCGAGTTCGGTCTGCGCCTTCTCGGGACAGGACATGCAGGACGCGACGGCGGGTGGGACCGAGGTCAACCCTCCCGGCTTCGACGACGACGCGCTGACCTGGGTCAACCCCGGCAACGACAACACCCGCACGCGCGGGGTGCAGAACTACGGCCAGTTCGTGGCCCACGGGATGAAGGACGTCCTCGCGGACGAGCGCCCGGGCGTGGCCTGCCGCGGGAACGCGATGGGTCACTGACCCCGCACACCACCGGTGGCCCGGGACCGCATCGGTCCCGGGCCACCGGCATGTCGGGGGTGCGAGGATCGCGGCCCTCAGACCATGGAGTCGAGGATCGCGGCGATGTCCTCGGTCGTCGTCTGCGGGTTGACGATCGCGAAGCGCGCGAGGGTCTCGCCCTCGTGGACCGTCGGGACGATGAAGGCGAAGCCCTCGTCGAGGACGCGGTCGGACCACGCGGCGTAGTCCTGCGCGCTCCACCCCTCGCGCCGGAAGACGACGACGGACAGGAAGCGCTCCCCGACGAGCTCGAAGCCCTCCCGTCGGGCGATCTCGGCCTCGGCGAAGGCAGCGACCTCCAGCGTCATCTCGACCGCCCGCGTGTAGGCCTGCGTGCCGTGCGTGGCCAGGGAGAACCAGAACGGCAGCCCCCGCGCGCGCCGGGTCAGGCCCACCGAGTAGTCCGTGGGGTTCCAGTCCGGGGCCTCGGTGAGCACGTCGAGGTAGCCGGCCCGCTGGGTGTGGGCATTGCGGGCCGCGGCCGGGTCCCGGTAGACGAGCGCACAGCAGTCGAAGGGGGCGAAGAGCCACTTGTGCGGGTCGACGATGAAGGAGTCGCACTGCTCGATGCCCGCGTAGAGCTCGCGCACCGAGGGCGCGGCCAGGCCGGCGCCGCCGTACGCGCCGTCGACGTGGAACCAGATGCCGAACTCGCGGCAGACCTCGGCGACGGAGGCCAGGTCGTCGATGATGCCGAAGTTCGTCGTGCCGGCAGTGGCGACGACCGCGAAGTAGGTCTCGGGTCCGTGGGCGAGGAGCACCTCGCGCAGTCGCTCCCCGGTGAGCCGGCCGCGCTCATCGGGCTCGACGGTGCTCAGCTCGGCGTCCATGACGTCGCAGGCCGACTGGATGGACGAGTGCGCGCCCCGGGTCGTCGCGACACGGAAGGGGCGCTGACCCGCGGCGGCCGTGCGCCGAGCCTCGGTGCGGGCGGCCACGAGTGCGGAGAGGTTGCCGATGGTGCCGCCGGGGACGAAGACGCCGCCGGCGGACTCGGGCAGTCCGACGAGGTCGCAGATCCAGCGCAGCGCCTGGTTCTCCGCGTAGACGGCACCCGAGCCCTCGAGCCACGACCCGGCGTAGATCGAGCTGGCCCCCACGACGAGGTCGAAGAGCGCGGCGGCCTCCGTCGGCGCGCACGGGATGAAGGAGAGGTAGCGCGGGTGGTCGACCGACAGGCAGGCCGGCGCGAGCACCTCGGCGAAGAGGTCCATGGCCCGGCGACCGCCCAGCCCCTCGGCCGTGATCGTCTGCCCGGCCTGCTCCTGCAGCTGGGCCGGCGTCAGGGCGCGGTCGAGCGGCGGCGGGTCGAAGCGCATCCGCTCGGCCGTGTAGTCGTGGACCAGGCGCTCGAGCTCGGCCAGGGAGGTGTTGTCGTCGGCGAATCCATGCACGACGAGCACTCTAGGTGCGGTTCAGCGTGAGGCGCCCCCGTCAGCGGAGCCGCGGTGGAGCGCGCCACCGGCCCTCGGACACGCTGGGTCCACCGGGGATGCACACGTGGTCCACTCTCTGTTAACCTTGTGTTCATCTTCAGTCGAAGACCGACCACGGACCGGGAGGTCCCCATGTACACGATCAATGTCGACCACGTCGTCACCAACATCGCCCACGACCTGTGCGTGCGGTACCCGCAGGTGCCCTGCGAGCGCGTCGAGGCCATGGTCATGTCCGCCCGCGAGCGCATCGAGGCGACCAACCTCCACCCGGAGTTCCTCGCCCCGCTCATCGAGCACGCCGTGCGCATCGAGCTGCACGACCTGGCTGGCGCCCCGCTGCCGCCCACCAGCGCCACCTGCTGATCCCCCCCCCCCCC
>NZ_BCSQ01000081.1 GCF_001570945.1 Janibacter anophelis NBRC 107843
GCGGGTGGTAGCCGAGCCGGTACGGCAGGAGGACGGCGAACTCGAAGGGGGAACGTGGTCGGGCGTGAAGTGTCATGGGACGAATCTGGCCCCTGCCGAGCGGACTCGACAGGGGCCGGATGCAGCTGGGGAAACCGCCTTTCGGCGGGCTGAACTTGTGGATCAGTCGGGCACGACCCAGGAGCGGATGGGCTCCTCCCACTGCTGCCCGCGCGCGTCCTGCGGGCCCGCCCCCTGCTGCTGCGCGTGCTGGTCGTATCCCCCGTGGGCGGCCACGGCCTGCTCCCAGGCGATGAAGTCCTCGGTCTCGCGCACCAGGGTCGTGGCGACCCAGCCGATGACGAGGACGTCGTCGACGAGGCCGAGTGCGAGGAGCAGGCCCTCGGGCACGACGTCGATCGGCGAGACGACGTAGCCCACCCCTGCGAGCAGCATCAGCAGGCGGGTGGAGGACAGGCCGGTGTACTGCCCGGAGCGCACGGCCCGCACGAGGCGCGGCACGGCGCGCAGCCGCTGGAAGAGGCTGGGCCCACCCGGGCGTGCGGCGTTGTTGACCGCCGAGGCGAGGTGGGCGGCACTGCGGACGCGGTGACTCATGGCCATCGTGATCTCCTGACGCTCGGGCATCCCCGGTCGGGGCGCGGCGCTCATCTCCAACGTACCGCGCCCCACCGGGATTCCGTCAGGAGCCGGAGGTGTCCGACATCTCGCTCACTCGCGAACGGCCCGCAGCCCGGTGCTCCCAGAACTCGGCGCCCTCGATGTCCAGCGCCCGCGGGTCGAACTGCGGGTCCAGTCCCTGCTTCTTCTGCGCGCGGTAGTCCTTGAGCGCCTTGAGCGCCGGCACCTGCAGCACGAGGATGCCGATGATGTTCATCCACGCCATCGAGCCGACGCCGATGTCACCCAGGCCCCAGGCCGAGCCGGCGGTGGTCACGGCTCCGTAGGCGACGGAGACGAGGATGAGGGCCTGCAGCCCGCGGATCATCCCGCGACGCACGGTGCCGCTGCGGATCTTGCGGGTGAGGTACGAGAGGTTGACCTCGGCCATGTAGTAGTACGCGACCATCGTCGTGAAGGCGAAGAAGGCCAGCGCGAGGGCGACGAAGCTCGAGCCCAACCCGGGCGCGAGCGTGTCGAATCCGTTCTGGACGAAGCCCGGACCGGGCTCCACCCCGGCGCCGATGGCGCCCTCGTAGAGCGTCGGTCCCGGGTAGGTCTCGTCCTCGTACACGGAATACATGTCGGTCGAGATGATGATGAACGCCGTCGCCGTGCCGACGAAGATCGTGTCGATGTAGATCGCGAAGGCCTGCACGAAGCCCTGCTTCGCCGGGTGCGACACCTCCGCGGCCGACGGGACGCTACCCGACAGCCGGAGGGAATTCCTGACGAACGTGCTGGGACAGCTGGCGCATGAGCCACAGGTCCATCCCCGCGCCGACGGCACCACCGACGAACGGGACGGCCTTGCCGAAACGGGCGAAGACCCCCTTCCCCGCCTGGGAGAGGATGCGGAACCCGACGGCCTTGTTGACGACCATGAGGGCCGGCCCGGGCAGCCGCTGCGCGGCCAGCCCGGCCAGACGACCGGTCGGCGCGACCATGCCCGCCTTGGCGAGCAGGTCCTGGGCGTCGGCGCCGACAAGGCTGAGCAGGACCGCCGAGCGGATCTCGGGCTGTGCCAGGTCGTAGCCGCGCAGCTTGGCGACCACGGCGGCCATGCGGGTGGCCAGGACGTAGAAGCCGAGGACATTGGCCGGCAGCGCGACGATCATCGTCGCGAAGCCACCGAGGTTGGTGACGAAGCCGCTCGCGCCGGCGAGCTTGAGGTGGTCGGCGATGACCTCGTCGACCGCCTTGTCGACATTGCCGCCGTGCTTGGCCAGGGCCTTGTCGGCGACCTGCTGCGCGGAGTCGAAGGGACCTCGTCCGTCGATGCCCGAGTCGAGCAGGTTCTCGACGAGCTTGAGTGCCGGGCCGCCGAGCGCGCCCTGCGAGTCCGGGTCCTGCGCCTGCTCGAGCGCGGTGCGGGTCTGCTGCACCTGCTCCTTGCGGCCGAACCCGAGACGGTCGGAGATGAATCCCATGTGTCGTCCTCCAACGATGCTGATCGTGTGGTCGCTCTCGGGACGATCCTGCCACGGGTAGCCTCACCGCTCGTGGGAACGCCGCCGCTGGGAGCCGTCGTCGTCGGGGTCGACGGCGTCGGCGCCGTGCTGCCGCCGGACGGTCCGCCGACGCTGGCGGGGGACCTCCCTTCGCTCGCGGCCGCGCTCTCCCCCGGCACCCGCTGGGTCACCTGGTCCGCCGCCTCCGTCGCGCCCCTGGTCGCCCTCGCGCCACTGGACCGCACGTGGGACGTCGCGGAGGTCCACCGTCTCGGGCACGGGGGTTGGGCCGCCGGCCCGGAGCGCGCGTGGGCGGCGGTCCACGGGCTCGACCCGGACACCGCACCGAGCGCGCCGACGGGAGACCTCTTCGACCTGCTCTCCGACGAGGTGCCGGCCGAGCAGCTCGTCCTCGGCTCCGGGCACCTGCGCGCCGACGCGGTGACCGGTACGTGGCTCACGACGCCGCAGCGGTGCGCGGCCTTCGCCGAGGCGGCCCGGCAGGTCGCCACCGCCCAGCACGAAGGGGTGAGCGCCCGCGGTCCTCGTGCGGTCGCCGCTGCGCGCGCCGAGTCCGCGGCGGCGGTGCTGTGCGTCGAGCTCGAGCGGGGTGGGCTGCCCATCGACCGGGAGACCGCGCGGCGACTCGTCACGGACGCCGCCGGCCCGGAGCCGCGGACCTTCGAGGAGGAGATCGCCGCCCGCGACATCCGGGACGCGCCCGTGCTCGCTGCCGTCCCCGGCACCGGTCACGTCGACCTGCGCAACCCCGCCCAGGTCAAGGCGATGCTCGCCCGCGTCGGGGTCGACGTGCCGTCGACCCGCAAGCACGTCCTCGAGGTGCACGCCGCGTCCCACCCGGTCGTCCCCGCGCTGCTCGAGTGGCGGCGGCGCGAGCGCATCGCGACGACGTACGGGTGGCGTTGGCTGCGCGAGCACGTCGGCGCCGACGACCGGCTGCGCGGCGCGTGGGCCGCCTGCGACGGAGCCGCCGGGCGGATGACCGCCCAGGCAGGCCTGCACAACCTGCCGACCGAGCTGCGGCCCGCGGTCGCGGCCGAGCCCGGTCACGTCCTGGTGCGCGCCGACCTCGGGCAGGTCGAGCCGCGGGTCCTCGCGGCGGTCTCGCGCGACGAGGCCTTCGCCGCGGCGACCCGCGCGGACGACCTCTACGCGCCCGTCGCCCAGCGACTCGGCGTGGAGCGACCGGTCGCCAAGATCGCGGTCCTCGCGGCGATGTACGGGCAACGCTCCGGCCCGGCGGCCGAGGCGCTGGCGGGCCTGGAGCGTGAGTACCCGGTCGCGATGGCGCACCTGCAGCGCGCGCAGGACCGGGGGCGACGGGGTGAGCCGGTGCGGACCTTCGGCGGGCGCCTGGTGCGCACCGACTTCGGCGTCGGTGGGCTCGACGACAGCGGGCGGGACGGGCTGGCGGCGGCGCGGGGGCGCTTCGCCCGCAATGCGGTGATCCAGGGGTCGGCGGCGGAGCTGTTCAAGGCGTGGGCCGCGACGGTGCGCGTCGTGCTGCGCCCCCTCGACGGCCGGATCGTGCTGTGCCTGCACGATGAGCTGCTCGTCCACGTGCCGCAGGCGCGCGCGCAGGAGGCGGCTGCGGCGGTGGACCGGGCGCTCACCGACGCCGCCCGGCGGTGGCTCGGCGGTGACCAGGTGCGCTTCGTCGCCGACACCTCGGTCGTGCGGCGCTGGTCCGAGGCGAAGTGACCGCGCATCTCCCCGGGGAAATGCAACCTCTCGACATCACGTGGTCGCATTTCCCCGGGGAAATGCGCGGTCAATGAGTGGGGTTACGGGTTGTCGGTCTCGTCGACGGTGCGCAGGAAGTCCTCGAAGTCCGCGCCGATCTCGTCCGCGGACGGCAGGTCCTGCCCCTCGCCCGCGAGCAGGCTCGGCCGCTCGAGGCCGCGCAGGTGGACGTCGTACTGGCGCTCGAGCGCCTGCACGGCCTCCTTGACCTCGTCGTTGTCCTCGACCTCGCGCTCGATCTGCAGCCGACCCTCGCGGGCGGCCTCGGCGAGCGCGTCGTTGGGCAGGTTGAGCCCGGTGGTGTCGACGATCGCGTTGAGCGCAGTGAGGGCCGCGTCGTGGAAGGTCGACTGGGCCAGGTAGTGCGGCACGTGGATGCTGAAGCCGACGGCGTCGCGGGAGGACTCCCCGAGGCGCAGCTCGAGCAGCGCCGCGAGCGAGGCCGGGACCTGCACGGTGCCGAAGACCGGCTTGTGGTCGCCGATGAGCCGCTCGTCGCTGCCGTGGACGGTCATGCCGACGGGGCGGGTGTGCGGCACGGCCATCGGGATGCCGTGGGCGTGCACCGCGAGGCTGATGTGCAGGTCGTCCATGATCGTCGTGACGGCCTCGATGACCGCCTCCCACCGGTAGTCGGGCTCGGGTCCGGTGAGGACGTAGTAGGTCTGGCCGTCACGGTCGAGCAGGTGGTACAGCAGCAGCGCCGGGTCGGAGTAGTCCGTGTAGCGGTTGGCGTCGAAGGTGATGACGGGGCGACGGCTGCGGTAGTCGATGAGCCCGTCGATGTCGAAGGAGGCCACGACGGTCGCCTCGCTCGCCTCGAGGAGGTGGTCGACGAGCAGGCGCTGGGCCATCCCGGCGTCGAAGAAGCCGTCGAAGGCCACGATCATCGGCCCCGGCTGCAGCAGCGCGGGGTCGGTGTCGACCTCGTAGCGGTACAGGCGCTCGGTCACGTGGGGTCCTCCTGGTCGGTGGTGCACTCATTGTGTCAACGACCCGTGGCCCGGGGCCATTCCCCCGCTCAGGTCGGGATGGCGGCGATGGCCGCGCGCACCCGTTTGGCCGACACGGAGCGGGCCGTGCCGACCGTCTGGGCGAAGAGGGAGATGCGCAGCTCCTCGATGAGCCAGCCGATGTCGACGACGTCCGGGGAGCGGCGCCGCAGCGGCGGCAGGGCGTCCAGCAGGTCGGCGTAGGCGGCCTCCACCCCGTCGATCGCCTCTTGGTGGGTGGCGTCGCGTCGCGGGTTCTCCGCTGCCTTGTCCAGGCGAAGGGAGATGCCGCGCAGGTATCGCCGCAGGTCCGGCAGGCGGTCCATGCCGGTGTCGGCGACGAAGCCCGGGCGCACGAGCCCGTCGAGCTGGGCGCGGACGTCGGCGACGGTCGTCGCGAGCGCGGGGGCGCTCATGCGGTCCAGCGTCGCGAGGACCTCCGCGCGCTGGACGAGGACCGGCTCGACCTCGGCGACCGCGGTCAGGACGCGTTGCGCGACATGGGTGCGGGTGGCGGCGAGCGCCGCCTCGAAGGCCTCGCGGGTGCGGACCGGCCCCTGCACGTGCTGGGTGACGATGTCGTCGACCGCGGCGGCGAGCGCGTCCTCCAGCAGGGCGGGCACCGAGCCGTGCGGGTTGTCGGCGAGGGCGAGCTTCTGCGCATTGGTCAGGCGGGCGAGCACGCGCTTCCACGGCGGGGCGGTGCCGAGCAGGAGCAGGCGGCGCACGCCGGCGCGGTGGGCCCCGAGCGCCTGCTGCTCGTCCGGCAGCACGCGGACGGCGACGCTGCTCCCTTCGTCCACGAGTGCCGGGTAGCCGATGACGGTGTGCTTGCCGGTCCGCGTGGTGAAGGTGGCGGGCAGCTCGTCGAGGTCCCACGTCGTCAGGCCGGTGCGCTCGATGGAGGCGCCGGCGCGGGACATGCCCTGCTGGACGTGGCCGGCGAGGCCCTCGCGCAGGGTCTCGAGGTCCTTGCCGCTGCCGAGCCGGCGGCGGCGCGAGTCCTCGACGGCGAAGGTCACGCGCAGGTGGTCGGGCACCCGCGACCAGTCCCACTCCCCCTCGTCGATACGGATGCCGGCGCGGCGACCGAGCACGCGCGACAGCTGCGCGGTGATCGAGGTGCCGGCGTCGGGGTCGAGCTGCTCCAGGGCGGCGGCCGCGTGGTCTGGGGCGGGCACGAGGTGGCGCCGGGTCGCCTTGGGCAGCGACTTGATGAGCGCGGTGACCAGCTCCGCGCGCAGCCCGGGCACCTGCCAGTCGAAGCCGTCCGCGGTCAGCCGGTTGAGCACCGCGACGGGCACGTGCACGGTCACGCCGTCGTCCTCGCTGCCCGGCTCGAACTGGTAGGTCACCGCGAGCTCGAGGCCGTCGGTGCGCCACCGGCGCGGGTAGTCGCGCCCGCTGATCGCCTCGGCGTCGTCGCGGGTGAGCAGCTCCTCGGTGAGGGTGAGCAGGTCGGGCTGCTCGCGGCGCGCCTGCTTCCACCACGAGTCGAAGTGTGCGCCGGAGACGACCTCGGCCGGGATGCGCTCGTCGTAGAACGCGACGACGTCCTCGTCGTCGACGAGCAGGTCCCGTCGGCGGGCGCGCTCCTCGAGCTGCTCGAGGCGACGGGTCAGCTTGCGGTTGGCGGCGAGGAACTCGTGCCGCCCGTCCCACTCCCCCTCGACGAGCGCGTGCCGGATGAACAGCTCGCGGCTGACGACCGGGTCGATCTTGCCGTAGGAGACGGAGCGCCCGACGACGAGCGGCACGCCGAAGAGGGTGACCCGCTCGGTCGCCATGACGGAGGCGGCCTTCTTGGACCAGCGCGGCTCGGAGTAGGTGCGCTTGACGAGGTGGGCACCGGCGCGCTCGGCCCAGACGGGGTCGATGCGAGCGGACGAGCGGGCCCACAGGCGTGAGGTCTCGACGAGCTCACCCGCCATGACGAAGGGGGGTTGCCGCTTGAAGTTCGTCGTGCCGGGTTGGATGGAGAAGCGCGCTCCCCGCGCTCCGAGGTAGTCGCGCTTGTCCTCGTCGCGCAGGCCGATGTGGCTGAGCAGCCCGGTGAGCAGGGCCTGGTGGATCGTGTCCCAGTCGGGCTCGGCGTCGACCGCCGACGTGCGCTGCCGGGTGTCGATCTTGTGCTGCTTGGCCGCGCGTACGAGCTGCGAGTGCAGGTCCTGCCACTCTCGGATGCGCAGGTAGTGCAGGTACTCGCGCTTGCACATCCGGCGAAACGCGCTGCCGGACAACGCCTTCTGCTGCTCCTTGAGGTAGACCCAGAGGTTCCACCAGCTGGCGAAGTCCGACCCCTCCTGCCGGAAGCGGGCGTGCTGCTGGTCGGCCTGGGCGCGCATCTCCGCGGGCCGCTCGCGCGGGTCCTGGATCGACATGGCGGCGACGATGACGAGCACCTCGGTCGTGCAGCCGAGGCGGTCGGCCTCGATGAGCATCCGCCCCAGGCGCGGGTCGACCGGGAGCCGGGCGAGGGTGCGGCCGGTCGGGGTGAGCCGACGACCACGGGCGCGGGATCCCCCCTTCGCCTGTGGGGTCGCTCGTGCGACGGTCTCGGTGTCGAAGGCCTGCAGCTCCTGCAGCAGGCGCACGCCGTCGGCGATCTGGCGTGAGTCGGGCGGCTCGACGAAGGGGAAGCGCGCCACGTCGCCGAGTCCGAGCGAGGTCATCTGGAGGATGACGCTCGCGAGGTTGGTGCGCAGGATCTCGGGGTCGGTGAACTCCGGTCGTGCCTCGAAGTCATCCTCGGAGTACAGGCGGATGCACACGCCCTCGGCGACACGGCCGCAGCGGCCGGCGCGCTGGTTGGCGGAGGCCTGCGAGATGCGCTCGATCGGCAGGCGCTGGACCTTGGTCCGCTGGCTGTAGCGCGAGATGCGCGCGGTGCCGACGTCGATGACGTAGCGGATGCCGGGGACGGTCAGCGAGGTCTCGGCGACGTTGGTGGACAACACGATCCGACGCCCGGAGTGCGGGGCGAAGACGCGGTGCTGCTCGGCCGCGGACAGCCGCGCGTAGAGCGGGACGATCTCGGTGTCGGGCAGGCGCATCGAGGTCAGCGCGTCCTGTGCGTCGCGGATCTCGCGCTCGCCGGAGAGGAAGACGAGCACGTCGCGCGGACCACCGGGGTCGGGCTCGGTCCACAGCTCCTCGACGGCCCGGCAGATGCCGGTCACCTGGTCGCCGTCGTCGTCCTCGTCCTCACCGAGGGGGCGGTAGCGCACCTCGACCGGGTAGGTGCGGCCGGAGACCTCGATGATCGGTGCGGGCTGGCCGTCAGGCCCGGCGAAGTGCGCCGCGAAACGCTCCGGGTCGATCGTCGCGGAGGTGATGACGACCTTGAGGTCGGGGCGACGCGGCAGCAGCTGCGCCAGGTAGCCGAGGATGAAGTCGATGTTGAGAGAGCGCTCGTGTGCCTCGTCGATGATGATCGTGTCGTAGCGGCGCAGGTCGCGGTCACGCTGCATCTCGTTGAGCAGGATGCCGTCGGTCATGACCTTGACCGCCGTCGAGTCGCTGCTGTGGTCGGCGAAGCGCACCTGGTAGCCGACGAGCCCACCGAGCTCGACCTGCATCTCCTCGGCGATCCGCTCGGCGACCGAGCGTGCGGCGATGCGTCGCGGCTGGGTGTGGCCGATCTGCCCCTCGCGCCCGCGACCGATCTCGAGGGCGATCTTGGGCAGCTGGGTCGTCTTGCCCGACCCGGTCTCCCCCGCGACGATGACGACCTGGTGCTCGCGCATCGCGGCGGCGATGTCGTCCTTGCGGGCGACGACCGGCAGGTCCTCGTTGTAGTGCAGGTCCTTCGCGGAGACGGGTTCGCGAAGGGGGGTGGGCATGGGGGCGAGGATATCGGTCACGTCAGACGCCACGCTGGTGGAGGTGTGCGGGCGCCCGCGCCCGAACCTCGAGACCACCGGCTCAGAAGTCGATCGTCGTCACCGGACCGATGCCCGTGCGCAGTGCGGCGTCGAGCGCGGCGACCGCCTCGGGGTCACCCGTGACGTACCCGGCGGCGGCCCGGGCGAGCAGGCTCTGCCCGCCGAGCCAGACTGCGCCGAGGTCACCGATGTCGAGCACGACGTCGGGCTCGGCGTCGGTGCGCGTGACCGCCCCCTCGCCGTCGGTCGCGCTCCAACGCCAGGTGCCGGAGTTGTGCTCGAGCAGGTCGTCGCGCACCTGCACGACCACGTCGAGGTCGGTCGCGTGGCCGCGCTCGGTGACCGCGGTCGGCAGGTCGACGAGGCGCAGCCACAGGCAGTCGCTCATGCCGCCGCCCCCGATGGAGCGCAGCGACGGCTGCCACAGCGCGAGCTGGTCGTCGGGCGTGATCCAGTACTCGGTCTCGCTCATCAGGTCGAGGCTGGTGAGGCGCTCGGCGAGCGCGAGTCGGGCGCCGGCGTCGGTGGACAGGAGGAAGAAGACGCCGACCTGTCCCTGTGGCTGCCCGTCGTCCCACTTCGGGCTGCGGTGGAAGTACGCGCAGCCGACGTCGCGCCCGTCGCGGACGGCCCACAGCAGGCGCGCCGGCTCGCGGTCCCCCCGGCTCTCCGGGATGTCGCGCAGTAGGCGCGCGCTGTCCTCGAGGCTGCGCACGACGTGACCGGCTGCCTGGCCGCCGCACTCGCGGGCCAGCTCGTGCCAGCGGGACGCCTGGTCCTCGCTCGCGGTGACCGTGCGCGTCGTCGTCGCGTCGGCGAGCGCGCGCACCGCGTCGGGCGCGGCAAAGGTCGTGCCACTCGCGAACCGCGAGCGCAGCGCCGAGCTCGCGACGCCATAGCCGAAGCGGCCGTAGATCGTCTCCTGCGACGCCTTGAGCACGGCGATCGAGCGGTGCTGCTCCTCGTGGGTCCACCGCAGGTGCTCGCGCACCAGCGCGCTCAGCACGCCCTGCCTCCGGTGGTCGGGGTGCACCCCCACCCACGTCAGGCCTTCGGCAGGACGAAGGGCGGCGCCCCCCTTCGCCGGGATGGAGACCTCGACGTCCCACGACCCGGCGATGCCGGCCGGCTCCCCGTCGCGGGTCGCGACGAAACCGGCCCGTGCCGGGGTGTCGCGCAGCGCCTCCGCCAGCGGCACCCGCGCGGCGTCGGACCAGACGAGCCGGTCCAGGTCGAGCAGCAGCGCGGTGGCCGCGTCGTCGTCGGGGTCGGTGAGGGTGACGTGGATGTCGGGCATGACGTCACGCTCGCACCGTGGCGAAGGGGTCGCAACGCACTTTTCGTCCCGCTCGCCCCGTGCCCACCGAGCACCGTGCCCTCAGGACGTCCCGCCCGAGGGCAGGAACGATCGCACCGGCCAGGTCGTGAACTCGTCCACGGCCTCGTCACGACGCCGCTGGTCGGCGGCGCGACGACGCTCGGCGGCCTCCGCGCGCTCCTGTCGCTCCCGCGTCTCGTGCTCCGGCTCCGTGAGCCGGTCGACCCGATCGAGTCCGGAGCGGACGGAGTCGATCGTGGAGTTGGTGTGGTGGGCCCCCTTGACCGAGTACCTGGCGACGTGGACGCCCTTGCGCACGCGGCCGGCCCCCGCGATCGCCGCCCAGTCCGCAGCGGCATCGTCGATGAGCCGGGCACCCGTCTTCTGGGCGACGAGGTCCTCGGTCTTGTGCCGGGCCTTGATGCGTGAGGTGGCCACCTTGTCCTTGGCCGAGACCTTGGCGTTGGCGATGATCCGCTGGTGGGCGATCGGGTTGGTCGAGCGGGTGCCGGGCGTGGCCTTGGCCAACTCGTCGGCACGGCGGCTCACCCGATCGGTGTCGCGGGTCTTGGCCCCCTTGCCCTTGCCTCCCGCGACGAAGTTGGCCACTGTCAGGACGGTCGTGAGGCTGACGTCCTGGTAGCTGCCCTCGCCGTAGAAGGCACGGCGGCCGAACTTGCCGATCGGCTCCCCGACCTTCAGCGCCCCGACCGGTTTGACCACGTCGGCGACGCGGTTGTGCGCCAACGAACTGCCGCCGATCCGCTCCGACGCCTCCCACCGGTTGTAGGCGTCCGAGTCGCTCAGCTCCGACCCGACGGATCCCAGGCGCCTGGCGACGTCGCGCTCGTCGGTCGCAGCCTCCTCCGCCACGCGGGTGAACTCCCGCTTGTTGGTCTCACGTGAATTGGCCGCGGCCCGGTACTCACGGTCGACGGCGACGTACTCCGGGTCCTCGGGGGTCATCGTCGCCAGCCTGGTGCGCCGGTCCTCGGCGGTGCGGTCGTTGTCGTCGTAGCGCGTGCGGATCCGCTCGAGGGTGGCCTGGTCGTCCTCGAGCCGGTCGGCGTAGGGGCGGATGATCCGCTCGGTGCCGCTCAGCCGGCCGGCGATGGCCTCGAGGTCGTCGGGCGTCTTGCCGACCTCGTTGTCGAACATCGTGCCGGCGCAGGACTCCCACACCCCCTTCGTCGAGACGGTACGCAGCATCCGGGCGACGGTGTGGATGTTGGACGCGACCGTCCGCAACTCGTCGGCCTGGGCTCGGATCGCCGACGGGTCGCCCTCCTCGATCGTGCCCGGGTCGTGCAGCGCCATCAGAGGATCCCCCGATTGCGCTCGTCGATGAGGTCCTCGGTCAGGACGTACCAAGGGCCGGCATCCTGCGCGAGCCGCTTGAGCTCGCGCAGCTGCCGGCACACCCGGATGCGCTCGCGCTCGTAGTCACCGATCGCCTCCTCGTAGGCGTTGGTCCCCTCCCAGCTGGGGAACCCGAACGTGCGCACCACCTCGTCGTTGGCCGTGCTCGCCTTGGCCTCGAGGTAGTCGGCGATGGCCCCCAGCTGCCGACCCAGTCCCTCGATGCCCTCACTGTCGATCGAAATCCGTTGCTGTCCACCCATGCCCGCAACGCTAGAGAAAAACGTCGTGGGGCCCGTGGACTTGTCCACAGGCCCCACGACGGGGCGTCTTGAGGCTC
>NZ_BCSQ01000082.1 GCF_001570945.1 Janibacter anophelis NBRC 107843
GAGCCTCCCCCTTCGTGCTGCGGTCGTGGCGGCTCGCCACGGTCTGCCGCTGGCGCCGCAGACCCTGACCAACCTCGCCGCCTGCCCCGAGCCCTCCCTGCCGTGGGACCAGCACGTCCGCGACCTGCTCGGCGACCTCCTCGCTGCCGGCCCCGGGCTGCCGCCCGTGTGGGAGGGGCTCGACCAGGTCGGCATCATCGAGCGCTGGCTGCCGGAGTGGGCCGCCGTGCGCTGCCGGCCCCAGCACAACCCCGTGCACCGGCACACCGTCGATCGGCACCTGCTCGAGACGGTCGCCCGCGCCTCGAGCCTGGCGCGCGACGTCGCCCGCCCCGACCTGCTGCTCCTCGCGGCCCTGCTCCACGACATCGGCAAGGTCGCCGGTGCCCGCGACCACTCGCGCACGGGAGCCGACATCAGCGACCGCGTGCTGCGTCGGTGGGGCGTGCCCGACGACGACCGCGAGCGGGTCGTGCTGCTCGTGCGGGAGCACCTGACGCTCGTCGAGACCGCGACCCGGCGCGACCTGGCCGACCCGGCCACGGCGAGCGCCGTGTGCGACCTCGTCGAGGGTGATGCGGAGACCTTCGAGCTGCTGCGGGCGCTGACCATCGCCGACGCCCGGGCCGCCGGGCCGGCTGCCTGGACCGACTGGCGGGCGGGGCTCGTCGACACCCTCACCGGCCGAGTGCGCGAGCGGCTCACGGGACAGACGCCTCCGGTCCCGCCGCTCGCGCCGGCGCCGGAGGTCGACGACGAGGCCCTCGGTGACGTCGTCGCCGGACGCCCGCACGTGCGCGTCGAGCGGGCACCCGGCGGGTGGGCCCTGAGGGTCCACTGCCGTGACCGGGTCGGGCTCTTCGCCGACACGGCCGGTCTGCTGGCGGCGCACGGCATGACGGTCCGGCGGGCCCGACTGGCCACCGTGGACGGGATCGCCGTCGACGAGTGGTTCGTCGAGTCGCCGGGAGGAGACCCGCCCGAGGCCGTGCGGGTGGCCTCGGGGCTCTCCCGGCTCGAGGCCGGGGACCGCGCCGCGCTCGGGGCGCTCGCCCGACGCCGGCGCGGGGACGCCCCGGCCGGTGCGGCCGGGGGAGCGCGGGCGTTCGTCCTGCCGAGCGCCGGCAGCGGCGCCACGGTCCTCGAGGTGCGCTCGCAGGACCGGCCGGGACTGCTGCACGACCTCGGGCAGGTCCTCGCGGAGGAAGGGCTGAGCGTGCGGTCGGCACACATCTCGACCTTCGCCGGGCAGACCCTCGACACCTTCTACGTCACCGACCGTCGGGGCAGCGAGCTCGGGCCGGCGGCGGTAGCGCGGGCGCTGGCGGCCGTCATCGACGCCTGTGACGGCGCCTGAGGCGCCCGTGCCACCACGAGGCGAAGGGAGGAGCCGCGGGCAAGTACCCTTGGCCGGGTGTTCACCAGCCTGTCCGACCGCCTGACCGCGACCTTCAAGAACCTCCGCGGCAAGGGGCGCCTGTCCGAGTCCGACGTCAACAAGACCGTCCGCGACATCCGGATGGCCCTCATCGACGCCGATGTGGCCCTGCCCGTCGTCAAGGAGTTCACCGCCGCGGTGCGCGAGCGCGCCACCGGCGCGGAGGTGAGTGGGGCCCTCAACCCGGCCCAGCAGGTCATCAAGATCGTCAACGAGGAGCTCGTGACGATCCTCGGCGGCAACACCCGGACCATCCAGTTCGCCAAGCGCCCGCCGACCGTCATCATGCTCGCCGGCCTCCAGGGCTCCGGCAAGACGACCTTCGCCGGCAAGCTCGGTGCCTGGCTCAAGCAGCAGGGGCACACCCCGATCCTCGTCGCCGCAGACCTGCAGCGACCCAATGCCGTCACCCAGCTCGAGGTGACCGGTGAGCGCGCCGGTGTCCCGGTCTTCGCCCCCGAGCGCGGCAACACCGGCGGGCACGACGCGGTCCTCGAGTCGGGGGAGGGGACGCGCTCCTTCGGCGACCCCGTCGCCGTGAGCCGCGCGGGCATCGCCCACGCCCAGTCGCAGCAGCACGACGTCGTCATCGTCGACACCGCCGGCCGGCTGGCCGTCGACGCGGAGCTGATGCAGCAGGCCGCAGACATCCGCTCGGCGATCGCGCCCGACGAGGTCCTCTTCGTCATCGACGCGATGATCGGTCAGGCCGCGGTCGAGACCGCCCGGGCCTTCGCCGAGGGCGTCGACTTCACCGGTGTCGTGCTCTCCAAGCTCGACGGTGACGCCCGGGGTGGTGCCGCCCTCTCGGTCGCCGGCACGACCGGGCGGCCGATCATGTTCGCCTCCACCGGTGAGCAGACCAAGGACATCGAGGTCTTCCACCCCGACCGGATGGCCAGCCGCATCCTCGACATGGGTGACGTGCTCACCCTCATCGAGCAGGCCGAGCGCGCCTTCGAGCGCGGCCAGGCCGAGGAGATGCAGCGCAAGTTCCTCGCCGAGGAGGACTTCACCTTCGACGACTTCCTGCAGCAGATGTCCGCGCTCAAGCGGATGGGCTCGCTGAAGTCGATGCTGAAGATGATGCCCGGCATGGGCCAGATGTCGGCGCAGCTGGACAACCTCGACGAGCGCGAGTTCGACCGGGTCGAGGCGATGGTGCGCTCGATGACCCCCTTCGAGCGCACGCACCCCAAGCAGATCAACGGCTCGCGCCGCTCCCGCATCGCCAAGGGCTCCGGCGTGACCGTCTCCGAGGTCAACCAGCTGCTCGAGCGCTTCACCGAGGCGCAGAAGATGATGAAGCAGCTCGCCCGCGGCGGCGGCATGCCGGGCATGCCCGGCGTCCCCGGCATGGGTGGCGGCAGTGGCCGCAAGAAGGGCAAGTCGCAGCCGAAGAAGAAGGGCAAGTCCGGCAACCCGGCCAAGCGCGCCCAGCAGGAGCGCGAGGCGGCCGACCGGGCCGCTGGTCGCGGTCCCGCCGGGTCCGCCTTCGGCGCCGGCGCGGCCGGTGGCCAGGACGCTCCGGCCGACCTCGACCCGAGCCAGCTGCCCAAGGGGTTCGAGAAGTTCCTCGGTCAGTGAGGCCCTCGTGAGCCCGACGCTGCACGCGATCTCCTCCGGCGACTCCGGCCCCCGGGTCGCGTTCTGCCACGGCCTCTTCGGCCAGGGGCGCAACTGGAACCAGATCGCCAAGGGGCTGGCGGACATCTGCCGGCCGACCCTGCTCGACATGCCCGACCACGGGCGCTCGCCGTGGACCGAGCGCTTCGACTACGTCGCCGCCGGCGACATCGTCGCGGACAACCTGCGCGCCATCGACCCGGACGAGCCGTGGATCGTCGTCGGTCACTCCATGGGCGGCAAGATCGCGATGCTGCTCACCCTGCGCCACCCCGACCTCGTCTCGAAGCTGTGCGTCGTCGACATCCCACCGGCGCCGACGACGAGCGTCAGCGAGTTCGAGACCTTCATCGCCGGGATGCAGGCGATGGACCTCGAGGCCATCGAGTCGCGGGCCGACGCCGACGCCGCCCTGGCGGAGGCGGCGCCCGATCCGGGCGTGCGCGGGTTCCTCCTGCAGAACCTGCGCCGCGAAGGGAGCAGCTGGCGCTGGCAGCCCAACCTCGAGGTCATCGCGCGCGACATCGCGACGATCGGCGGCTGGCCCGAGGACGACGTCGCCGGACTTCCCCCCTTCGACGGGCCGGTGCTGTGGCTCTCGGGCGAGCGCTCCCCGTACGTCACCGAGGACAACAGCGCGCAGATGCGCCGGCTCTTCCCGCGGGTGCGGTCGGTCACGGTCAAGGATGCCGGCCACTGGGTGCACTCGGAGCAGCCCGAGGTGACCACCGCGGCGCTGCGGGCACTCATCGTGGGCTGACCGCAGACCCCGTCATGTGATGGGGTGGAGGTGCCCGGCACCTCCCGGGCATCCCGACCGGAAGGATCCGAGATGTCCCGCATCATCGTCATCGGCGGTCACGGCAAGGTGGCACTCCTCCTCGCCCCGCTCCTCGTCGAGGAGGGCCACGAGGTCACCTCCGTCATCCGCAATCCCGACCACGCCGCCGAGGTGGAGGCAGGAGGGGCCACCGCACTCGTCGC
This sequence comes from Janibacter anophelis NBRC 107843, assembly GCF_001570945.1. GTDB lineage: Bacteria > Actinomycetota > Actinomycetes > Actinomycetales > Dermatophilaceae > Janibacter > Janibacter anophelis. Next base: position 4,049 of record NZ_BCSQ01000082.1, read on the forward strand.
CGACGTCGAGCAGCTCGACGTCGACGGGCTGGCCGAGCTCGTGGGCGGGCACGACGCCGTCGTGTGGTCCGCCGGAGCCGGCGGAGGCGACCCCGAGCGCACCCGAGCGGTCGACCAGGACGCTGCGATCCGGTCCATGGACGCGGCCGCGGCCGCCGAGGTCCCGCGCTACGTCATGGTCAGCTACTGCGGTGCCGGGTCGGACCACGGCATCGACCCCGACAACCCGTTTTACGCCTACGCGCAGGCCAAGGCGGCCGCCGACGAGCACCTGCGGGCCAGCGACCTCGAGTGGACCGTGCTCGGGCCGAGCGGCCTGACCCTCGACCCGCCGAGCGGCACGATCCACGTCGGGCGGGAGGGCAGCGGCAAGGTCTCCCGGGCCAATGTCGCCCGAGTCATCACCGCGACCCTCGGCGCCAACTCGACCGTGCGCCGGACCATCGAGTTCCACGACGGAGCACAGCCGATCGACGACGCGATCGGTTAGCCTCGGGCCATGGTGGATGTGCTGCACATCACGGGCGAGATCCTGGTCTCGGAGCAGGAGAGCGTCCCCGAGCTGTGGGTCATCGACGGCAAGATCTCCTTCAGCCCGCCGACACGCGGCGACGTCGAGACGGTGAGCGGCTTCGTCCTGCCGGGTTTCGTCGACGCCCACTGCCACGTCGGGCTCGACGCCCACGGGGCGGTCGACGCCGAGACGAGCGAGCAGCAGGCGGTCACCGACCGGGACGCCGGCACGCTGCTCATCCGCGACGCCGGGTCGCCGGCCGACACCCGCTGGATCGACGAGCGCGACGACCTGCCCAAGATCATCCGGGCCGGCCGTCACATCGCGCGCACCCGCCGCTACATCCGCAACTACGCCCACGAGGTCGAGCCGGAGCAACTCGTCTCCCGGGTGCGGGCCGAGGCCCGCGCCGGCGACGGCTGGGTCAAACTCGTCGGCGACTGGATCGACCGCGAGGTCGGCGACCTGTCCCCGTGCTGGCCGCGCGAGGTGCTCGTCGAGGCCATCGCCGCCGCCCACGAGGAGGGCGCGCGGGTGACGGCACACTGCTTCGGCGAGGAGTCCCTGGCCGACTTCGCCGCAGCGGGCACCGACTGCATCGAGCATGCGACCGGCCTGGTCCCCGAGACGGTCGCGGCCTTCGCCGAGCAGGGCATCGCCATCGTGCCGACGCTGGTCAACATCGAGACCTTCCCGCAGATCGCGGCGCCCGCCGCGGAGAAGTTCCCCGACTACCACCGCCACATGCTCTCGCTGCACGAGCGGCGCTTCGAGACGATCGCGGCGGCGCACGAGGCCGGCATCGACGTCTACGTCGGCACCGACGCCGGCGGCTCGCTCCCGCACGGCCTCGTCGCCCAGGAGATGGAGCTGCTCACGCGCGCCGGGTTCTCCACGACGCAGGCCCTGGCCGCTGGCACCTGGCGCTCGCGTGACTGGCTCGGCCACCCGGCCATCGCCGAGGGAGAGGACGCCGACCTGGTCGTCCTCGCCGAGGACCCCCGCGAGGACGTGCGCGCCTGCGGGCGACCGGAGCACGTGATCCTGCGGGGCGCCCGCGTGGGTGGGCGGTAGCCCCCTTCGTCCCCGGCGGGGATTCTCGGGTCACCCCGAAAACCCCCGCTCAGCAAGAGTTCCGAACTCTTGCTGAGCGGGGGTTCCTCGGGTGACCCGATCAACGTGGGACGGGTTGGGCGCAGCTCAGGCCGGCTCGCCCACCAGCTCGCGCTCCTCGGTGGCCTCGGCAGCGACCTCGGCGCGGTGGGCGCGCAGGCTGTAGAGGACCGCGCTGATCCAACCGACCCAGACGAGGGCGTAGACGACCCACTTCGCCGGGTCGTCCAGGGCGAGGCCGCCGGAGCCCATGATCGTCTTGGCATTGGTCAGGACGATGAGGCCACCGACGAGGGAGCCGAGGATCCGCGGCGGGACGATGCGCACGATCCAGGCGGCGATGGGTGCAGCGATCGCGCCACCGATGAAGAGCATCGCGACCCAGGAGAAGTTGATGCCCTGCGAGCCCAACGCCGCGAGGAAGCCGATGCTCGCCGCGACCGAGATGAGGAACTCGCTCGTGTCGATCGAGCCGATGACCTTGCGCGGCTCCATCCGGCCACTGGCCAGGATCGCGGGGGTGCCGACCGGCCCCCAGCCGCCGCCACCGGTCGCGTCGACGAAGCCGCCGAAGAGGCCCAGCGGGGTGAGGAAGCGCTTGCGCAGGGGAGTGCCGAGGCGGTCCTTGCGCAGACCCTTGAAGGTGAAGCGCACGAGGACGTACAGCCCGAGCGCCAGCAGGATGCCGGACATGATCGGCTTGGCGGTCGAGGTGTCGAGGCTGGAGAGGAAGGTCGCGCCGGCGAAGGCGCCGACCGCGCCGGGGACGCCGATCTTCAGCACGACCGGCCAGTCGACATTGCCGAAGCGCCAGTGCGAGGCGCCCGAGACGAGGGTGGTCCCGATCTCCGCGAGGTGGACGGTGGCGGACGCGGCGACCGGGTTGGTGCCGATCGCGAGGAGCAGCGTGGTCGTGGTGACGCCGTAGGCCATGCCGAGGGAGCCATCGACGAGCTGGGCGAGGAGGCCGACGACGGCCAGGAGGACGAGCTTGCGCATACGGAGGACTCTTTCCGTCAGGAGTGGCGCGGGTGGGACCGGATATCCCACGAGACAAGGGGGAGTTTTCTCGTAACTCTGCTTATGGGTCAAGTAACTGCGTGTTATGTCTCAGTCCGTGGTCCCGGGCGGTGCGGGCGCCCGCGATACTGGGGCGATGGACATCTCGGCCCGATCGGACTACGCGGTCCGCGCGATGCTCACCCTCGCGGCATCCGGCGAAGGGGGGACCCCCGTCTCCGTCGTCCGGCTCGCCGCGGAGCAGGAGCTGCCCCGCAAGTTCCTCGAGGCGATCCTCGCCGACCTGCGCCGCGCCGGTCTCGTCACCAGCCGGATGGGGGCGACCGGCGGCTACCTCCTGGCGCGACCGGCCGAGCGGATCGCCGTCGGGGACGTCATCCGCGCCGTCGACGGACCGCTCGCCGAGGTCCGTGGGGAGCGCCCCCAGTCGACGAGCTACGAGGGCGCGGCCACCCACCTGCGCACCGTGTGGGTCGCGGTGCGCTCCAGCGTCCGCTCGGTCCTCGACGGCACGAGCCTCGCGGACGTGCTCTCCGGCGAGTTCCCCGACGCCGTCAGCGACGCCGTCGCGGCCCCGGGGGCCTGGGAGAACCGCTGAGGCGAGGCGTAGGGCGGGGCGGGCCGGCCCCCTTCGTCATGCTTTTGGCCCGGGCGCCGTCCTCGTGGAACAATCGCCCCTTGTACCCGTCCGCGCCGGGGATCCCTCCTGCGTGCGCCGGATGCCTACACCCCGAGCTCGATACCCCGTGCGACAGGCGCACGGTCTCGCCGTGCTCATGACTGAAGGAGACCACGACAGTGGCCGTCAAGATCCGACTCAAGCGGATGGGCAAGATCCGCGCACCGTTCTACCGCGTCGTCATCATGGACTCGCGCGCCAAGCGCGACGGCCGGGCGATCGAGGAGATCGGCAAGTACCACCCCACCGAGGAGCCCTCGCTCATCCAGATCGACAGCGAGCGCGCCCAGTACTGGCTCTCCCAGGGCGCCCAGCCCACCGAGGCCGTCGCCGCGCTGCTGAAGATCACCGGTGACTGGCAGAAGTTCAAGGGCGAGCCCGGTGCCGAGGGCACGCTGAAGGTCAAGGAGCCCAAGCCCTCCAAGAAGGACCTCTACGAGGCCGCGCTCGCCGGCTCCGACAAGGAGGGTGCCGAGCACGAGGCCATCACCGCGAAGAAGAAGGCCGACAAGGAGGCCGCCGAGAAGAAGGCTGCCGACGAGGCTGCTGCGGAGAAGGCTGCTGCCGAGAAGGCCGAGGCCGAGGCTGCTGCTGACGAGGCCCCCGCCGAGGAGGCCGCTGGGTCCTCTGACGAGGCCGAGACCACGACCGAGGCCTGAGATGCTCGACGAGGCGCTCGAGCACCTGGTCACCGGCATCGTCGACCACAAGGACGACGTCGTCGTCCGGAGCAAGAACCTGCGTCGCGGGCAGATCCTCGAGGTGCGCGTGCACCCCGACGACCTCGGCCGCGTCATCGGTCGCTCCGGCCGGACCGCCTCCGCCCTGCGCACCGTCCTCGGTGCCCTGAGCGGCGGCGAGAACGTGCGGATCGACATCGTCGACACCGACCGCGAGCGCTGAGCCGGCGCCCGCCGTCCCGGTCGAATGGCCGCCCACCCCACCGGGGAGGGCGGCCATTCGCCATCTGTGCGCCCGGATACGTAGGTTGTCCTCCATGAGTCGCCCAGACGGTCACGTCGTCGCCCGCATCGGCAAGCCGCACGCCCTGCGTGGAGAGGTCACCGTCCAGCTGCACACCGACGACCCGGAGAGCCGGTTGGTGCCGGGAGTCGTCCTCGACACCCGCGCGGAGCCCGGCTCGGGCGTCCCTCGGCAGCTGACGCTCGCGACGACGCGCGTGCACCGGGGGATCTGGTTGCTCGGCTTCGATGAGATCCCCGACCGGACCGGTGCCGAGTCCCTGCGGGGCACGCGACTGGTCCTCGCGGGTGACCAGCCCGACCCGACCGAGGACGACGAAGGTTGGTACGAGGAAGATCTCGTCGGCCTGACCGCCGTCGACCCCACTGGAGCGGTGCTCGGCGAGGTCGTCGCCCTGGAGCTCGGCGCCGCCCAGGACCGGCTCCGGCTGCGCCGGCCCGACGGCCAGGAGGCGCTCGTCCCCTTCGTCGAGGCGATCGTGCCGGAGGTCGACCCCGAAGCCGGCCGGGTCGTCGTCGACGCGCCCCCGGGCCTGCTCGACCTCGACGCGAAGGGGGAGTGAGCCGTGCGCATCGACGCGGTCTCGATCTTCCCCGAGTACCTCGGCGCCCTCGACATCTCGCTCATCGGCAAGGCCCGCCGCGAGGGCCTGATCGACCTGCGGGTGCACGACCTGCGCGACTTCGCCCACGACCGGCACCGCACGGTCGACGACACCCCGTACGGCGGTGGCGCGGGCATGGTGATGAAGGCCCAACCATGGAGCGAGGCGCTCACCCACGTCCTCGACTCCGCCGACGGGACGAACGGCGCGGCACCCGTGCTCATCGTGCCCGGGCCGGGGGGTGAGCGCTTCACCCAGACGATGGCGCGCCAGCTGGCGCAGGCGCCGTGGCTGGCCTTCGCCTGCGGGCGGTACGAGGGCATCGACGAGCGGGTGTACGAGTGGGCGGCCGAGCGCATGGAGGTGCGCGTGGTCTCCCTCGGTGACTACGTCCTCAACGGGGGTGAGGTCGCCGTCCTGGCGATGGTCGAGGCGATCGGCCGGCTGCTGCCGGGAGTCGTCGGCAATGCCGAGTCGCTCGTCGAGGAGTCGCACGAAGGGGGCCTGCTCGAGTACCCGATCTACACCAAGCCCGCGGTGTGGGCCGACGCGGACGGCGTCGAGCGCACCGTCCCGGAGGTGCTGCTCGGCGGCAACCACGGCGCGGTGGCGCAGTGGCGGCACGAGCAACGACTCGCCCGCACGGCGGCCCGCCGCCCGGACCTGCTGCACGTCGCCGCGACCACCCGGGAGCTCGCGGGGCTCGACCACTCCGTGGCCACCCGCGCCGACGCGGCCGAGCTGACGGTGCTGCAGAAGGCCTGCTGGATCGAGATGGTCACGCCGGCGGAGCACTGGTGGGGCGCCCCCGCGGAGGACGCGGCCGCGGTCGCCGAGGGCCTGACCCACTGGACGACCCACCTCTTCCGGTCCGAGGGACGCCTCGTGGGGTCGGTCCGGGTGCGCCGCGACCCCCACCGCGAGACGACGTGGCAGATCGGCCGCCTCATGGTCGTCCCCGACCTGCAGGGCCGGGGGCTGGGCCGGGCGCTGCTCGCGCACGCCGAGGCGCTGGCGCCCGCGGACACCACGACGCTGTGGCTCAACACCGGAGCCGACCAGGCGCGCCTGCTGCGCCTGTACAAGAAGGCCGGCTACCGGGTCGTCGGTCCCGGCGAGGGGCCCGGCACCGTCGACCTGAGTCGACCTCGACGCGGCTGAGCGGGCCGCTCAGCCGCAGCCCGGCGCCCACAGGCGCATCGCGACCTCGAGCAGCACGGTCCCGACGAGGGCGCCCGCGAGCCACACCCAGCCCCGGGCCCGGTGGGCCAGGGAGAGCAGGGCGATCGGGATGGCGATGACGAGCGCGATCGCGGGCAGGCCGTCCTGCACGATCGGCCACAGCACCTCGGTGCCGGTGCACCCCGAGGCGCCGTCCCGGTCGATCTCGACCAGTCCGCGCACGCGGGAGGTCAGCAGGGCGGCCGCCGGAGCGATGAGCAGGAGGGTGAGCAGGCCACCGACGGGGTGCCAGGCGAGGCCGTCGTCCTCCCGCGGGCGCCGGTGGGCCCCACCACGATTTCTGGTCACACGCTTCCCTCTGGCAGAATCGGACATCGCGCTCGACGACACCGCCCCTGCCACAGGGGGAGTGCCGGGCAGGACCGCACGGTGTGCGGTCCGGACCCACGGCACGCGGCGGGGGGCGCGACACCTCACACATTACTGACGAGGGCGGACGGCCTGTGGCGTTCGCAGGAAGCGACAAGCGCCATGCAGCGTTTCGACGAGATCGACAAGGCGTCCCTGCGGGACGACATCCCCGAGTTCCGGGCCGGCGACACCGTCAAGGTCCACGTCAAGGTCATCGAGGGCAACCGCTCCCGTGTCCAGCTCTTCCAGGGTGTCGTCATCCGGCGCCACGGCGGCGGCGTCGGCGAGACCTTCACCGTCCGCAAGGTCTCCTTCGGCGTCGGCGTGGAGCGCACCTTCCCGCTGCACACCCCGGTCATCGACAAGCTCGAGGTCGCCAGCCGTGGTGACGTCCGTCGCGCCAAGCTGTACTACCTGCGCGACCTGCGCGGCAAGGCCGCCCGCATCCGCGAGCGTCGCGAGACCCCCGCGAACTGACGCACCGCTCCGCGGGTCGTAGGCTGACCAGGATGTCGACCGACCCCGCGCAGCAGCACTCCTCGACCCCCGCCGCAGACGCGGCGGGGGG
>NZ_BCSQ01000083.1 GCF_001570945.1 Janibacter anophelis NBRC 107843
GGGTCGTCTCGCCGGGGGGCGAGCCGATCGACCACGTGCGATCGCACTCCTCCCGGCCGTCGACGCCGGGGACGGTGAACTTCATGTACTGGCCCGCGTTGAAGCCGATCTCGCGGTCGAGCTCGACGACGAGCCGCTTGGTGTCGGCCGCGATGTCCTCGAGGACGACGACGGTGCCGGTGAAGTCCTCGACGGGGTGGACCTCCATGTCCTCGTCGACGTCGAGGTCGGCCTCGATCGTCACGTCCTCGCGGGGCTTGGCGCAGCAGGTGAGCAGCTTCCCCTCGTCCCGCTCGAAGTCCATGAGGGCGAAGCTGCTCGCCTCACCCAGGTCCACCTCACCGTCGAGCTTGTCGACCTTGCAGGTCGCGCAGGTGCCGTGGGTGCAGCTGTGCGGCAGCCACACCCCGGCGCGCAGGCAGGCGTCGAGGATCGTCTGGTCCTCATCGCACTCGACCTCGCGGCCGACGGGTTCGACGGTGATCGTGTACTTGGTCATGGGGTGCTCCTCGAGCGGGACGAAGGGGTAACGCTGGTTGAGGTGCGAGGAGCTCTGCGACGAGCCTCGAAACCTCAGGCGGCCACGCGGGTGCCGATGACGTCCTTGTGACGGACGCCGAGCTCGCTCAGCGTCTGGTCGTCACGCGGCTCGAAGGGGGCGCCGTGCAGCGTCCACGTCCGCGCCGCGGCGGGGTCGTAGTCCGGGTCCTCCTCGGCGAAGGGCACGAACATCTGGTCGCGGAAGTCCGCCCAGGTCATCTCGCGGGGCGCCCGGAACATCGCCGGGGACGCGAACCACATCGTGTCCTGGAACCACACGCTGACCAGCTGGTCGTCGCCGTAGTTCTCCTGCGCGGACCGGGAGGGGAAGTCGTACTCACCCAGGCTCTTGATCGCCATGTCATGCACCTGCCTTGTCGCTCGTCGGGGCGGCGGTGTCGGCAGCGGCCTCGCCCTGCCACTGCTGCCAGTTCTGGTGGTCGCGCGAGCCGAGGTACTCCCCGGCGTCGCCCTCCTGCAGGCCGTACCACTCGAGCACCTCCGGCACGGTCGGGCCCCCGCAGTTGCCCTGGTAGATCTGGTGCACGGGCAGCCAGGCCTGGCGGTACTTCTCCGGCTCCCGCTCGAAGATCCACTGACACCCGTTGGAGCAGGTGTGGTAGATCTCGCCCTCGAACTCGGACTCGCGCTGGGCGAAGGTGCTCGGGTCACCCGGCTCGGTGAAGAGCATCGGCACCTGGCAGACCTGGCACAGCTGGGGCAGACCCGGCGCGAAATGCCGCCCGCCGTTCTCAATGTTCTTCTTCTCCTTCTCCCACAGCGGCCGGTAGTGCTTGTCGAAGGTGTCCGGGTAGGCCTGCGAGAGCCAGTCCATGTGCTCGTCGCTCGGAGCGCTCGTCGTGAAGGCGGCCGCGAAGGAGAACTGGTAGAGGGTCCAGTACACCTGGTGGGAGAGGATGTCCTTCTCCTTGATGGCGTCCTCGACGTGGCGCGGAGGCGTGATGCCGTAGAAGGCGAGGTCCTCGAAGAGGCCACCGAGCATCTGCTCCTCGAAGTACAGCTCGAAGGACTCCTTCCAGCTCATGACCTTGCGCGGGAGCATGTAGTCGAGCATCTGGGCGACGAGTGCGGTGACGCGGTAGGAGCGCCAGAACCACTTGTCGATCCAGCCCTGAACGATCGGGACGTTGGCCTCGTCCTGCTCGAGGAGGAACTTGATCGCCTCGAGGCCCAGGGTCATGTGCCGCGACTCGTCGGACTGCGCCGAGAAGCCGAAGGTCATCGTCGGCAGGTCGCCGTTGAAGGACGACCCGGACATGAAGGGCACGAAGAGCAGGTTGGTCAGCAGGTACTCGAAGGAGAAGCCGATCGCGATGAGGAACTCGAAGGGCCCGCAGGACAGTGCGTCCTCCATGAAGCTCTTGGGCACCGACAGGTACCAGACCCGGTCGTAGTGCTCCGGCCAGTTGTGGAAGCCGGAGTAGTACTTGTTGTAGTTGGACAGGGTGTGGATCTCGGTCTGCATGTGACGGATCTCGTCGATCGACTGGCACAGTGCCGCAAACCGCGGGCCGGGTCCGGCGAAGTGCCGCGCCAGGTAGGCGAAGTGCCGGTGGGCGCCGTACTCGAGCGGGGTGACGCCCTGGATGAAGATCTTCATCGCGTTGAGGTAGCTCGCATCGGTCAGGCCGAGGTGGCCCTGCCCCTGCGCGAAGCCGTCGAGGACGGCGTAGAGGCGCTTGTCCTTTTCGGCCTGGTACTTGCAGTAGGCGTCGATCGTCAGGCGGAAGGGGTCCTCCCAGGCCGCCCAGTCGTGGATCTTGATGCCCTCGTAGTCGAGGTGCGGGAACATCTCGTCCTTGTCGACGTAGGACGGCTCCCAGTCGAGGCCGCGGGTGAGGGCCTCGTAGCGGGCCTTCATCGACAGCTTCTTGGCCTTCTTCGACTTCTTCTCCGGTGCAAGTGTCATCGTGGGTCTCTCCTGTGGTCAACGGTGGTCGAGGTGTGAGGGCGCCGGGCGCCCGAGCCTCGAGACCTGATGCGGTCGGTTGGTCTGTCTGTCTGTCTCAGTGGTCCCAGGCGATGACGATCTCGTCGTCGTCCCACTCCTGGATGTTGCCGAAGTAGCTGACGATCGCCATCTGGAACTCGTGCGTCTCCCACTCCCGGCCGAGCTTCTCCTCGACGGTCTCCTGGGTGACCACGATGCGGCCCGGGGCGGTGATGCGGACGAGTCCGGGGGTGTGCATCACGCTGCACCCGGGGTTGTCGGCCTCGATGGCCTCGATGACGGGCCGGTTGTTCTCCGACTCCTGGATGACGACGCCGACGTCGCGGACACCCTTCGTCTGCGGATCGTCTGCCGTGGTCTGCTCCTGCATGGCGCTCTCCTCTCAGGCGGCCGCGCCGGCGTGCGCAGCGCGCACCTCGGCGGCGGTCGTGGTGATCCGGTCGACGGCCGAACTACCGCCGAGCAGCTCGTCGATGCGGGCGGCGAAGGGGGTGACGACCTCGAGCGCCGTGTCGACGGCGGCCGCACTGTGCTCCGCGAGGAGGGCAGCATTGGTCGCACCGAGCTGGGGGTCCTCGCGCCAGGCCGTGTACAGCGCGTCGATCCACTTGCGGTTGTCGGCGAACCAGCTCGCCATGTGCTGCGCGACGAGCGAGTAGGCCGGCGCACCGCTGACGACGGCCTGGTCATCGAGGTGCTGGTACAGCAGGTCGTACACGAGCCGGTCGACGGCGTCGAGACGCAGGAGCGCCAGACCCCAGTCGGTCTCGACGATGGTCTCCTCGGCCATCCGGCGCAGCCCCTGCAGGGGCGCGTCCTGCAGCCAGTGCTCCTTGGCCTCGGCGAGCAGGTCCGCCGTGCCGCCGCCGAGGGCGATGCCGACCCGGCTGAGGACCTGAGCGTTGCCGACCCGGTCGAAGGCCGAGTAGGCAGCCGCCTGGGTCACCGTCGCGCCCCAGCCGAAGCGGGCCATCCCGCAGAGGATCAGCTGGCCGGCGCTCTCGAGGTGCCGCAGGGGCAGCACGAGCTCGGTGAGGACGCTGCGCCAGCCGTCGGGCAGACGCTCGAGCAACCCACGTGCCTCGATGTACTCGAGCGAGGTCGCGAAGGCCTCGTGGTGGCCGGAGCGGGCGGTGACGTAGGGGGCGTAGTAGTACTGCCGCGGGTCGAGGTAGCTGTAGGGATCGGTCAGCCGGAAGACGCTGTAGGAGTCGTCGAAGATCTCCCGCGTCGGGTCCCACGTCGGGCGGTAGTGGAAGTGCTCCTTGGGCTGCACGTCGATGCTGCCCTCGGTGTAGCGCGAGGCGGGCTTGTCGCCATAGCGCTTCGCGACGTGGGTGAAGGTCTGCCGCTGGGGTTCGATGACCTGGGTCTTGAGCTCGTACTGCACTGGACGTTCTCCTTGGTCTGGTGGACTGGCGAAGGGGGGTCAGCTCGGCTGCGCGGTGCGCATCGCCTGCGTCGGGGCGGTCTCCAGGAGCCGGACGAGCAGATCCGGCAAGGCGTCGGGACCGTCGAGCTCACGCTCGTCACCCCCTTCGTCGAAGGTGCCGACGAGACGACCGACCGCTCGGCCGTCGGCGAAGGTCGTGGAGCACCGGGCACCGGCGTCACCGAAGGTCACGGTGAACGCCAGCTCGTTCGGGAGGGTCTCGTCGACGAGGCCGAGATGCTCGCGCTCGGACCCGAGGACGGCATTCGCCTCGCAGACGTACTGCTCGGCGAGCGACCGCAGGGCGACGTGCCGGTCGGCGCCGGTCCCGGTCGCCACCCGCTCGCTGATCCGGGTCCGCGGCACGGTGGTCGGCTCCTGGGACAGCTGGCCCAGGTGTTGATGGGGCGTGCCGACGAGCTCGGCGACGCGCGTCATGAAGGGCGTCATGGCACCTCTCCTCGGTGATCCGGGGACGAGGAGCGAGGTCCGCCCCACCACCCCGGCGTGGTCTGTCGTGGAGGCAACGTAGGCCGGGTGTGGCGCCCGCCACGATCCGATGAGCGCAGTCGCTGTCCGCTCGGCGCAGGCACCCGTCAGCACATCGTTGTTCCCCGCTGCGGAACGCCACCGGCCCCGTCACCCTGGGGGGTCATCATCGAGCGATCACGGATGACCGCGAGAGGAGTGCGATGAGGCATCTTCTGCAGTCGGCACCCCGGTTCGAGGACTGGGAGGGGGTGCACGACGCCCTGTCCAATGCCTATTTCCCGCACGCGATGCACCCCAAGGCCGTGCCCGGGGCTGCTGCCTCGGGCATCGAGGTCGTCGACCTCGACAGCTGCCGGCTGGCCCGCATCAAGTTCGGCGCGACCGTGGGGATCGACTCGGACCACCCCGGCGCCGTGGCGGTCAACATCCCGCTGAGCGGTCACCTCGCCTCCCGCATCGGCAGCATGAACTACGACGCCGCACCCGGTCGGGCCACGGCCTTCCCGGCCGACACCCCCGCACACATGCCGGCCTGGGCTCCTGACCTCGTCGTGCTCGGCCTGCGCATCGACAGCGCGCACCTGCACCGTGAGAGCGAGCGGGTCTTCGCCCGCAAGGACGTGCGGTTGCCGACCGACATCGACCTGCGCACCCCGGCGGGGGCTGCGTGGTTCCGGATGGCGCGCACGACCTTCGACAACGCCCGCGACTGCGGCGGCGTCCTCTACCGCGACCCACAGGTCGCCGACTCCGTCGCGAGCATGCTCGTCACGGGGCTGCTCCTGGCCGCGGTCCCGGACGAACCCACCGCTCGCAACGCGCTGCGGCCCCGCCCCGTCCACCGCGTCGTCGAGGCGATGGAAGCCGACCCGACGCGTCCCTGGACCCCGGTCGACCTCGCCGAGATCGCCGGCGTCAGCGTGCGCCGGCTCCAGCAGGCATTCCGCGAGCACCTGGGCACGACACCCTTCGCCCATCTGCACGACCTGCGGCTCGACCGCATCCACGACGACCTCGTCCACGGGCGCGGGGGCACAGTGACCGAGGTCGCCCTCTCGTGGGGCATCACCCACCTCGGGCGATTCGCCGCGGCCTACCGCGAGCGCTTCGGCGAACTGCCGAGCCAGACCCTGGCCCGGGCTGCCTGACGCCCCGAGGCTAGGTCCCGGTGATCGCCACCGCTCCGGCCGCGGCCACCTGCTCGTCCTCGCCTGCCGAGCCGCCGGAGGCGCCGACCGCACCGACGAGCTCGCCGTCGACGCGCACCGGGACCCCGCCGCCGAAGGCAGCCACCCCGGGCCGGTTGCCGATGCCGCGGATCACCGCGTCCTCGCCGGCGAGCGCCTCGTAGAGGCCGGAGGTCGGTGCCCCGCCGAAGCGGACGACGGTCCGCGCCTTGTCGATCGCGATCTCGCCAGAGGCGGCGAAGGCGCCGTCCATGCGAGCGAAGGCGAGCAGCGTCCCGCCGGGGTCGACGACGGCGACGTTCATCCGCAGGTCGTGCTCGCGGGCGTGCGCCAGGGCAGCGGCGAGCGCCGCCTCGGCCCCCTCGAGGGTCAAGACGGCGCTGCCGCGGGTGTGCTCGCCCATCCTCAGGTGAGCACCGTGGTGAAGCGTTCGTTGAGCTCGCGGTCGTGGTAGAAGATCCCCTTGCCGAGCTGGTCGATGGTCCACACGTTCGCCGGGCGGTCGGGGAAGGCGAGGTACCCGCCGGAGAAGACCTCGTTGCGGTTGCCGCTCGGGTCGAAGAAGTACACGGTCTGCCCGCGGGTGATGCCGTGGCGGGTCGGGCCGATGTCGATCGGCACGTCGTCCATGGTCATCAGGTCCGCCGCGCGACCCACGGAGTTCCAGTCCTCGAGGCGGAAGGCGAAGTGGTGCAGCTTGCCCTGGGGGCCGCCGATGACCGCGAGCTGGTGGATCTGGTTGTTGGAGGTCATCCACGTGCCGACGCACTCGTGGTCGTCGTCGAGGCTCGTCTGCACGCGCTCGGTGGCGTAGAAGCCGAAGACATCGGAGAGCATCCGCTCCATCGTGCCCACGTCGTCGGTCGTGATGAGGGAGTGGTCGAGGGCCGGGGCGCCGATTCCGACGAGGTGACGGGGGAAGACCTCGGGGTTGTGCGTGCCGAGCTCGGTGCCGATCGCGGTCGCCTGGTGGTAGACCTCGAAGACGTGCTCGCTCGGCGTGACGAAGCGGATGCCGTCGCCGATCTCCGGGTTGTCCCCCTTCGACATGCGCTCGACGGTCAGGCCGAAGGCCTTGGCCTTGGCCTCGACGTCGTCGATGTCGGCCTCGTGCTCGACCTTCCAGCCGTACTTCACGACGCCCACGCCCCCCTCCTCGAGGACGACCGAGTGGTGGTCCCACTCGTCCCAGCCCTTGTAGAAGACGCGCTTGTTGCCCTCCGGGGAGGTGTCCTCGAGGGTCTCGTACAGACCCAGGGTCGAGGCGTAGTGGTTCTTCGCCTCGGTCATGTCCGTGACACGCACGTGGGCGTAGCCCATTCGCATGATGCCCATGTCTACTGCTCCTCCGAAGGGGTGCGCTCGGACCTGGCTCGTTCACGCCGGGCGGCGTTGAGCTGGCCGAGCAGGGGGTTGACGAGGCGCAGGGACGCGTCTCGCATCTGGATGGTCAGGTCCTCGTCCGGCACGGCACGGCAGCTCAGGCAGGTGCCGTCGACGTGCTCCTCCGGGGTGACGACCGTGTCGGCCACGATCCTGTTGTAGGAGAAGGATCCGTCGAGGACGTCGATCTTGCAGATGCCACAGCCGCCGCGCTTGCAGCCGACCGTGTAGGCATAGCCCGCCTTCTGCAGGCCGGCCAGCACGGTGTCGTCGGGGTCGATCTCGATCTCGGTCCCCGACGGCTGCACGATGATCGTCGCCACCGAACACTCCTTCGTGGTCGTCGGGTCACCTCTGACCCGTCCCCCTGACCATCTCCCGCCACGACGACGAAGGGAGCATCCGTTCCCCTTCGCGGAACGGCTCGGACGCTAGGGCCGCCCTCCGGCGGCCAGCGCCTGGCGCAGCACCGCCTGGATCATCGGGACGAAGAGGTCGATGCTCGCGGCCGCGTCGAGGTCGTCGAAGACCTCACCGGCGACGACCAGCCCGTCGGACATCGCCCGGAAGAGCACGGCGACGTCGGACGTCAGCTGGGGGTCGCCGAGACCGGCCAGCGCCCGCTCCAGCCAGACGGTCATCATCGTCAGGGCCTGGGCCCGCACGTCCAGGTAGGCCTGTCGGGTCTGGCGGGTGTCCTCACCGGACTCCAGCAGGACCTGCATCCCGATGTTCAAGAAGCTGGGCTTGCGCCGCAGCGTCTCCTCCGTCGCGCGCAGGAGGCCGCCGATGTACTCGAGGGGGTCTCCGCTCCCTTCGCTCCATCCCGGCGACTCGGCGAGCCACCGGGCGAAGCTCGTGCGCACGACCTCGGCGAAGAGCGCGTCCTTGTCGGTGAAGTGCCAGTACAGACTCGAGACGGGCAGCCCCGAGCGCTTGCACACGGCCGCGACCGTCGCTCCGGTGACGCCGCGCTCGCGGGCGACCTCCGCGGCGGCGACGAGGATGCGGTCACGTGAGGCGAGGCCGGGCTCCGTGGTGCCATGGGCCGAGGGGGTGGCGCTGGTCATCGGGCCCATCCGATCTCCTGCAGGTGGGCGGCCCAGCCGGCCGCCATGAGCGAGGTGAGGCGGCGCACGTCCTTGATCGAGCTGGAGCGCACGTGGACGAAGAGCCCGTCCATGAGGACCATGTGGGTGCGGGCGACGCGCTGGGCCGCGGCGAGTCGGGCGTCCTCGTCGGCGAAGGCCTCGGGCAGGAGCACCTCGGTCCACCAGGCGGCCATCGTGTCCTCGGTGTCGCGTCGCACCTCGAGGTAGCGGGCGCGGGCCTCGGGCTCCTTGACCCTCTTCTGCAAGGTGAGCAGCAGGCCGAGCTGCCAGAACTGCGGCGTCTCGACCAGGGAGAGCGCAGCCCGCTGGAAGCGTTGCTCGATCCGCTCGCGCAGGTCCTCCGGCTCCTCCCGGCGCACCCAGGTCGGCGCCGTGGACCGCCACTGCCGGTAGGAGTGCTCCAGGGTCGCGGCGAGCAGCTTTTCCTTGTTGCCGAAGTGCCAATAGATCGAGCTGGCCGGCAGCCCGGTGCGCTCGACGACCTTGGCCACCGTGGTCCCGTCGTAGCCTGACGAGGCAGCGATCTCCAGCGTCGCCTGCAGGATGGCCTCGCGGGAGGCCTCGCCCTGCTTGTGGACGCGCGCGGTCTTGCGCGGCATGGGTCCCCTCCGTCGGTCGGCGCATCCGGGGTGGTTCGCACCGTGTGCTGGAGCCGATCCTACGGCGAAACGTCGATCACCGGAGGCTGATCCCCGCGCTTCCCTTGAATCTGAGCGATCGGTCGCGTTAGTCTGTCTGTAGCGATCACTACGGTCTCTGCGCTTCAGGGCCCCGGCTGGGACTCACTGGGCGAGGTGAGCTATCGCGTCCACACCACGGGCGAGCCGGGGATGACCCCCCTGCTCCTCCTCCACGGCTCCGGCCCGGGGGCCACCGGCACGTCCAACTGGCAGGCCGTCATCGAGGAGCTCGGCGACCGCTACCACTGCATCGCGCCCGACATGATCGGCTTCGGCGACTCGACGCACCTCGAGGACCCGCCGCGGGGGATGAAGGCGCTCAACCAGGTCCAGGTGCGCACCCTCTTCGAGCTGCTCGATGCGCTGGGCGCGCAGGGCCCCGTGACGCTCGTCGGCAGCTCGATGGGCGGGATGATCTCGCTCGAGATGGCCCTGCTCGACGGCGACCGGGTCGGCCCGATGCTCCTCATGGGCTCCGGTGGCGCCCCCGACCTGCCGGGGACCGAGGGGCTGCAGCACCTCTTCTCCTTCTACACCGACCCGACGCCGGAGTCGATGAAGCAGCTGCTCTCCTCCTTCGTCTACGACATGGACGCCTCGCCGCCAAGGTCGACCAGGTCGTCTCGGAGCGCATGCCCTACATCGAGCGCGCCGACATCAAGCGGTCGCACGCCGCGATGTTCGACCCGTCCGCGCCCAAGCCGGGCTTCACGGCGGGGGAGATGGCCTCGATCGGGCACAAGGTCCTGTGCGTGCACGGCCGGGACGACATCATCGTGCCGGTGCAGTCGAGCACCTGGCTGGCGCAGCACCTGCCCGACGCGTCGCTGCACATCATCCCCGAGTGCGGCCACTGGACCCAGATCGAGGCCCACGACACCTTCATCTCCCTGCTCGAGAGCCCGGTCGCCGGCAAGCTCTGACCACTGGGCTCACGCCCCCTTCGCCCCTCCGGAAGGTCTGCATTGCCCTACGGCAATGCCGAGTCTCGACATCACGAGACCGCGCATCTCCCCGGGGAGATGCGCGGTCTCGTGCGTACGGACGAAGGGGGGTCAGCCGCTGTTGCGTTCCTTCTGCCGGATGAGGTCGAGGGCGATGACGGCACCGATCGTGCCGAGCTTTTCGTGGACGGGCACCTGCGGGGTGAACCCGAGGACATAGCGCTCCCGGCCGAGGAAGGCCTCGGCGACGCCCGGCCAGTGACGGCTCGCGGTGGCCGCGAGACCGCCCGGGCCCGTGACGGTGAACTCGCGGTCCCACATCGACCCCTCGAGCCGCAGCTGAGGGCCGGTGGACAGCTCGATGCGCAGCGCCTTGTTGAAGAAGGTGAACTCCTTGACCACCTGGGCGACGACGTTGCCCTGCCAGTCCTGCACCTCGAAGCGGTCGAGCCCCAGGTTGGGCGGGTCGACGACCCGCACGAGCAGGGTGCCGTCGGTGTCGACGATCGCCAGCTGACGACTGCCCATGAGCAGCCGGCTGCCCATGCCCCCCTCGGTGACGATCCGACCGATCTGCGTGCCGGCGAGGTCGTGGATGCCGAAGTCGTTGCTCAGGAAGGACCGGACCTGGTCCAGGACGATGGCGTCGGTGTCGAGGATCCCCATGGGGACATCCTGCCCGGTCTCAGCCGTAGGTGTCCCGTGGCCCGCGGCCGTCGCTCGTGCGGCGTGGACCCCGCGACCACGAGGGTGCGCTCGGTCCGTGCACGCGGATCTCGTGGACGACGTCGGGGCCGACGGATTCGCTGATCCGGCCCAGCAGCGAGCTGGACAGCAGCCGGATCTGGGTCGCCCACGCGGTCGAGTCGGCCCGCACCGACAGCACCCCGGCCTCGAAGGTCACCGGTTGGCAGTGCTCGGCGACCTCGCGGCCGACGATCTCCGGCCAGCGGCCCATGACCGACCCGGCGGCGACGTCCACCTGCCAGCCGCGGTCGCCGACGAGCCGCTCGACCTGGTCGCCGATGGTCTGCGGGTCGCGCCCGCCGGTGGAGAGCACACCCTGGGGTTGCCACTTCCGCTTGCGGCGCGGCTTCATCCCCGGGCGCAGCCCCTTCTTCGCCGCGGCCGCCCGTGCCCGCGCCAAGGCGGCGGCCGCCGCGTCCTCGACGGACCCCTCGGTCGGCTGCCCCGTCTCGGCCGCGTCCGTCGGT
>NZ_BCSQ01000084.1 GCF_001570945.1 Janibacter anophelis NBRC 107843
CCCGCCTCGGCGGGCCCGAGCCCGGCCGATGCCGGGTCGTGGACCCGGCCGTCGGTGACGGCGAGCCGCGCCTGCTCGGCGAGCACGGGGACGAGCTCCTGACCGAGGGCAGCAGGCAGGTGGTCGGGCAGGCCGAGGGCCCGAGCCGCCTCGGCGAGGGGGACCCCGGCGCTCAGGATGTCCTGGGCGTGGTGGGCACGGACGGCCTCGGTCAGGCGGGTGCGCCAGACCTCCATGGTGTCGGCGTCGACGTACCAGTCCCCGTGGCGCACGGCACCGCCCGGCGCCCCCAGTCCCAGCCGCGCGAAGACCTCCACCCGGTCCGCCGCCCGTGACCGCAGACGAGTCGTGGCGAGGTCGTCGGAGGCGAGGGCCTGTCCCCTTCGTCCTGCGGCGCCGCGTCGGGTGAGGGGGAGGGGGTCGACGTCCAGGACCCGCACCGACCACAGCCGGCGGCTGCCCGGGTCGCGCAGGATCGCGCGGTCACCCACCCGCCACGGCAGTCGCGTGTCCGAGATGAGCCGCGCCGCCTCCGCACCGAGCGGTCGCACGTGCACCTCGAGGTCCGTCGATCCGACGTGCAGGGTCGCCCGCTCGACGACGCGCATCTCCCCGGGCGCCTGCGCGGGCTGTGTCTGCATTGCCGTAGGGGAATGCAGGCTCCCGCCGTCACCGACCGGCATGAGCGCGACGTCGATCGTCGCCGCCAGCTCGAAGGCGCCCGGCGTGAGCAGCACGGCCGAGCGTCCGACGTCCTCCACGCGCCGCAGGTTGACCGCGACCCGTGAGACCGGCCCGACGTCGTCGCGTGCGGTGTCCTGGCTGTGCAGGCCGCGCACGGTGACCTCGCGGACGGCCCCCTGGTCGAGCAGGGTCAGGTGGTCACCGGTGCGGATCGTGCCGGTCCCGAGGGTCCCGGTCACGACCGTGCCGGCGCCGGAGACCGAAAACGCCCGATCACCCCAGAGGCGCACGGGCGCAACGGGATCCGGCTCGGGCAGACGCGCCGAGAGGTCGTCGAGCGCCGTCCGCAGCTCGTCCATCCCCTGCCCGGTCACCGCCGAGACCTCGACGACGGGCGCCGCGAGCCCGACGTCGCCGAGCCGGCGGGTCGCCTCGTCCCGCACCCGTGTGCGCGCGCCGTCGTCGGCGAGGTCGCAGCGGGTGATGACGAGCAGCCCGTCGGTGATGCCGAGCGCCTGCACGGCGGCCAGGTGCTCGCTGCTCTGCGCCTGCCAGCCCTGGTCGCCCGCCACGACGAAGACGACAGCGGGCGCCGGACCGAGCCCCGAGAGCATTGTCCCGACGAACCGCTGGTGCCCCGGCACGTCGACGAAGGCGACCTCCGCGCCGCTGGGCAGGGTCGTCCACGCGTAGCCGAGCTGGATCGTCAGCCCGCGCTCGCGCTCCTCGCGCAGCCGGTCGGGATCGCGTCCCGTCAGCGCGCGCACGAGGGTGGACTTGCCGTGGTCGACGTGCCCGGCAGTGGCGAGCACCCGCCTCATGACGAAGGGGGCCTCTCGCCCGATCCTCCGTCGTCCGGTGACGCGGTGTCGTTGTGCCCCAACGCCGCTCGCAGCGCGACCTCGACGTCTGCGTCCCGGTCCGCCGGGATGCAGCGCAGGTCGACCAGGCCCCGCCCGCGGTCGACCCGGGCGAGGACCACGGGCAGGTCGCCGTCGGGTCGGCGCAGCAGCGGCACCGCGTCCACGGGGACCTCGACCGCCCAGCCGGGCAGCGGCACCCCGGGGGCGCCACCGCCACCCACGCGGCCGTCGACCGCGACGACCTCCCGGCCGACCGCCGCCGCCAGGGCCTCGACCCGGGGCAGCAGCTCGTCGGCGGTGGCGTGCAGCGCCGCGGTGACCGGCGGCAGGGGTCCGCGCAGTGTCGCCTCGAGCGCGGCGAGGGTGAGCTTGTCGACGCGCAGCGCGCGCTGCAGCGGGTGCCGACGCAGCCTCTCGACGACCTCGGCGTCACCGAGGACGAGCCCGGCCTGCGGACCACCGAGCAGCTTGTCGCCGCTCGCCGTGACGATCGTCGCCCCGGCGCGCAGCCACGTCGCCGCATCCGGCTCGTCGGGCAGCAGCGGGTCGGGCGCGAGGAGTCCGGAGCCGATGTCGGCGACGACCGGGACGGCGCTCCCGTCGGGGCGGGTCAGCCCGTCCAGCTCCTCGAGACCCACGGACGAGACGAACCCGTCCACGCGGAAGTTGCTCGGGTGCACCTTGAGCACGCACCCCGTCTCCGGGCCGATCGCGTCGGCGTAGTCACGCAGGTGGGTGCGGTTGGTCGTGCCGACCTCGCGCAGCCTCGCTCCGGTCGAGGCGATGAGATCGGGCAGGCGGAACCCGTCGCCGATCTCGACCATCTCGCCGCGGGAGACAACCACCTCGCGCCCGGCGGCCAGTGCCGTCGTCGCGAGGACGAGGGCGGCCGCGCCGTTGTTGACGGCCAGGGCACCGCCGGCGTCCGGGACGGCCTCGAGCAGTGCCGCGAGTGCCCCGGCGCCGCGCCGGCTGCGGGCCCCGGTGCCCAGGTCCATCTCGACGTCGACGTAGCCGGCCGCGTCGACGACTGCTTCGATCGCGCTGGGGGACAACGGCGCCCGGCCGATGTTGGTGTGGACCACGACCCCGGTGGCGTTGATGACGGGGGTGAGCGAGGAGGCGCGGTGCGGCAGTCGTCCGAGGGCGACGTCGGCGACGTCGGCGGGGGCGATGCTCCCTTCGCGTGCCTGTTGCTGGGCCGAGGTGATCGCGGCGCGCACCGCGCCACGACCGAGGCGCTCCGCGGCGGCGACGAAGGGGGGCGCCGCCAGCAGCGTGTCGGTGCGGGGGATCGTCCGGCGCGGGTCCTCGCTCACGGTGGCGCTCCCTTCGTCCGGGTACGAGGGGAGGTGACGGCCCCTCGCAGGGCTTGGCGGAGGCGGACGGGAATCGAACCCGCCAGACCGAGATGCTCGGCCTCACCGGTGTTGAAGACCGGGGGGACCACCAGGAACCCAGACGCCTCCGAGGCCCACCATAGGGCAGGTGGTCCCCGTCACACGGGCTGGTCCTAGTGTGTGGTCATGGAGCCGGTCCGACTGACCCAGTACGCCCGCGGCGGAGGATGCGCCTGCAAGATCCCGGCGGGGGAGCTCGAGCAGATCGTCGCGGGGCTGCACGTCGCCGCGCCGCCCGGCTCGGACGTCCTCGTCGGCCTCGACGATGGTGACGACGCGGCCGCCGTGCGGATCGAGGGCGGGCGGGCCGCGCTGTCGACGGCCGACTTCTTCACGCCGGTCGTCGACGACCCGTACGACTGGGGGCGGATCGCCGCGGCCAACGCCGTCTCCGACATCTACGCGATGGGCGGCGACCCGGTCATGGCGATCAACCTCGTCGCCTGGCCGCGCGAGCTCCTGCCGACCGACCTGCTGCGCGAGGTCCTGCGCGGGGGCCTCGACGTCGCGACCGAGGCGGGCTTCCCCGTGCTCGGCGGCCACAGCATCGACGCGCCCGAGCCGATCTACGGCATGGCGGTGACCGGCACGGCCGACCCCGAGCGGCTCATGCGCAACGACGCCGCCGAGGCGGGGCTGCCGATCAGCCTGACCAAGCCGCTCGGCGTCGGGGTTCTCAACAACAGGCACAAGGCGACCGGCGAGCGCAGCGAGGAGGCGATCGCCTCGATGGTCACCCTCAACCGCGACGCCTCCCGAGCAGCCGTCGCGGCGGGCATCCGGGCGGCGACGGACGTCACCGGCTTCGGTCTGCTCGGCCACCTCTACAAGATGACTCGCGCCTCGGGCGTCGCCGCTCGCGTCGACGCGGCGGCCGTGCCCTATGTCGCTGGCGCCCGCGAGGCCCTCGCCGCCGGTCACGTCCCCGGCGGCTCCCGCCGCAACCTCGACTGGGTGCGTCCGCACCTCGCGGCCGACGGCATCGCCGAGGACGAGCTCATCCTGCTCGCCGACGCCCAGACCTCCGGCGGGCTGCTCGTCGTGGGCGAGGTCCCAGGCGCACCCGTCGTCGGCGAGACCGTCGCGGCCGGCTCGCTCGGCGACGGCGTCCTCGTGCAGGTCGTGTGAGCGAGGTCGACCGGCTCCTCGAGACGACCCGAGCCGGGCTGGCCCGGCTCACCCCGCAGCAGGCCCACGACGCGGCGAAGGGGGGAGCCCTCGTCATCGACACCCGCACCGCCGCGCAGCGGGCCCGGCAGGGCGAGCTGCCCGGGGCGCTCGTCGTCGACCGGACTGTGCTCGAGTGGCGCCTTGACCCGACCTGCCCGCACCGCATCCCCGAGGCGCTGCCCGGGACCCGCGTCGTCGTGCTGTGCCGCCAGGGCTACAGCTCGTCGCTGGCCGCGGTCTCCCTTCGCTCGCTCGGGGTGGACGCGACCGACGTCATCGGTGGGGTCGAGGCCTGGGCCGCCGCGGGCCTGCCCCTGCACACCGGCCCCGCCGACGTCCGCGAGTGAGAGCGCGCGGGATCAGACCGGGATGCGCTGCCCGGCGCTCCCCCGAAGGCGCATTTCCCCGGGGAAATGCAACCTCTCGACATCAGGACTCTGCATTGCCGTCGGGCAATGCAGAGTCGTGAGGTCCGACAGGTCAGGCGTTGGCCTGGTGGTGCTTCGGCGGCTTGGCGATGAAGGGGATGATCAGGCCGACGAGGGCGATGACGCCCATGACGGTGAAGCCGAGCGTGTACGCCTGGTCCTCGCCGACGAGCCACGAGATGAGCAGCGGGCCGACGACGCCACCGATCGACCACCCGATGAGCATCAGGCCGTAGATCGCGCCGGAGTTCTTCACGCCGAAGAAGTCGC
This sequence comes from Janibacter anophelis NBRC 107843, assembly GCF_001570945.1. Taxonomy (GTDB): domain Bacteria; phylum Actinomycetota; class Actinomycetes; order Actinomycetales; family Dermatophilaceae; genus Janibacter; species Janibacter anophelis. The sequence continues at coordinate 4,816 of NZ_BCSQ01000084.1, forward strand.
CGGCGGTCGAGGGCAGGGTGCCGAAGGCGCCGCCGTAGCAGGTGTAGACCACCGCACACAGCACGTAGAAGACTGCGGCGTTGCCGATGTGCGGGATGGCGAGCAACGCCAGGCCCTGCAGGCCGAGGATGCCGACGAAGGCGGGCATCCGGCCGATCCGGTCGGAGATCGCGGCCCACAGGATGCGGCCACCACCGTTGAAGAGGCCCATGACGCCGACCAGGGTCGCGGCGGCGGCAGCGCTCATGCCCGCGACGTCGGTCGCGGTGCCGGCCGCGACGGAGATGAGCGAGATGCCGGCGGTGACCGAGATCGTCAGGATGAGCGTGAGCATGTACCACTGGGGCGTGCTCAGCGCCTCCTGCTGGGTGAAGTCTCGGCCCGCCTTGGCGGCCGCCTCCTCCTTCTTGGTGTCGTGCTGCTCGTGCGCCTTGGCCACGCCCGGGGCGACGTAGCCCTCCGGCGGGTTCTTGAAGACCGAGGCGCCGATGAGGCCGAAGATCAGGTACGCGATGCCGAGGTAGAGGAAGGCCTTGGTGGGGTGCACCTCGTAGCCATCGATGCCGTCGATCATCCGCTGGGCCAGCGGCGAGGTGATGACCGCACCGAAGCCGAACCCGCCGACCGCGATGCCGGTGATCAGGCCGCGCTTGTCGGGGAACCACTTCTGCAGCATGGCGATCGGCACGATGTAGGCCAGACCGAGGCCGAAGCCCCCGAGCACGCCGTAACCGAGGATCAGCAGCCACAGGTCGGAGGCGTCGCGGGTGAAGCTCGCGAGGATGATGCCGAGGGAGTAGATGACGACACCGGTCAGGGCGACGAGCCGCGGGCCGCGCTTGTCCTGGATCCGGCCTCCGAGGAAGGTCCCGAGGAAGAGCATGCCGATGGCCACCTCGAAGGGGATGGTGGCCTGCACCTTGGACAGCTCGATCGCCGACGAGTCCGACTGGATCGCCTTGCTGAAGGTGCTCCACGCGTAGACCGCGCCGATGGTCAGCTGGACCAGGACGCCTCCGGCAAGGACGAGCCACCGGTTGCCACCGGTGGTCGTCGGGGCCTGCTCGGTCGCCGTGCTCATGGAACCTCCCAGTTGTCGGGTGCTACCTGACCGTCACGGCGCTGTCGTGGACGACGCCCTGACGGCGACGCTCAGCCAAGCGGTCCCGTTGGACCCGGACGGTGTACTTGGGGTCGCTCGCGGACTCCATGCCTGCTTCGACGATGCCCATGCGGGTCAGGGCCGAGGCAGCGGCCAGCGCCGCACCCGAGGCGATGGCGACCAGACGACTGCGCCCGGACAGGAGGGTGCCGACACCGCCGGCAATCACCAGCCCCTTGGCCAGACGCAATTTGCCCGCGCCCTTGCCCGAGGTGACCGGCTCGTCGATGCCCAGGTCGTCGAGGTGCTCCTCGAGCCGGTGCATCGCGAGCAGCTCGGTCGCGACACCTGCCAGCGCGAGTCGTCGCACCGGTGCGGCCAGAGAGGTCGGGGTCAGGGCCATCTGGACTCCGCCGGAGGCCAGCGCCGCGGACCCGACGAAGACGAAGGGGAGCTCGCGCCGGCTCTCGTGCCATACCGGGTGCGCGGTGTCGGCGAGGAGCACGGCCGTGTAGGCCGCCAGCGGGGCGCCGAAGGCGGCCTGCCCGATCGTCGACGGGGTCCCGAGCGCGTCGGTCACCCGGGTGAGGGCGGTGACCGGCCCTCGAGCGGGGAGCAGGCGCAGCACCTCGCCGGCCGTGGTCACCCCGGCGAAGGTCGCGTAGCCCGACAGGATCCACGTACCGACCGACATCGGCGAGGTGAGCTTGACCGTGCGCAGCATGTTGAGGAAGCGCTCGGGCCGGCCGAGGTCAGCGACGAGCGCCACCCCGCTCAGCGCGACGGTCGTCATCGCGACCAGCCGCGAGTTGCGTTGCAGGACAGCGTTGCCCGTCGCGGCAGCGCCCGCCTGGATGATGCCGGAGGTGCCGGCGATGCCACCGACGAAGAGGTAGGCGGAGATCTTGTGGTCCCACGGCACGACCTTGACGATCGGCTGACCGTAGTAGCTGGAGAACTCGGCGTCCGGCACGGCCGGCGCCTCGCGGCGACCGCCGCCGTCACGGCTGAGCCAGCCGCGCCCTCCCTTCGTCAGGTCACGGGCGGCACCGGTCACCGCACCGCGCACCCCGGAGTCGCGGCGGCGCTTGCGGCCCTCCTCGGGCGGCCGGTAGTTGTCGAAGGGGGAGGTCGTCACGACCTGCTCCCGATGAAGGAGACGGCGACCGCGCCGATCAGGCCGAGGCCGGCGACGCCCGCTGCGCGGAACATCTCGGGCAGGTGCTTGCTCGGGACCTCGGGGTCCGGCGGGAGGCCGTAGACCTCCGGCTCGTCGAGCAGGAGGAAGACCGACCCCGTGCCGCCGACGCCGTCGTGCTCGTTGGCGCCGTAGAGCCGGGCCTCGGTGAAGCCCTGCTCGTGCAGCTGGGTGACCCGCTCGCGGGCGGCGCTCACCATGTCGTCGTGGTCGCCGAACTTGATCGACGTCGTCGGGCAGGTCTGCGCGCAGGCGGGTGTCTGGTCGTGGGTCAGGCGGTCGTAGCAGAGCGTGCACTTCTGCGCGACACCGACGTTGGGCACGTGGCCGTCGCCGGAGACCGAGACACTCTGGTCGTTGCGTCGTTCGATGACGCCGAAGGGACAGGCCCCGACGCAGTAGCCGCACCCGTTGCAGACGTCGGCTTGGACGACGACCGTGCCGTGCTCGCTGCGGAAGAGCGCGCCCGTCGGGCAGACGTCGAGGCACCCGGCGTGGGTGCAGTGCTTGCACACGTCGGAGGACATCAGCCACCGGAACTGCGGCACCGGCCCGACGATCGGGACACCGTCGACGGTCGTGCCCAGATCGGTCGCCTCGGCCTGCGCCTTGTCCGCGAGCAGGTCGGTCAGCGCCGGGCCGTGGCCCTCGATGGGGGCGGGCAGGCTGCCGTAGCCCGCCGGCTGGCCCGCGCCCCCCACGCTCCCTGAGGTGCGAGTTCGCTCCGCGAGCGAGCCTCGAAGGGCGCTGTCCTCAGGCGCTCCGACCGAGGGCATCCCCAGGTCCACCAGAGCCCGCCCGGACTCGCGCGCGGCCTCGATGCGGTCCTTGCTCTGCTCGACGAAGGCGACGTGCCGCCACGTGCTCGCGCCGAGGTCACCGGTGTTGTCGTAGGAGTTGCCGGTGATGGCCAGCCCGTCGAGCGGGATGCCGTTCCACTCCTTGCACGCGACCTCGCAGGCCTTGCAGCCGATGCAGATCGAGGTGTCGGTGAAGAACCCCTTGCGGCTCGGCGCCTCGCTCCAGCCGGCATCGGTGGCCGGCTCGGTCGGGCCCGAGAGCTGGCGGGTCAGGTACCCCATCAGCGATCTCCCTCCTCGCGGGTGGCGGCGCGGGCGGCCGCGATGTCGGGTGCGACCTCGTCAGAGCGCTCGTTGCCCGTCTGGGCGGTCGTGCCGGACCGGGACTGGTACTCGGCGACGAGGCGCAACAGCTCCTCGCCGCGCGGGCGGCGGCCCGGGACGATGTCGCAGGAACCCACCTTGGACTCCTGGATCTGGACATTGGGGTCGAGCGTCAGACCGAGCAGGTCGTTGGCGCCGTCGCCCTCGACGACCGCGTCCCGGCCGACACCCCAGTGGTAGGGCAGACCGATCTGGTGGACCGTGCGGCCCTTGATCGTCAGCGGGGTCATCCGTTCGGTGACGAGTACACGGGCCTCGATGGCGCTGCGCGCGGAGATGATCGTCGCCCACTCGCCGTTGACCAGGCCCTGCTGCTCGGCGAGTTCGGGGGAGACCTCGCAGAACATCTCCGGCTGCAGCTCCGACAGGTACGGCAGCCAGCGGCTCATGCCTCCGGCGGTGTGGTGCTCGGTGAGCCGGTAGGTGGTGAAGACGAAGGGGTAGACGTCCGACCCCGGCTCGTCGCCGGAGGGGCTCCACAGGTTGTCCTTGCGCGGGTACACCAGACGCGAGGGGTTGCGCTGCTGCGAGTACAGCGGGTTGGCGACCGGCGACTCCTGCGCCTCGTAGTGCGTCGGGAGCGGACCGTCGACCATGCCCTTGGGTGCATAGAGCCAGCCCTTGCCGTCGGCCTGCATGATGAAGGGGTCGTCACCGGCGATCGCCGCCGGTCCACCGACGTCCGGGTCGGGGCGGAAGGCGGGATCCCGGTCGATCGGGAAGTCGGGCACGTCCTTGCCGACCCACTTCTGGGCGTCGGCGTCCCACCACACGTACTTCTTGCGCTCGCTCCACGGGGTGCCGTCCGGTGCCGCCGAGGCGCGGTTGTAGAGGATGCGCCGGTTCATCGGCCAGGCCCAGCCCCAGTCGAGGGCGATGTCGTCCGGGTCGGTCGCGGGCACGCGGTTCTTCGACTTGTTGACCCCACCGGCGAAGACACCGGTGTAGATCCAGCAGCCACCGGACGTCGAGCCGTCGGGCCGCATGTCGGCGAACTTGTCGAGCATCTGCCCGGCGCGCTCACCCGTGAGGTGGTAGCCGTTGATCTCCCGCAGGACCGCCTCGGCATCGGTCTCACCGTGCTCGTCCTTGGGGTAGTCCCACGTCATGTCGAGCAGCGGCCGGTCCCGCTCGTCGGTGGAGTCCTTGAGCCGCTCGCGGATGCGCACCCCGAGCTCGTGGAAGAACTCCAGCTCGCTCTGGCAGTCGTCCGGCGGCGTGACCGCCTGGTGGTGCCACTGCAGCATCCGCTGGGTCTGGGTGAAGGTGCCCGATTTTTCGACGTGGTTGGCGGCGGGGAAGAAGAAGACCTCCGTGTCGATGTCCTCCGTCCTCAGCTCGCCGCTGGCGATCTCGGGGGAGTCCTTCCAGAAGGTCGCCGACTCGATGAGCTGGAAGTCGCGGACGACGACCCACTTCAGGTGCGTCATCGCCAGCCGCTGCATCTTGCCGTGGGCCGAGCCGACCGCCGGATTCTGCCCGAGGATGAAGTAGCCCTCGACCTCGTCGTCGAGCATCGACATCACCGTCTGGTAGGTGCCGTGGGCACCGGTGAGCCGGGGCAGGTAGTCGAAGCAGAAGTCGTTGTCCGGCGTCGCGGCGTCGCCGAACCACGCCTTGAGCAGGCTCGCGGTGTAGCTCGGTGCCTCGGTCCAGAAGCCCTTCTGCAGCGGTGACGCGATGCTGCTGAGGTACTCCTCGTAGGTGTCGTGCTGGCCCACCATCGGCATCGGCAGGTACCCGGGGAGGATGTTGAAGAGGGTCGGGATGTCGGTCGACCCCTGGATGCTCGCGTGCCCGCGCAGGGCCATGATCCCGCCACCCGGGCGGCCCATGTTGCCCATGAGCAGCTGCAGGATCGCCGCCGTGCGGATGAACTGCGCGCCGAGGCTGTGCTGGGTCCAGCCGAGGGCATAGGCGAAGCAGGTCGTGCGCTCGCGACCGGAGTTGGCCGTCAGGGCGTCGGCGATCTGGTGGAACTGCCACTGCGGGATGCCGCACACCTCCTCGACCATCTCCGGGGTGTAGCGCGAGTAGTGCCGCTTGAGCACCTGGAAGACCGAGCGCGGGTGCGTCAGCGTCTCGTCGCGGACCACGTTGGCGTGCTCCAGGGCGGGGCCGGCCCCGCCGTGCTCGTCGCCCGCGGCGCGCGCCCGGCGGCTC
>NZ_BCSQ01000085.1 GCF_001570945.1 Janibacter anophelis NBRC 107843
GGAGGCGAAGCGCAACCGGCGCGCGGTGTGGGCCGGCTCGCCGACGAGCCGCTCGTCGATCGCGACCGGTGCCCCGCCCAGCGCCTCCAGGAGTCGGCCGTGGGCGGCGTGGCCCTCCTGCTGGCCCAGGGCGTCGAGGAGCATCGGCAGGCGGTCCCGGCGGCGTGGTCTCACGTCCGCATTATCCCCGGTGCGGTGGCGCCACCGCAGGATCGTGACGGCTCAGCCCATGACGCCGGTGCGCATGAACTCCTCGAGCCGCCGCTCGTACGGGGCGATGTCGATCCCCTCGTCCGCCAACCAGCTGGGTGAGTAGTACTTGTCGAGGTAGCGCTCACCCGGGTCGCAGATGAGGGAGACGACGCTGCCCTTCGTCCCTGCCGCGACCATCTCGGACACAATCCGCAGGGACGCCCACAGGCTGGTCCCGGTCGACGCGCCCGCGCGGGTGCCGATGAGCTCCTCGAGCAGCAGGACCGCGGCGATCGAGGCGGCGTCGGGCACGCGCATCATCCGGTCGATGCTCGTCGCGATGAAGCTCGTCTCGACCCGCTGCCGACCGATGCCCTCGATGCGCGAGCCGATGGCGGTGGTCACGGCAGGGTCCCGGTCGCGCCACCCCGGGAAGAAGGCGGAGTTCTCCGGGTCGGCGACGCAGATGCCCGTCGACCGCCCCGTGTAGCGCACGTACCTCGCCAGGGTCGCCGAGGTGCCGCCGGTGCCCGCCGTCGCGACGATCCATGCCGGCTCGGGGTGCTCCTCCATCGACATCTGCTCGAAGATCGACTCGGCGATGTTGTTGTTGCCGCGCCAGTCGGTCGCCTGCTCGGCGTAGGTGAACTGGTCCATGTAGTGCCCACCGGTCTCCTCGGCGAGCGCCGCCGCCACGGCGTAGACCTCGTGCGCGTCGTCGACGAAGTGGCAGGTGCCGCCGTGGAACTCGATGAGCTCGACCTTTTGCCGGCTCGTGGATCGGGCCATCACGGCGTAGAAGGGCACGCCGATGAGGGAGGCGAAGTAGGCCTCGGACACCGCCGTCGACCCGCTCGACGCCTCGACGACCGGCCGGCCGGGGTGGATCCACCCGTTGCACAGCGCGTGGAGGAAGAGCGAGCGCGCCAGCCGGTGCTTCAGCGACCCGGTCGGGTGGACCGACTCGTCCTTGAGGTAGAGGTCCACGCCCCACTCCTGCGGCAGCGGCACCCGTACCAGGTGCGTGTCGCCGGACCGGTTGGCATCGCTGCGGACCTTGCGGATCGCGCTCGCCAACCAGCGCCGGTAGTCCGGGTCGTAACGGTCGACGTCCTCCTCGGCGGCGACGACCGGTGCGGGGCGCTCGTGATGGTCGGCCACGGGCATTCCTCTCGGGGCAGGCGGTGGACGGCGTCGTCCACCAGCACGAAGGGGGGCGCCCCCCACGATGTCACCCCACGGCCCGCTGGAATGCCGTGTTCCGTCCTCGTCGTTGACACCTGCATGCGAGCAATGACCTATGACCGGTACGGCGACGACGACCAGCTGCGGAAGAGCGACCTCCCGGTGCCCAAGGTGGGGCCGGGCGAGGTGCGCATCCGGGTCACCCGAGCCTCCGTCAACCCGGTGGACTGGAAGGTCATGTCCGGTGGCCTCGACCAGCTCATGGACGCGGACTTCCCGGTCATCCCCGGCTGGGACGTCGCCGGCGTCGTCGACGCCGTGGGTCCGGACACGCCGGAGTTCACCGAGGGCGACCGGGTCGCCGCCTACGCCCGCAAGCAGGTCGTGTCGGCCGGCACCTTCGCCGAGTACGTCACGGTCATGGCCGAGGACGTCGCCGCGGTGCCCGACGAGGTGCCGGACGACGTGGCCGGGGCGCTGCCGCTGACGGGGCTGACCGCCCTTCGTGTCCTGGAGACCCTCGCCGTGACGAAGGGGGAGTCCGTGCTCGTGCACGCCGCCTCCGGCGGCGTCGGGTACCTGGCCTGCCAGCTGGCCGTGGCCGCGGGGGCGCACGTGGTGGGCACCGCCTCGCCGGCCAAGCACGAGCGGCTGCGCGAGATCGGTGTCACCCCCGTGGCCCACGGCGACGGGCTGCAGGAGCGCCTGCGCGACGTGGCCCCGGAGGGTTTCGACGCCGTCGCCGACCTCGTCGGCGGGGTGCTGGACACCTCCCTCGCGGTCCTGCGCGACGGCGGCCGCATCGCGTCCGTCGCCGACCCTGCCGTCGAGGAGCACGGTGGCCGGTGGGTGTGGGTGCGGCCCGACGGCGAGCGCCTGGCGGGGCTGCTGGAGGAGGTCGCCGGTGGCCGGCTGCACGTGCGCATCGACACCTCCTACCCGCTCAAGCGCCTCGCCGACGCCTTCGGGGCCAGTCGTGACGGGTCCGCCGACGGCAAGATCGTCATCGACGTCGCCGACTGACATCGGTCCTAGGGTGGTGGTCATGACAGAGACCAGGGTCGTCCGTGCCACGGCCGTCGTCGACGCCCCCGCGTCCGTGGTCTTCGAGCAGATCGCCGACCCGGCTGCCCAGATCGCGTGGGACGGCAACGACAACCTCGCTGCCGCCGACGACGGTCAGCGGGTCCACGCCGTCGGGGACGTCTTCGTCACGACCCTGACCAAGGACGGCGCCCGGCGACGCAACCTCGTCGTCGACTTCGAGGAGGGTCGGCGCATCGCGTGGCGGCCGGCCCCGCTCGACGGCGAGGAACCGGGCCACGAGTGGCGCTGGGAGCTGCGGCCCCTCGCCGACGGCCGCACCGAGGTGACGCACACCTACGACTGGCGCGAGCTGACCGACGAGCGGCGTCTGGCCCGAGCGCGGCGCACGACCCGAGACCGGCTGGAGGCGTCGTTGGAGCGGCTGGCGGACGTCTGCCGGTGACGCGGGAGCGGACCGACCTGAGGTCGCGATACCTGTCCTTGGGTGCCGGTGAGCTCACCGCCGCAGCCGTCTTCCCCTGGGCAGCAATCCGGTACGGCCGGCCCCTCGAAGGGAGCGGGCGGACCGCCCTGGCCGCGGCAGTCGCTCCGCGTCACGCGGCACCGTGAGCGGCCGGTGGGGAGTGCAGCGACGTCCTGCGCCCGCGCCGGGCCACGAGCCGGTGGCACCATGGCTGGCATGGACGCCACGCCTCCCCCTGCCGAGCATGACACCCGGGACTGGACCTTCGTCGTCGACGACGGGTGCGCCGACTGCGGGTACACGCCCCACGACCCGGTCCTGACGATCGAGCGACTCGAGGCCACCGTCCCGCGGTGGGCCCGCGCGCTCGAACGCCCCGGTGCCACCGAGCGGCCCGCGCCCGGCGTGTGGTCCACGGTCGAGTACGCGAGCCACTCGCGCGACCTCGTCCGCGTGCTCGGCGAGCGGGTCACGGCGATGCTCGCCGAGGAGGGCGCTCCCTTCGCCGACTACGACGGGGAGGCGGAGGCGGTGCGCCAGGAGTTCTGGGCCGCCGACCCGCGCACCGTCGCCCGAGAGGTCGCGGCCGAGACCGAGCGGACCATCGCCGTCCTCCAAGGTGTCCGCGGGGAGGCGTGGGAGCGCACCGGCCTGCGTGGGGACGGACAGCCCTTCACGATCACCCAGTTGTGCCGCTACCTGCTCCACGACATCGAGCACCACCTGCACGACGTCGACGGCTGAGCCATGGACCGCGTGGGGAGCTTCGTCGCCGGGCTGCCCCCGGGCGCCTTCGCCTTCGTCATGGCGACGGGCATCGTCTCGGTCGGTCTCGACCAGCAGGGCCTGATGCTCCCGTCGAACGTCCTGCTCGTCGTCGCCGTCGTCGCCTGGGTCGTACTCGTCCTCGCCCTCGGCGGCCGACTGCTGCGCCATCGCCGCCGGGCGGTCGACGACCTGCACGACCCCCGGCTGGCCTTCGGTTACTTCACCGTCGTCGCCGGTTCCGGCGTGCTCGCCGTGCGGCTGCTCGAGATCGCGCCGACGGTGAGCGCGGTGCTGCTGGCCGCGGCGGTCCTCGTGTGGCTGGTCCTCGGTTACGCCGTCCCGTGGGCAGCGGTGCTCTCCCGTGCCGAGCGGCCGGTCCTCACCGAGGCCAATGGCACGTGGTTCATCTGGGTCGTCGCCAGCCAGTCCGTCGCGACGACGGCCGCCGGCCTGGAGCCGATCGTCGAGAGTGGTCAGGAGGCGCTCGCGATCCTCTCGGTCATGGCGTGGTCCGTCGGCGTCGTCCTCTACGCGGCGTGCGCCGTCTTCGTCGCGCTGCGGCTCGTGCTCTACCCGCTGACGCCGCAGGACCTCAACCCGCCCTACTGGGTGTCGATGGGCGCGGTCGCCATCACCGTCGTCGCCGGCGCCAAGATCGTCGAGATGACCGCGACCCCGATGGTCGAGGCGACCTCCGGGCTCATCGCCGGCCTCGTCGTCCTGTGCTGGGCCTGGGCCACGTGGCTGATCCCCGTGCTCTTCGCCGTGGGGGTCTGGCGGCACCTCGTCCACCGCATCCCGCTCACCTACGAGTCGACGTGGTGGAGCATCGTCTTCCCCCTCGGCATGTACGCGGTGGCCGGGATGTACCTCGGCCGCGCCGACTCCCTCCCGATCGTCGAGTCGATCGGCGCGGCCTGGCTCTGGGTGGCCGTGGTCGCCTGGCTCTTCGCTGCCGGATCGATGCTGCTCGGTTGGTTCCGGGCCGGCCGGGGTAGGGCCACGACATGACGTCCACGAGCCAGGTCCACGTCCGATCCATCCGCGACGAGCCGGCGAAGGGGGACGGCGTGCGCGTCCTCGTCGACCGCATCTGGCCGCGCGGGGTGAGCAAGGAGGACGCGGCGGTCGACGAGTGGCTGGGGGAAGTGGGGCCCTCCACCGAGCTGCGTCAGTGGTTCGGGCACGACCCCGAGCGGTTCGACGAGTTCGCCCGGAAGTACGAGGAGGAGCTCGAGGGGTCGCACGCGTGGCAGCGCCTGCAGGACATCGTCGCCGAGGGGAGTCGAGTGACCCTGCTCTTCGGTGCTGCGGACCGGGAGCACAACCAGGCCATCGTCCTGCAGGCGCTGCTCACGCGTTGAGCTGTGTCAGGTCTGGTCGGCCATGCACTGCCCGATGGCCATCTCCAGGCCCTTGTCGAGGATCATGAAGTCGGCCTCGCCGAGGTAGTTGAACGGCTTGACGGTCTTGCCCTGATAGGCGGCGCCGCTGCCGACGGTCGCCTTCATGTGGATGAGCGGCTCGGTGGTGGTGCCCGTCTCCTCCATCCAGTGGGCGATGGCGACCGAGGCATAGCCCGAGCACTCGGGCATGCCGAGCTCCTCGGCGATGACCATCGCCCCGAGGCCGGACAGGGGCATCCACGGGGACGTGTTGGTGGACTGCTGCTCGTACGCCTTGGCGTTCCAGTCGACCTTGTAGCAGTGGTGTGCCGATGCGGTCGTGGCGACCCCGAGGGTCAGTGCGGCGGTGCCGGCCGCGACGCCGAGCGCGCGACGCCAGATCGTGTGGGACATGGGGGTGCTTCTCCTTCGAGAGGGTGTCGTCGGCCCGCCCGACGACACCCCCAAGCACACTCCCGGGCGCTCACTGCGCGCCATGCGTAGATCTACCCATGGCGTGGCGTGCCCTGGTCGTGCTCGAGCAGCCCCAGCTGCTGCGCCCGCACGACCGCGGTCAGTCGGTCACCCACGTCGAGCTTGTCGTAGATGTTGGACAGGTGGCGGTGCACCGTGCGCTGGGAGCACCCGGCGCGGTGGCCGATGGCGGCCGCCTTGTGGCCGTCGGCCAGCAGCCGGAGCACCTCCTGCTCACGCGCGGTCAGCTGCGCGATCCGCAGGGCGGGCGCGTCCAGGTGCAGCGGCTCGAGGATGCCGATGAGCCCCACGATGGCCGGTTGCACGGCGCGCATCCGCTCGAGGTCCTCGCGGGTGTAGTCGCTCCCGCGCCGTCCGATGAGGAAGGCGACGAACTCCTCGCCGCCACGCACGGGGAGTGCTGCGGCCTGGTCGATGCCCCAGATCTCGAGGCTGCCGGTGCACTTGGGGCTCGCCGCCCAGATCTCCTGGCCGCCGTAGGCGCGGGCCGCGGTCGTGGGCCGCAGGTCGCCGTCACGGATGGGGTCGATGAGGGGGTCGGGCCCGGCGGTGATCCGCATCTCGTCGCTGATGCGCGACCGTGCGGTCGAGGTCGCGCCGCGCCCGATGGCGTGCACGTCGTAGCCGTCCGGCGCTCCCTGCACCATCAGGCCGGTGACGGAGCCGGTGAGCTCGATGAGCTGCTCGACCATCGCCTCGAGCCGGGAGGCCGCATGTGCGGGTGCGTCGGCCACCTGCGCGACCAGGTTGACGACGTCCTGATAGGGGTCGATCCCCTCTCCCGACACGTCGGCCATTGTCCTCCCGGCTCAGCGGGCAGTAAAGGCCCGTGGCTCCGGGGCCCGTCCGACGGCGGGTCGCGCCCGCCATCGCTCCAGCTCGTGGAAGTGGTGCACGGGGCCGGCCCCGCTGCCGACGTCGAGGACCTCGGCGTGGCGCAGGGCCTGGGTGAGCCAGGACTTGGCCTCACGGACCGCCGGCAGCCACCCGTCGTGCTGCGGGCGAAGGGCGGCGATCGCGGAGCTGAGCGTGCAGCCGGTGCCGTGGGTGCTGGCGGTGGGGACGCGCTGCGCCCGCAGCAGGACGGGGTCATCGGCGCCGTCCGACCAGACGTCGACGGCCGCGTCACCGTCGAGGTGGCCGCCCTTGAGCAGCACGCGTCGGGCACCCAGAGCGAGCAGCCGCTCGGCCTGCTCGGACATCCCGGCGACGGTCCCCACCGGCTCCTCGTCGAGGAGCACCGCCGCCTCCGGCAGGTTGGGGGTGACGACGTCTGCGCGGGTGACGAGTGCGCGCACTGCGGTCACCGCGTCCTCGGCGAGCAGCCGTGAGCCGGACGTGGCGACCATGACCGGGTCGAGGACGACGGGCGTGGTGGCCAGGGGCCGGTGGCAGAGGAGCTCGTGGACGGTCTCCACGAGCCCGACCGAGGCCAGCATCCCGACCTTGACGACGTCCACGCGCACATCGGCCACGAGGGTCTCGACCTGGGCGCGCACCACGTCGACCGGGACCTCGTGCACGTGCGTCACCCCACGCGTCGACTGCGCCGTGAGTGCCGTGACCACGCACGTGCCGTAGGCGCCGAGTGCGCTGAAGGCCTTGAGGTCGGCCTGGATGCCGGCCCCGCCGGAGGGGTCCGATCCGGCGATCGACAGGGCGACCGGGGGGCGGTGCAGAGGTCCGGTCATGGGGTCACCGTAGTCGTGTGGTTGTATCGAGGCATCCCCACGGGAGCTCGGGCACGAGCTGAGATCGGACTGTCGCCGTCCGGACCGTCTGAACCTGTCCGGATCATGCCGGCGAAGGAAGAGGAGGCGCTGACGTGCGCACCGATCATGAGCTCGAGGTCCATCCGCAGCACCGTCGTGAGGAGCTGGTCGACCCCCACGACCCGTCGATCCGGGTGCCGGTCACGGCGATCTCCTTGGCCGACGGCCCCGATGGCCGACCCCACGACGACGTCCTCGTCTACCGCACGGTGGGGCCGGGGTCGGACCCCCGGGCCGGTCTGCCTCCGCTGCGCCACGACTGGGTCACTGGTCGGGCGGACGTCGAGGAGTACGAGGGTCGGCCGCGCCACCTCGGCGACGACGGCCGGTCCGCCGTCCGCCGCGGGGAGGCCTCGCTCGCCTGGCAGGGGCCGGTGCGGTCCCCCCTTCGCTCGGTCGAAGGGCGCACGGTCACCCAGCTGCACTACGCACGGCGCGGAGAGATCACCTCGGAGATGCGCTATGTCGCTCTGCGAGAAGGCTGCTCACCCGAGCTCGTCCGCGACGAGGTCGCGGCCGGGCGGGCGATCATCCCGGCCAACGTCAACCACCCCGAGTCCGAGCCGATGGTCATCGGACGGGCCTTCCTGACGAAGGTCAACGCCAACATCGGCAACTCGGCCGTCACGTCGTCGATCGCCGAGGAGGTCGACAAGCTCACCTGGGCGACGCGCTGGGGCGCGGACACGGTGATGGACCTGTCGACGGGCGAGGACATCCACACCACCCGCGAGTGGATCATCCGCAACAGCCCCGTGCCCATCGGCACGGTCCCGATCTACCAGGCGCTGGAGAAGGTCGACGGCCGTGCCGAGGACCTGACGTGGGAGGTCTTCAGGGACACCGTCATCGAGCAGTGCGAGCAGGGTGTGGACTACATGACGATCCACGCCGGGGTGCGCCTGGCCTTCGTGCCGCTGACCGCCGACCGGGTGACCGGCATCGTCTCGCGGGGCGGGTCGATCATGGCCGGTTGGTGCCTGGCCCACCACGAGGAGTCCTTCCTGTGGACCCACTTCGACGACCTGTGCGAGATCTTCGCCCGCTACGACGTCGCGTTCTCGCTCGGCGACGGGTTGCGGCCGGGGTCGATCGCGGATGCCAACGACGAGGCCCAGCTCGCCGAGCTGCGGGCCCTCGGTGAGCTGACCCAGCGCGCCTGGGCGCACGACGTGCAGGTCATGGTCGAGGGGCCGGGCCACGTCCCGCTGCACCTCGTCAAGGACAACGTCGACCTCGAGCAGGAGTGGTGCCACGGGGCGCCCTTCTACACGCTCGGGCCGCTCGTCACCGACATCGCGCCCGGGTACGACCACATCACCTCGGCCATCGGTGCCGCGGAGATCGCCCGCCACGGCACGGCCATGCTCTGCTACGTCACGCCCAAGGAGCACCTGGGTCTGCCCGACCGGGACGACGTCAAGACCGGGGTCATCACGTACAAGATCGCGGCGCACGCCGCCGACCTGGCGAAGGGGCACCCGCGCGCCCGCGAGCGGGACGACGCGCTGAGCAAGGCGCGGTTCGAGTTCCGGTGGCACGACCAGTTCGCGCTGTCGCTCGACCCGGTGACGGCGATGGCCTTCCACGACGAGACCCTGCCCGCCGAGCCGGCCAAGACCGCGCACTTCTGCTCGATGTGCGGGCCGAAGTTCTGCTCGATGCGCATCAGCCAGGACATCCGCGACGCGTACGGCTCGGCGGAGGCGCAGCGCGCCATCGCGGAGGCGGGCATGGCGGCGAAGTCCCGCCAGTTCGTCGAGCTCGGTGCCAGCGTGTACCTCGAGGAGGGCGGGCGATGAGCCTCGTGCCCGGGCTGCCGCCGGCCGGACGTGCGGCGGTGCGCGCCGGCATCGTCGGCAACTACGTCGACCAGGTCAACATCTTCCTGCCCGTCGTCGCCCTCGCCCCTGCGCTGGCCACGCTCGCCGGCCCGCACGCAGGCGTGACCGCCGGGGCGGTCGTCATCATCGCGACCCTGCTCGGGCGGCCCATCGGCTCGATGGTCTTCGGCCGGGTGTCCGACCGGATCGGGCGCACCCGCACGACGCAGGTCGCCATCGCCGGCACGGCCGTCTGCAGCCTGGCGATCGCCGCCGTCCCGACGCACGAGAGCATCGGTGCCGTGGCGATCGCCGTGGTCGTCCTCCTGCGCTTCGTCGGTGGCATCTTCCTCGCCGGGGAGTACACGTCCGCGATCCCGCTCGCCATGGAGTGGTCCGTGCCCCGTCGCCGCGGGCTCGTGTCCGGTCTCATCATGGCGATGGCGCCGTGGGCGCAGTCGAGCATCGCCTTCGCCACGGCCGGGCTCGTCGCGCTGCTCGGTCCCCAGGCCTATGCCGAGTGGGGGTGGCGCCTGGCCTTCGTCGCCGGTGGGGCAGCGAGCCTCGGGTTGCTCCTCTACTACTCCGCCCGCGTGGCGGACGCGCCCCGTGAGCCGGCGCCGGCCGCGCCCCGCCTGCGCGCGGTGCTCACCGGTGCCCACGCCGGTGCCTTCTGGCAGATGTTCGGCCTGATGAGCGGCCTGTGGCTCATGACCAACATGGTCGTCATCCTCGCGGCCGGTCGACTCGCGGGCGATGCCGGACTCGACGGCAGCGAGGTCGCCCTCGTCATGGGCGTGGCCTCGATCGCCCAGGCCGTCGTCATGTCGATGACGGGTCACTGGTCGACCCTGCTCGGACGGCGCAGGTTCTTCGTCGGCTGGGGGATCTGCGCTGCGGTCCTCGCCCCGCTGCTCTGGCTCGCGACGATGTCCGCGGGTGTCCTGCCCTTCGTCGTCGGGGTCGCGCTGCTGCAGGTGGTGACCGTGTGCGGCTACGGGCCGGTGGGTGCCTACCTGTGCGAGCGGTTCCCGGTGCACGTGCGGGCCACCGGCTACGGCACCGCCTACTCCCTCTCGATCGTCGTCCCCGCGCTGTGGCCGTGGTGGCTGCCGCGGCTCG
>NZ_BCSQ01000086.1 GCF_001570945.1 Janibacter anophelis NBRC 107843
CCCCCGCTGGCGCCGAGCCGGCGCTGCCGGTGGCCGCGGGCGGTCCCGCGCACGTCCAGGCGGCCCGCGACGACGCGCCCGGCCACGAGCCCGGCGGCGGTCGCCCGCAGTTCGCCGACGGCCACCTCGTCGGCTCGCGCGTGCCGCAGGCCGGCGCCGCGCCCGCTGCTCCGGCCGCATCGACCGGCCAGATGGTCGCCGACAGCGGACCCGCACCGGCCGCGCCCGAGAGCGCCGACCAGTCCGGTGTCATCTCCGCCGTGCCGTGGGGCGAGGACGCCGCCGCGTCCGGTCCGGCACCGTCGGTCGAGCCCGTGGGCGGTCCGGCACCAGGCCCCGCGCCGGGGGCGCCGGGGATGCCCTTCGGCCTGCCGTCGCTGCCGACCCCCGACCACGCGGGAGCGCCGCAGCCGGAGGCACCCGAGCCGGAGGGCGAGTCCGAGGGCCCGATGGTGCTGGCCGTCCGGTGCTCGCTCGGGCACCTCAACGCTCCGCACGCCACCCGCTGCCGCGTGTGCGGCCAGGACCTGCCGACCCAGCAGCCGGAGCAGACCCTGCGCCCCGCGCTCGGTCACCTGCGCATGTCGACCGGGGACCTCGTGACCCTCGACCGCGGGGTCCTCATCGGCCGTGCCCCCCGCTCGAGCGAGACCGGACCGCGCTCACCGCACCTCGTGCGCATCTCGAGCCCGGACAACGAGATCTCGCGCAACCACGTCGAGATCGTCCTCGACGGGTGGCACGTGCTCGTGCGCGACCTCGGCTCGACCAACGGCACGACCGTGGCGCTGCCCGGCTCGTCGCCGGTGCGGGTGCGCCCCGGCGACCAGCAGACGATCGAGCCCGGGACCACGATCACCCTGGCCGACCAGGTCTCGATGGTCTTCGAGGTCACGGGATGATGCCTGAGTGAGTACCGCCCTCCCGCCCGACCTCGACGGGCTCGACTACGTCCAGCCGCTGGGCTCGGGCGGGTACTCCGACGTCTTCCTGTACGAGCAGCAGATGCCGCGGATGAAGGTGGCCGTCAAGGTCCTCAAGACCGAGGGGCTCACGCCCACGATCCAGCAGCAGTTCATCGACGAGGCCAACACGATGGCCCAGCTGGCCGACCACCCCTACATCGTCCAGGTCTTCCGCGCCGGGACGAGCGAGGACGGTCGCCCCTACCTCGTCATGAAGTACTACCCGCCGCCCAACCTCGCGCAGCGGGCGAGGACGGCACGCTTCTCCGTCGAGGAGGTGCTGCGCACCGGCATCCAGCTCGCCTCCGCCGTCGAGACCGCCCACCGGGCCGGCGTCATCCACCGCGACATCAAGCCGGCGAACGTCCTCGTGAGCCAGTACGGCTCGCCGGGCCTGACCGACTTCGGCATCGCCGGACGAGGCGGCGCACTCGAGGAGCTCGACGAGGACCTGGGCGTGTCGGTGCCGTGGGCCCCACCGGAGGTCCTCTTCGGCCACAGCAACGGCGACGCGCGCGCCGACGTCTACGCCCTCGCGGCGACCCTGTGGCAGCTGCTCGTCGGGCGTTCCCCCTTCGAGGTGCCGGGCGGCAACAACTCCGCCTTCGAGCTGATGCCGCGCATCCGGTCCAACCCGCCACCGAGCACCGAGCGCGCCGACGTGCCCCAGTCGCTCGAGCGGCTCCTCGCGCAGGCGATGAGCAAGAACCCGCTCGCCCGCCCCGCCAGCGCCATCGAGTTCGCCCGCAGCCTCCAGCAGATCGAGCAGGAGGAGCGCTTCTCCCGCACCGCGATCGTCGTCCTCGACGAGCTCGGCCACACCGGTGACTCCGGTGCCCTCGGGCACACCCGCGACCGCACCCAGCTGCGGGCCAACTCGGGGTCCGGTGCGCGGACCACGTCCCCGCCCCCACCCCTCGGCCAGCCCGTCATCGGCGGCCAGCTGAGCGGCGGTCGCAGCATCGGCGCCTCCGGCCCGGTGCCCATCGCCGACGGTGTCGTCGCCCGCCCGGGTCCGCCCGCCGGGACCACCGGACCACCCATCGGGCAGCCGTTGCACGCCTCCGGGCACAGGCCGCCGCAGGCATCGGGGCCGCGTCCCCCCTTCGCCACCGGGCCGCACCCGCCCCAGGGCTCCGGGCCGCGTCCCCCCTTCGCCACCGGGCCCGGACCGCAGCGACCCGGTCCGGCCCCGACCAAGCCGGCCACTCGACGCTGGCTGCCCGTGATCGCCGGGGTGTGCGGCTTCCTGCTGCTCGCCGGCATCATCGGCACGGCCTTGGCGCTCAACGACGACGACGGGGGCAGCGGCACCTCGACGGACACCCGGGGTGGCGGCTCGCTGGCGAGCGCACCGACCTTCACCATGGCCGTCGACGGCTCCGAGCTCGTCTACACGATCAACTTCGATGGGTACCAGGAGGGCGACCGCTACCTCGTCAAGGCCGCGATGTCCGAGGATGCCATCGACAAGGCGACCGCCTATGGGGTCGCCGACATCGACACCGAGACCGGCACGGGCACCTTCCCGCAGGAGCTGGGCTCCGCGGACAAGCAGTGCGCCCGCGTCCGGGTTCAGCGCGGCGAGGAGTACTCGCCGTGGAGCGAGACGCAGTGCAAGGACAAGGGCTGATGTCGACGCGACCGCGGACCACGCCACCACCGCCCCCACCCGAGCCCCCGAGCAAGGGGATCGAGGTCGGTCTGCTGCCCTTCATCGCGAGCATCGTCGGGGTGCTGCTCGTGTGCGGTGTCATCGGCGGCGTCCTGTGGGTCACCCGCGAGGACGGCGACGGGCCCGTGGCCACCCACACCGACCCGACCCAGCCCGGCGGAGCGCTCGCGGGGACCCCGCAGCTCGACGTCGCGCTCGACGGTGAGACCCTCGTGTTCACCTTCGACTACGAGGGACTGCAGGAGGGCGACCACTTCGAGGTCCGCACCGGGGGCGACCCCGACCAGGTCACGGGGACTCCTGTGCGGGTCGACGGCACCGAGTTCCGGGTCGGGGTGGCGCCAGGGGTCCAGCAGTGCGCGACCGTCCAGGTCGTGCGCGGGGCCCAGCGGTCGGGCTGGTCACAGGTCCAGTGCGAGACGGTGAGGAAATCATGAGTGACAGCGTGGTGACGGTCGACTTCTGCGGGGAGCTGCACGAGGCCCCCAAGGACGGGGCCCTGACGATCGGGCGCGAGGGCGACGTCGAGATCGACGACAACCCCTTCCTGCACCGGCACTTCCTCCAGGTCACCCACGAAGGGGGGTGGTGGTGGTTGACCAACATCGGCACCACCCTCACCGCGACCGTCGCGGACAAGAAGGGCCTCTTCCAGGCCTGGCTCAACCCCGGTGCGCGCATCCCCCTCGCCTTCGAGCGGGTCACCGTGTGGTTCACCGCCGGCCCGACGACCTACGACTTCGACGTGCTCGTCGAGAACCCCGGCTTCATGAGCGTCGAGCACGACGTCCTCCTGCCGCAGGAGGGTGGCGAGACCACAGTGGGCCGGGTCGCCCTGACGCCGGACCAGAAGCTGCTCGTCGTCGCCCTGTGCGAGGACTTCCTGCGGCGCGACGGCGCCGGCCAGGGGACCATCCCGAGCTCGGCCGTCGCGGCCGAGCGCCTCGGGTGGAAGGTCACGAAGTTCAACCGCAAGCTCGACAACGTCTGCCAGAAGCTGGCGGACGCCGGCATCCGCGGCCTGCACGGAGGACCGGGCAAGCTCGCGAGCAATCGCAAGTCGCGTCTGGTGGAGCACGCGCTGTCCACGCGGATGGTGACCGACGGCGACCTGGCCCTCCTCGAGGACCCCACGCAGGCGGGTGACTGACCGGAGCATGACCGAGCAGGGGAGCAGGGCGGACGAGGGGACCGCCGGCACCGGGAAGCCGCGTCGACCGACGTGGCTCCGGGTGCTCTCGGGCACCCTCGTGTCGCTGCTCGTGGTCGTCGGGGGCATCCTCGCGGTGCGGGCCGACGGGGAGCCGGTGCACGACGTGCACCTCACAGACGGGAGCATCTGGGTCTCCGGCGGGCGCTCCGGGTACTGGGCGCGGGTCAACACCGGCGCCCACGGCTTCGACCGCGTGCTCGAGGGAGCCACCCCGGCAGGTGGGGACGCTGCCGACACCCGGCCCGACGTCCTCCAGGACGGGCGCAATGCCGTCGGGGTCACGAGCGACCTGCGCCTGGCTGCCTTCGACACCCGCACCGGAGAGGTGCTCGACGGCGAGGTGCAGATCCCGGAGCCGACCTATCCCACGGGTGAGGACATCCACGAGCCGTCCCTGGTCGCCATGCATGGCAACACCTTGGCGATGGTCGACCACGCGACCGGGCGTGTCTGGGCCAAGCGCTTGGACCCGAAGGGGGGCACGCCCATCGGCGACCTCCTCGACACCGGTGAGCTCGCCACGGTGGGCGCCAATGCCTCGGTCACCGTCGACCTCCAGGGCGACGTCATGGCGGTCTCCGCCGACACGGGCACGGTCGTCGAGATCCCGGCGGAGGGCGCCGGCTTCGGCACGCCGGAGCGCACCGAGCTGGGATTCACCGGGGGTCGTGCCGCGGACATCACCGCCGTCGGCGACGCCTGGGTCGTCCTCGACCTCGAAAAGGGGGAGATCCACGCGGAGGGACTCGACCAGCCCCAGACCCTGCCCGGTGAGACGCAGGACACCGCCGGCGTCTCCCTGGCCATGGCCACCCTCCAGCAAGCGGGCCCGGCGAGCGACGTCGTCGCCTACCAGACCCCGGAGCGCGCGGGATATGTACGGATCACCCAGAGCGCCGAGCGGTCGTCCGGTGAGGTCGGGGTCGTCTCGGGGATCGACGACGACGAGAAGCAGGCCCGGTACCAGCGCATCTCGGAGCCGGTGGTCAACGGCGACTGCCTCTACGCCGCCTGGGGTGACGGCGACGCGATCCGGTGGGGCTCGGCGTGCGGTCAGGTGGAGGTCCCGGCCGGTGAGCTGACGGTCTCCGGGAGCTTTTCGCGGCGGCACGGTGTCGCCGTGCGGCACAACCGCGGGCAGGTGCTGCTCAACGACCTCGACACCGGCCGGGTCTACGACCTCTCGCTCACGGGTGACCTGCGGATCGACACCTGGCCGCAGGCCTCCGGCTCCGGGACGCCCGGCGTCTGGCAGCCGGGGGCGACACCCACCTCGACGAGCAGCCCGAGCCGCAGCTCCTCGAAGCAGCCGAAGAAGGACGCGGACTCGAAGAAGACGTCCACGTCGAAGAAGTCGTCGTCGAAGAAGAAGACCTCGAAGAAGACGACGTCGAGCACGAAGTCCACGAAGACAACATCAGGATGAGGAAGCAGGAACGATGAGCGTCTCCCAGGAGCAGGCCGGTTGGTTCAGCCACGCCTTCCAGCAGATGGTCGGCAACATCGACCAGGTCGTCCTCGGCAAGCAGCACGTGGTGCGCCTGGCCCTCACCTGCCTGCTGTCCGAGGGCCACCTGCTGCTCGAGGACTACCCGGGTACGGGCAAGACCCAGCTGGCCCGCGCCCTCGCGGCGACGGTCCAGGGGAGCACGAGTCGCATCCAGTTCACCCCCGACCTGCTGCCGAGCGACGTCACGGGCGTGACGATCTACGACCAGCAGAGCAAGCGCTTCGACTTCCACAAGGGTCCCGTCTTCGCGACGATCGTCCTCGCGGACGAGATCAACCGCGCCTCGCCCAAGACCCAGTCAGCGCTCCTGGAGGTCATGGAGGAGGGCCGGGTCACCGTCGACGGCACCACCCACGAGGTGGGCTCGCCCTTCATGGTCGTGGCGACCCAGAACCCCATCGAGCAGGCCGGCACCTACCGGCTGCCCGAGGCCCAGCTCGACCGCTTCCTCATGAAGACCTCGCTCGGGTACCCCGACCACGAGGCGACCGTGGCCGTGCTCGCCGACTCGGCCCGACGCGACCGGACCAAGGGCCTGCGGCCGGTCGTCACGGCCAAGGTCGTCAGCGACATGGCCGCCCTCGCCGACCAGGTCCACGTCGACCCGGCGATCCTGGCCTACATCTCCCGCATCGCGGAGGAGACCCGGCGGCACCGGGACGTGCGCCTGGGCCTGTCGGTGCGCGGGGCACTCGCCTTCGTCCGCTGTGCCAAGACCTGGGCCGCCGGCCAGGGGCGCACCCACGTCGTCCCCGACGACATCAAGATGCTCGCGGAGCCGGTCATGAGCCACCGGCTGCTCCTGAGCGCCGAGGCCGAGTTCGCCGGGGTGCGCGTCACCGACGTCATCGGCCGCGTCCTCGGCGAGGTCGCACCCCCGACCGAGCGCATCGCCTGACGAGCCCAACCGACATGACCCAAGGACTGCCGACGCCGCCCCCCGACGCCCCTCGGGGGCGCGGTCGGGTGCGCCAGGAGGCACAGCCCCCCGGCCCGGGGGCCGACTCCGACGCGCGGTTGGAGCAGATGGCGGCCGCCAGCAAGCAGCGCGCCACGGGCACGCGGCGGACCGTCACGCTGCCGGGCGCCTCCGTCCTCGCCGTGGGTCAGGGCGCGGGCCGGGCGGTGCGCCACGGCGTCGCCGCCACCGACGACCGGGTGCGGCGCACCTGGTTCGGCGGCCGGCTGGACTGGGTGACCTCACTCGGCTGGACCCTGCTCGGCATGGGTGTGCTCCTGTGGCTGCTCGGCGCCCTGCTCGGCTGGGTCGAGCTGACCGTCATCGCGGCGACCGCGCTGACACTGGTGCTCGTCTGCGTCCTCGTCTCGCTCGGGCGGCACCGCGCCGACGTCGACCTCGTCGTCGAACCCCTGCGCGCCCAGATCGGGGACCTCGCCCAGGGACACCTCGTCCTGACCAATGTCTCGCGCCGCACGATGCTGCCCTCGCTCGTGCGCCTGCCCGTCGGCTCGGGCGAGGAGCTCATCCCGGTCCCGTTGCTGCGCAAGGGTGCCCAGCACCGCATCTCCTTCCCCATCCCCACCCCACAGCGTGGAGTCATCCCCGTCGGCCCGCCGACGACCGTCCTCGGTGACCCCATCGGCATCACCCGGCGCACCACCACCTTCGGCACCCAGCAGCTCATGCACGTCCACCCCCGACACGTGGCCCTCGAGTCGGGTGCCCACGGCCTCCTGCGTGATCTCGAGGGCGAGGCCACGCCGGACCTGTCGATGGCGGACATCTCCTTCCACGCCCTGCGCGAGTACGAGCCGGGTGACGACCGCCGGCACGTGCACTGGCGTTCCTCGGCCCGCCACGGCAAGCTCCTCGTGCGCCAGTTCCAGGAGACCCGGCGCTCGCACCTCGGCGTCGTCGTCGACACCGACCCGGCCATGTACGCGGGGGGCGAAGGGGACGTGGAGACCGCGATCGCCATCGGCGCCTCGCTCATGGTCCGCTCGATCAAGGACGAGCAGGAGGCGACGATCGTGTGCAACGACGGCTTCGCCTCCCGCACCACGGTGCCCCTCGTGCTCGACACCCTCACCACCGTGACCTTGGGTCGGGTCGACCTCGTGCGGTCGGCGCGCGCCATCTGCGGCCACGCCCCGGACTCGTCGGTCGCCGTGCTGTGCACCGGTCCCGGCCGCGCCTTCCTCGAGATCCAGCAGTGCCTCGGCGAGTTCGAGACCGAGGTGCACAAGGTCGCGATCGTCGTCGACCCCCGCGAGCGCACCGGCCTGCGTCGGCTGCGGGGCCTGAGCGTCGTCACCGTCAGCGACCTGTCCGACCTCTCGGGCGTCCTCGGGGGGTTGGTGCCCGCATGAGCACGGACGCGGGAACTCGCGCGCGAGCGGACGACGCCGGCCTCATCGGCGCCCCCAAACCGGGGATGGTCAAGCCCCAGGTCACCGGCAAGGACAAGGTGCGGGCAACCCTGGGGCGGATGCGCCCGGGGCTCGGCCACTGGGTCGACACCCTCTTCACCGTCGCCGTCGTGGGGTGCGCCCTCGTCGGGCTGCGCACGGTCCTCTTCGGCTGGGAGTGGTGGCTCGCCGCAGCGTCCGGCGTGCTCTTGGGGCTCGTCATCGGCCACATCCAGGGGACCTACCGGTGGCCCCTCATCGCCATCACCGCCTTCGGCGCCGTCCTGTACCTGCTCCTCGGCGGACCGCTGGCCGTCCGTGACGACCTGAAGTGGGGCGTGCTGCCGACTGGGCAGACGTTCAAGGACCTCGTCGCCGGACCGACCCGCGGCTGGATGGACCTGCTCACCCTCGTCCCCCCGGTGGACGCCCGCGGCCACCACCTGGCCGTCCCCTTCTTCCTCGCCCTCGTGGGGACCTCGATCACCTACGCGACGGCGCGCGTGACCCGGTCGCGACTGCGGCTGGTGGTTCCCCCCTTCGTCCTGCTCGTCGTGACCATCGCCCTGGGCACGCAGCAGCCGGCGTCGCCATGGATCCAGGGACTCGCCCTCGGCGTGCTGCTCATCCTGTGGTTGTCCGTGCGCGACCACCTCGACCCCGACATCGGCATCGCCCGTCCCGGAGCTCGCCGCCCCGCCGTCTCGCGGATCGTCTCCGGTGCCGTGCTGCTCGGGATCGCGGCGCTCGTGGGGGCCCTCGTCGGACCGCACCTCCCGGGGCTCGACGACCAGGAGGAGCGCCGGGTCGTGCGCACCGACGTCGTCCCCGACCACGACGCCAACGTGCTCGCATCACCCCTGTCGAGCTACCGCGAGTTCACCGCGACCAGCCCCACCGGGCTGTACGACCGGCAGATCCTCCAGGTCCAGGGGGTCCCGGCGACCACGCCCATGCGCCTCGCGACGCTCGACACGTGGGACGGCACGACGTGGGGCATCGCCGGTCGCGGGGACTCCCGCGCCGACGCCGGTCGCACCTTCCAGCAGTTCGGCCGGCGGGTCGGTGTGCTGGCGAGCGGCGACACCACCCAGGTGCGGGTCACCGTCCCCGAGGGCGGCTACCGGGGCTCGTGGATCCTCACGACCGGTCGCGTCGAGGGCATCGAGTTCATGGGGTCGGCCCGGGAGCGGCTCGAGGGCAAGGCGTGGCTCAACCTCAGCACCAACACCGTGCTCGTGCCCCCGAGCATCGGTCCCGGCGACGTCTACGAGGTGCGCACCGAGCTCCCGCCCACCGGTGCGGGCGAGCTCCCCGACGAGCTGCCGGTGGCCGCGGGCAGCATGCCCATCACCGGTGACCTCTCCTTCGTCGACGGCCGGATCGAGGCATGGGACGGCGACGCGACGGACCGGTGGGAGCGCTTCCGCAACATCGCGACGACGATGCGCGAGGAGGGGACCTACACCGACGGCACGCCGGCGACGAGCCGGGAGCCTCTCGATGAGGACGCCCGCGCGGACCGGGCGCAGGCCGCCCAGGACGTCCCGGCCGGCCACGGCCTGGGGCGTCTGGACGACTTCCTCAACTCCGACCCGCTCGCCGGCAACGACGAGCAGTACGCGGCGACGCTGGCGCTCATCGGCAACCGTCTCGGCATCCCCACGCGGGTCGTCGTCGGCGCCACCGCGACCGACGACGGCGTGGTCCGCGGGCGTGACATCCACGCCTGGGTCGAGGTGCGACAGTCCGACGGGCGCTGGTTCCAGGTGCTGCCGCAGACCTTCGTCCCCCCGAGCGAGCAGGCCCTGCCCGCCGGGACCGTCCCCACCCCGTGGGAGGCGCCCGTCGTCGAGCCGCCGCCCCCACCACCGCCCCCGCCCCC
>NZ_BCSQ01000087.1 GCF_001570945.1 Janibacter anophelis NBRC 107843
CGACCCCGACGAGCCGGGTCGACCCGAGCACCGCCTCGCCGTCGTGCTCGAAGAGGCCGTGGCCGAGAGGCTTCATGAGCGGGCGGCGCGGCCCGACGCGCAGGGTCCGCGCACGCTGGCTCTGGCCGGCCCGCCTCATCGTGGACTCCAGGGCCCACGCGATGGTGCGGGCCGAGGTCGAGACGCTCGTGAGCAGCTCGTCGGCGTCGCCGAGGCCGAGCAGTGCGGCCACGGCGTCGTGCTCCTCGCGCAGCAGCCGGTCACGGCCGCGACCGGTGACGACGTGCAGGGCATCACGCACGTCGAGCAGGTGGTGCAGGGCCGGCTCGACGGCCCCGTGGGGGCGGTCGGTGAGCCACGCTCGAGTGAGGGCGTCGAGCACGGTGACGTCGCGCAGACCCCCGAGGGCCTCCTTGAGGTCGGGCTCGACCTGCTGACTCAGGTCACCGTGCCGGTGGTGACGGTCCCGCACCGACTCGACGAACTGCGGCAGCCGGGTGCGGGCCCCCGAGCGCCAGTCGTGGGAGACGGTGGAGCGGACCCCCGCGACGAGCTCCTCGTCGCCGGCGACAAGGGAGAGGTCGAGCAGGCCGACCGCCGCTGAGAGGTCCTCCCGGGCGACGCTGCGGCACTCGGCCGCGGAGCGGACCGAGTGGTCGAGCGCGAGCCCGGAGTCCCAGATCGGGTACCAGAGCCGGTCGGCCATGGCCGTGAGGTCGTCGGCGCGGATGCTGCGGCCGTCGTGGACGAGGACGAGGTCGAGGTCGCTGAGCGGGCCGGACCAGCCACGCCCCAGGGAGCCCACCGCGGCGAGCGCGATGCCGGGGCGCTCCCCCACGGCGTCGAGGTGGAGATCGGTCAGCCAGCTACGGGTCGCCTCGCTGATCGCGGCGCGGCGGGCCTCGCCGGCACCCGGGAGCGTGAACTCCCGGGTGCCGGCGAGATCGAGCCGCGCGGATCGCATGTCGCTTCCGGTGCGGGTCATGGTGTCCGAGGCTCAGATCGCCTCGACTCCCTTCTCCCCGGTGCGCACGCGCACGATGTCGTCGATGGGGGTGACCCAGACCTTGCCGTCACCGATCCGACCGGTGCGGGCCGCCGAGACGACGACACCGACGACGGACTCGGCGTCGATGTCATCGACGAGGACCTCGAGGCGGATCTTCGGGACGAAGTCGACGGTGTACTCGGCCCCGCGGTAGACCTCGCTGTGGCCGCGCTGGCGGCCGTAGCCGCTCGCCTCGCTCACGGTCATGCCGGTGATGCCGAAGGACTCGAGGGCCTCCTTGACGTCGTCGATCTGGTGGGGCTTGATGATGGCGGTGACGAGCTTCATGCCCGGACCTCGCTTTCGGTGACCGTGCTGGCCGTGGCGGGAAGGGGGGTGGAGGACAGCAGCGACCCGGCGCGGCTGGCGCCGACACCACCGAAGTCGTAGCCGGACTCGGCGTGGACGGCCGCGTCGATGCCCGAGACCTCGTCGTCCTCGCTGATCCGCCACCCCATCGTGTACTTCAGGGCCAGACCGATGACGGTCGTGACGAGAGCCGAGATCGCGACCGCGACGAGCGCGATGAGGATCTGCACGAGCAGCAGCGAGGCGCCGCCGCCGTAGAACAGACCGCCGTCGGTCGCGAGGAAGCCGATGCCCACGGTGCCCCAGAGGCCGGCGGCCAGGTGCACGCCGACGACGTCGAGCGAGTCGTCGTAGCCGAGCTTGTACTTCAGACCGACCGCGTAGGCGCAGATGGCACCGGCGACCGCGCCGAGGGCGATCGACCCGACGGGCGAGAGCGAGCCGGCGGCGGGCGTGATGGCCACGAGGCCGGCGACGATACCCGAGGCGGCACCCAGCGAGGTGGCGTGACCGTCACGCAGCCGCTCGACGAGCAGCCAGCCGAGGATCGCGGCGGCGGTGGCGGTGGTCGTGTTGACCCAGGCGAGGCCGGCCACGCCGTCGGCTCCGTAGGCCGAGCCGGCGTTGAAGCCGAACCAGCCGAACCACAGCAGGGCGGCACCGAGCATGACGAGGGGCAGGTTGTGCGGGCGCATCGCGGTCCTGCCGAAGCCCTTGCGCTTGCCGACGATCAGCGCGAGCACGAGAGCGGCGACACCGGCGTTGATGTGGACGACCGTGCCACCGGCGAAGTCGACGGGCTCGGCGATCGAGGCAAAGGGGCCGTCACCGCTCAGCAGGCCACCACCCCACACCATGTGGGCCATCGGGAAGTAGGCGAGAGTGACCCACAGGGCCGTGAAGACCAGCCAGGTGCCGAACCGGGCCCGGTCGGCGATGGCGCCGGAGATCAGGGCGACGGTGATGATCGCGAAGGTCACCTGGAAGCCCACGTCGACGATGACCGGCAGCCCGTCGGAGAGGACGTACTCCCCGGCGGAGTCGGTGATGACGCCGTCGAGACCGAAGTGGGTGAAGGGGTTGCCGAAAATGCCCGCGATCGAGCTCTCGCTGTAGGACATCGACCACCCCCACAGGACGTAGACGACGCCGACGACCGCCATGGCGCCGTAGGACATCATCATCATGTTGAGGACGGACGTGGTGCGGACCATGCCGCCGTAGAAGAGCGCGAGGCCCGGGGTCATCAGCAGCACGAGCGAGGCGCTGATGAGCATCCAGGCGGTGAGGCCGGAGTCGAGTGCGGTTTCCATGGACGCAACGCTGCGCCCGGCCGGTTTCGCCGCGTCACTCCCTGCGTTACGCGAGTGTTTCTCCCTTCGCCTCGACGTTAAGGCTGCGTGACGTCCCACCCCTCGTCCCAGGTGGTGGGACGGGAAGGGGGGTGCCCGCGATGCGGCCGAAGGGGGCGTGACCTACCGTTGTACCTGCAGTACGCACACGTCACCGCGGGGGAACGCAGGGTGTGGACTCCCCCGCCATCAGCAGGGAGAACCATGAGCATGCCGCCCCCCGGTCCCGGCCAGTCGGGACCCACCGGCCAGGGCCCCCAGCCCCCGCAGGGTCAGCAACCTCCGTACGGCCAGCAGCCGGCCTACGGGCAGCAGCAGCCCAACGGACAGCAGCCCGCCTACGGGCAGCAGCCCGGCTACGGGCAGCCCTACGGCCAGCCCCCGCAGAAGGGTGGCGTCCCGGTGTGGGCCTGGATCGCCGGCGCGATCGGGCTCGTGCTCGTGCTGTGCCTGTGCGGTGGCATCGGCCTGGTCGCCATGTCGGACGACGACGACACGACCACGGCGAGCTCGACGAGCACGAGCGAGACGACGACGGACCCGACGACGGAGCCCACGACGACCGAGCCGACGAGCACGGACCCGCCGACCTCGACGAGCACGAGCAGCTCGACGTCGACGTACACCACGACGAGCACGACCTCCGCCCCCAACGCGACCGTCCCGCCGACCCCGGCCGGTTCGACCGCCAACACGGACCCGAACCTCAAGCTGCCCGCCTCCGAGGTCGAGGCGCAGATCGCGCGGGGGATGAAGGCCTACGGGCACAAGAAGGAGGACATCTCCTGCCCGTCGAGCCTCACGCTCATCGAGGGCCGCAAGACCTACTGCACGGCGCCCATCCCCGGCAAGACCACCACCTCGACGGTCACCGTCGAGGTGGCCTGGGCCGTCAACGTCTCCGGCGGCTCGAGGTACTACCTCTCCTTCAACCAGCCGCTCCAGTAGATCGCGCTCCCGCGACGCAGCAGGGCCCCGGCCGCACCGAGTGCGACCGGGGCCCTGCTGTGTGAGCCGTGGAGGTCAGCCGACGATCGCGTCGACGAAGGCCTCGGGCACGAAGGGGGCCAGGTCGTCCGGCCCCTCGCCGAGCCCGACGAGCTTGACCGGCACGCCGAGCTGGCGCTGCACCGCGACGACGATGCCGCCCTTGGCCGTGCCGTCGAGCTTGGTGAGCACCACACCGGTGACGTCGACCGCCTCGGCGAAGACCTTGGCCTGGGCCAGGCCGTTCTGCCCCGTCGTCGCGTCGAGGACGAGCAGGACCTCGTCGATCGGGGTCTGCTTCTCGATGACCCGCTTGACCTTGGCCAGCTCGTCCATGAGGCCGACCTTGTTGTGCAGGCGCCCGGCGGTGTCGATGATCACCGCGTCGACCTCGGTGTCGGCAGCGGCCTTGACCGCGTCGAAGGCCACCGCGGCCGGGTCGGCGCCCTCGCGGTCGCTGCGCACGGTGGGCACACCGACGCGGGCGCCCCACGTCTCCAGCTGGTCGGCCGCGGCGGCGCGGAAGGTGTCGGCCGCGCCGAGGAGCACGTCGCGGTCGTTGGCCACCAGCACGCGGGCCAGCTTGCCGACGGTCGTCGTCTTGCCGGTGCCGTTGACCCCGACGACGAGGATGCACGCGGGACGGTCGCCGACCCGTGAGGCCGCCAGGCCACGGTCCATGCTCGGGTCGACGAGCTGGAGCAGGTCGGCGTAGAGCCAGTCCTTGGCCACCTCGGGGTCGGTCGTGCCGTCGACGGAGACGTGCGCGCGCAGGGAGTCGACGAGCTCGGTCGTCGGCTCGATGCCGAGGTCGGCGGCCAGCAGGGTGTCCTCGACCTCCTCCCAGTCCTCCTCGGAGGGCTTGCCCTGCGACAGCAGCGCGAGCAGGCCCTTGCCGATCGCGCCGTTGGAGCGGGCCAGGCGGGAGCGCAGCGCCCGCATCCGGTCGCGCGTGGGGGCCGGGGTGTCGAGCTCGGGCTCGGCCGCAGCGGAGACCTCGGTGTCGACGGGCGCGGTCGGCGCCTCGGGCTGGGCCGGAGCCTCCGGCTCGGTCGCGGTCTCGGGCTCGGCCGGGGTCACCGGTGGCGCAGTCCGGGCCCGCTCCACGCCCTCGTCGGACGGGGGCGGGGTGAAGTCCTCGTCGGCCTTCGGCCCGGTCGCCCGCTCGGTCGTGGGCTCAGCAGTGGCCGGCGCGGCGGTGGCGGCCGGCTCGGCCGGGGCGGTCGGCTCCTGCGTGACCGGCTCGGGGCCGGCCTCGGTCCGCGGCGGGGTTGTGGTCCCGGGCTGCGCGGCGGGGGGCTGCTCCCCCTTCGCCTCCGGTGGGGCCTGGGGCTTGGCGTGGTCACTGGGCCGGTCGAGGACGATCGTGCCGCTGCGGTGGTCGGTGCTCCCCTTCGGCCGCTCCGGGGGCCGGTGCTCCGGCGGCAGCTCCTTGCCCTTGCCACCGCCCCGGAGGAAGGCGACGGCGAGTCCGCCGAGGACGACCAGGAGGCCGACGGCGACGGCGATGTACTCAATCACGGTGTCGATACCCATCACGTGGCCATCCTCGCAGGATCCCCTGACGACGACGAACCCCCGTCACTGCCGCGTCGACCGTCCCGGCGACGCGGTCACGGGATCAGCGACGCAGGCGCGGGACCGGCACCTGTCCGTCCGGGTCCCGCGCGAGCGCCCGCGCCCACGTGACCAGTCCGGCCACGTCGATGCCGTGGGGCGCGATCGCGACGTACCGCTCGATCGCGTCGGCGCCGCGGGTGGTGACCGTCCGCGCCCCTCGCGGGTTGCCGCGGCGCTGGTGGGTCAGGCCCACGGCGAGCTGGGCCAGGCCCTGCCAGAGGGCACGCTCGGGTTCGGGTGCCGCCTTCCACTGCTCCTCGAGCACCTCGTGGGCGTGGAAGGGCATCTCGCGGTCGAGGTGGTCCTGCGCCTCGGCGAGGGCCTCGTCGGGGCTGCGGTCGCGGGCCTCGACCCGCTCCACCCCGGGGCTGCCGTGTGGCAGGGGGCGACCGAGCCCGTCACGGGGACGGGCGTTCTCAGCCCGCCCCTGCGCGTCGCGGTCGCGTGCCACCGTGGTCAGAAGAGCGAGACCCGCTCCTGCGGGTCGAGCCACATGTCGTCGCCCTCGGTCGTGCCGTAGGCGGTGTGGAAGGCGTCGATGTTGCGCACGGCGTTGGCGCGCACGTCCTGGGGGCTGTGCGGGTCGATCGAGAGCAGCCGCACGGCTTCCTCGGTGCGGGCGTCGCCGCACCACACGCGGGCCCAGTTGTTGAAGAAGCGCTGCTGACCGGTCAGCCCGTCGGCGTCGACCTCGTCGGCGGACTCCCCCGCCGCGATGAGGTAGGCGGCGTGGCCGATGGCCAGGCCCCCGATGTCGCCGATGTTCTCGCCCACCGTCAGGGCGCCGTTGACAGTGTGGCCGGGGGCATTGCGCGTCGTGAGGCGGTCGAACTGCGCGATGAGCGCGTCCCGCCGCTCCTCGAAGGCGGCCCGGTCCTGCGCGGTCCACCAGTCGCGCAGGTTGCCCTGCCCGTCGAAGGTCGACCCGGCGTCGTCGAAGCCGTGCCCGATCTCGTGGCCGATGACCGCGCCGATGCCGCCGTAGTTGTCGGCGTCGTCGCCCTCGGCGTCGAAGAACGGCGGCTGCAGGATCGCCGCGGGGAAGACGATCTCGTTGAGCCCGGGGTTGTAGTAGGCATTGACCGTCTGCGGCGTGAGGAACCACTCGTCACGGTCGACCGGCCCGCCGAGCTTGGCCAGCGCGCGGTCGACCTCGAAGGCGGCGACGCGACGGACATTGCCCACGAGGTCGTCGTCGCGGATCTCGAGGGAGGAGTAGTCGCGCCAGGTGTTCGGGTGGCCCACCTTGGGAGTGAAGGCCTCGAGCTTGGCGATGGCCTCCTGCTGGGTCTCCTCGCCCATCCACGCGGAGGCGGCGAAGGAGCGGCGGAAGGCCTCGACGAGGTTGGCGACGAGCTCGTCCATCCGCTCGCGCGCGGCCGGGGGGAAGTGGCGGTCCACGTAGAGCTCACCGACGGCCTCGCCGAGGGAGGCGTCGACGAGGGAGACGCCCCGCTTCCACCGGGCGCGCTGCTCGGGGATGCCGGAGAGGGTGCGGCCGACGAAGTCGAACTCGGCCTCGACGATCCGTGCGTCGAGGTAGGCGGCGTGCGCCTGGACGACGCGCAGCCGCAGCCAGTCGCGCCAGGTGTCGAGCGGGGTGTTGCCGAGGGTGAGGGAGAGCCCGCGCAGGAAGTCCGGCTGGCGGACGACGACCTCGGCGAAGGGGGCGTCCGCCCCGAGACCGGCGGCCCAGGCACCCCAGTCGACGGCCGGCGCGAGCTCGGTCAGCTCCGCCGCGTCGACGAGCGTGTACGTCTTGATCGGGTCGCGGTTGGTCACGCGGTCCCAGTGGTCCTCGGCCAGCAGGACCTCGAGGTCGACGACCCGGTCGGCTGACTCGGTCGCCGCCTCGCCCTCGCGCCCGAGCGCGAGCTCGAAGAGGCGCGCCACGTGCCGACGGTAGGCGGCGAGCACCTCGGCGTGCCGGTCGTCGCGGTAGTAGGACTCGTCGGGCAGGCCGAGCCCGCCCTGCTCGAGGTAGAGCACGTAGCGGGAGGAGTCACGGTCGTCGGTGTTGACGAAGGGCAGGACGAACCCGCTCACGCCGTCACGGGCCAGCTGCCCGGTGAGGGCCACGAGGTCCGACAGGCTCGTCACCGCGTCGACGCTCTCGAGCAGGTCGGCGATCGGCGTGGTGCCCAGCTCGTCGGCGCGGGCCTCGTCGAGGAAGGAGCGGTAGAGCGCGCCGACCTTGCCTGCGACGTCGTCGGCAGCGATCTCGCCGGCCTCGGCCCGGGCGCCGACCTCCTCGATGAGGGCGCGCACGTCCTCCTCGGCCCGCTCACGCAGGACGTCGAAGGCACCGTAGCGACCGCGGTCGGCCGGGATCTCGACGCTGCCCAGCCAGTGGTTGTTGACGTGGCCGAAGAGATCGTCCTGCGGACGGACCTGCGGGTCCACGGGCCCCCGGAGGGCGGGAGTGCGGTCGACGACGGAACTCATGAGGCCTTTCGCTTGTCGGTGACGGCGCGCTTGCCCCCGGACGTCCCGGAGATCAGCCCGGAGGTGCGGCTCGCGGCACCGTCGGCGCTCTCGCGCACCTTGACCACCACGCGCTCCCCTCGCGCCGTGAGGATCTCGCGCCCCTCACGCCTCGCGGGGATGGCGACCAGCCCCATGACGAGGACGGACAGGACGAGGCACAGCAGCAGCCCCACGATCATGGCGGTCATGCCCCCATGGTCCTCCGTGCGGACGGCCCGCTCAACTCGACCCGCCGTCGGGACCCGCACCGGAGCGGGGGCGGGACGGGCGCAGGGGGTGTCACGCGGGTTGTGCCTGGCCCTCCGGTGCGACATCGCGCAACCGCTGGCTGACGACGGTGGTGATGCCGTCGCCGCGCATCGAGACGCCGTAGAGGGCGTCGGCGACCTCCATCGTCTTCTTCTGGTGGGTGATGACGATGAGCTGGCTGGAGTCGCGCAGCTCCTCGAAGAGCATGATGAGACGCCCGAGGTTGGTGTCGTCGAGCGCGGCCTCGACCTCGTCCATGATGTAGAAGGGCGAGGGCCGCGCCTTGAAGATCGCGACGAGCAGGGCGACGGCGACGAGCGAGCGCTCGCCTCCGGACAGGAGCGAGAGGCGCTTGACCTTCTTGCCCGGGGGCCGGGCCTCGACCTCGATGCCGGTGGTGAGCATGTTGCCCGGGTCGGTGAGCACGAGCCGCCCCTCGCCTCCGGGGAAGAGCCGCGAGAAGACCCCGGCGAACTGCTCGGCCGTGTCGGCGTAGGCCTCGGAGAAGACCTGCTCCACGCGCTCGTCGATCTCGGCGACGATCGCCAGCAGGTCCTGCTTGGACTGGCGCAGGTCCTCCAACTGGGTCGTGAGGAAGGTGTGGCGCTCCTCGAGCGCGGCGAACTCCTCGAGGGCCAGCGGGTTGACCTTGCCCAGGGCCTTGAGCCCGCGCTCGGCGGTGCGCAGCCGCTTCTCCTGCACCTCGCGCACGTAGGGCTGCGGCTCGGGGAAGTCCTCCGCCTCCGGGTCCTCGTCGGGCCCGGCGACGTGCGGGACGAGCTGGTGCGGGCCGTACTCCTCCATGAGGACGTCGGGGTCGATGCCCAGCTCCTCGATGGCCTTGGTCTGCAGCTGCTCGATGCGGGCGATCTGCTGGGCACGGGCCACCTCGTCGCGGTGGACCTCGTCGGTCAGTTCGCGCAGCGCGTCCTGCTGCTCGGTGAGCTCGGTGCGCAGGCCGCGTAGCGCCTCGTCGCGCTCGGCCCGGGCGCTCTCCCCCGCGTCCCGCTGCTGGGTGGCGACGGCGGCGGCAGCGGCGGTGCGCTCCGCCGACCAGCGGGCCGCGGTCTCGACCGCGGCGGCGACCTCGGCCTCTCGGCGGCGGCGCTCGCGGCGTGCCCGCAGGCGCTCGCGGGCGGCGATCT
>NZ_BCSQ01000088.1 GCF_001570945.1 Janibacter anophelis NBRC 107843
CCCGCCGCCGTGCCGGGCATGCGGCCTGCGGCCGTTCCGGGCGCGGCGGCGAACCTCGACCCCACCGGCACAACAGAGGGAGCGACGCCCAGGACCTGATCCCGAGCGCCGCTCCCTTCGCCGAGCAACTACGTGAGTGCCACCATCCGATAAGTAGGGTGGAAGCATGCGCGTCCAACTTCTGTACTTCGACGGGTGCCCGCACTGGCAGGTGGCCGACGGCCGCATCCGTGACGCGCTGGAAACCCTAGGCATCCACGTCGACGTGGAGAAGGTCTTGGTGACCACCCCCGAACAAGCTGAACAGTAGAGCTTCCACGGCTCACCGTCGGTCCTTGTCGACGGTGAGGACCGCTTCGCCCAGTTAGGCGCGCCAGTGGGACTCTCGTGCCGGCTCTACCAGACACCAGAGGGGGTCGACGGCGCCCCCACGGTGAGCCAACTAGTCCAGGTCCTGTCGCAGAGTTAACACCCCCGACGTATTCGGGGAGCCGCAACCAAGACGGTCCCGACGCCTCCGAGTAGTGATCTGAACCAGGTGAGTTGTTCACAAGGAAGGCAGTTGGGCGCACCCATCGCCGCTCGATCACGTCACCTTCACGCCTCCGACCCTCCGCTCCACTCTCCGCCCACCTCCGGACCGCATCAAGGGCGCTACGCGTCACTTCGTGATGGACTCCGTCCACCCTTGACCCGGCCACTCCGGCAGGCTCCTCTGCTCCGCAACAGGGTCGGTGGCTAGATCCGGCCAGCCCTCCACTTACGCCTCCACTTTGGTCCCGAGACGTAGCGATCCAGCCCGAGGCGATGCATCGACGGCACGCCCGGAAGCCCGGAAAACCGGGGCGGAGAAAGCCCAGGAGCAACAGCACGAAGAGCCCCGCGGGGAAACAGGTGGTTGAGGGTTCGAGTCCCTTCGCCAGCTCTCTGCCCCGCTGGTCGAGGTGCGAGGAGCGCCAGCGACGCAGCCTCGAGACCCCCCACGCAGGTCGAGGTGCAACGAGCGCCAGGGACGCAGCCTCGAGACCTGGATGCGGCTGCAGTCGACGTTAGGTCGGCGCGAGTGGCCGAGCTGGTCGGCGATGGTCCGGGCCGTCACGCCCGAGCCGTCGAGGATGCTCGCCGTCGTCTTGCGCCAGGCGTGCGACGTCACCCACTCCAGATCGCTGTCCGCCCGCACCCTCGTAAAGCCACCGGCTGACCGTGCGCGGCTCACGGAAGCCGCCCTGCAAACCCACTCCTATGG
The DNA here is from genome assembly GCF_001570945.1 of Janibacter anophelis NBRC 107843. Classification (GTDB taxonomy): domain Bacteria; phylum Actinomycetota; class Actinomycetes; order Actinomycetales; family Dermatophilaceae; genus Janibacter; species Janibacter anophelis. The sequence goes on from NZ_BCSQ01000088.1 coordinate 1,247, forward strand.
GAACATGCGCTCGTGGCCGACCTCCTCAGTGAACTTGCCCGTGACATCGACAAGACCTGCCGCTTGACCGGCACCTTCACTCTCCGCTCGGGCCAGATCGCCACCGAATACTTCGACAAGTACCTCTTCGAATCTGACCCCCAGCTCCTCCGCCGCGTTGCAGAGAGCATGGTTCCGCTCATTCCCGCAGACACCGACCTCCTGGGCGGCCTGGAACTCGGCGGCATCCCAATCGCCACGATGCTCAGCAGCCTGACTGGTACGCCCGCGCTCTTCGTCCGGAAGCAGGCCAAGGAGTACGGGACCAAGCGACTGGCCGAGGGCGCCGACGTCGACGGACGCCGCGTCACCATCGTCGAAGACATCATCACGACGGGCGGTGCGGTCCGAGACGCAACCCTTGCCCTGCGCGGCGCCGGCGCCACGGTCGACACCGTCGTCTGCGCGATTGACCGCGGACCCAACCCCGGCAAGGCACTCTCTGACGTCGATCTGACGACGTACTACCTCCTCACCCGAGCCGACCTGGACCGGGCGCGCGAATAGAGCGGGCACGTCACCTTCACGCCTCGGAGCCTCCGCTTCACTCTCCGCCCATCTCCGGACCGCATCACGGGCGCTCCGCGTCACTGCGTGATGGGCTCACCCTTGACCCGGCCACTCCAGCGGGCTCCTCTGCTCCGCTAGAGGGTCGGCGGCCATCCCTGGCCAGCCCTCCACTTTCGCCTCCACTTTGATCCCGAGAGCGACCGAGCCAGATCCAGCCCACGCACCGAGAGCGCATCGCCTCGAGTTCTGAGTCGCGCCTCATCAACAGCTGTTGCCCATCGTGGGGGAGCATCCACAGGTCGCCCGTCATGGCTGTGACGTCATGATCCGGTCGGCAGGCTGAGTATCTGCGGATCCATCCCGGACGAACGTTGTGTCTAGTCCGCTTGTCTTGAACTGTCTACTGGACTGGACGTACGCTCATGAAGCGCCGCGAACTCCTCAAGGCTTTGCGTGCCGAGGCTCAGCGAGTGGGGCTCCGGCTCGAGATCCGTGAGGGTGGCAGCCACACCAAGGTGTCGATCGGGGAGCGATCGAGCGTCGTGCCGCGGCACTCGGAGATCAACGAGATGACGGCGCTGGCGATCCTCAAGCAGATGGGAGTGCGGCGGTGAAGGTCACGGCTCGCGCAGTCCGCTCCGGTGCTTGGTGGGCGATCGAGGTCCCCGAGGTCCCCGGCGTCTTCACCCAGGCCAAGCGCCTCGACCAGGTGGCAGGAGTCGTGGCGGACGCCGTGGCGACGATGACCGGAGCGGACGCAGCAGACATCGAGGTCCAGCTCGTCCCGGCGATGCGGCCCGAGGTCCAGCGCGACGTCGACGAGGCCATCCGCCTGCGGCGCGAGGCAGAGGAGGCGCGGGCGTCCGCCACGGAGCAGCTCGCCCGCGCGGTCGACGATGTCCTGCGCGAAGGCCTGACCGTCCGTGACGCCGCGCTGTTGCTCGGGATCTCCCCTCAGCGGGTGTCGCAGGTGGCGCGCACCTGATCAGCCCTGATCGGCCATCCAGGAGTTGATCGAGTCCTCCAACGGGCCCTCCTGGTCGCCCACGAGCACGACGCCCCCTTCGCCGGACGACGAGGTGGCGGTGACCCCCTTCGTCGCCTCGTCGGCGCCGATGATCACGTCCACCTCGCCGCGCTCCACGGCCGCCGCCAATGCGTTGAGCTCACCGCCCTGGAAGTTGGGGTGCGCGCCGATCGAGTCCGCATAGGCCGTGATCATCTCGGCGGCCGGACCACTCGCGTCACCGCCCTCGCCCAAGACAGCCCGAGGTGGGTTGTCGACGACACCGACGTTGAGGATCCCCGTGGCCTCGGCGTTGGACAGGGCCTGGCCGGGGTCGGAGCAGCCAGCCACGAGCAGCAGCGGCAGCAGGGCCATCGCGAGGAGTCGGCGCATGGCACACATGATGCCTGCCTACGATGAGCGAGGGCCGCACACGGCCCTGACCCGTCGAGAGGCTCCACCGCATGCGCGCACCGACCCGCGAGTGGCTCGCCCGGCACAGCCACGCCCACGGCGACTTCGACGCCGCGCAGCTGGCCGAGCGCCTCCGGGCGAAGGGGGAACAGGTCACCGTCGTCATCCCCGCCAAGGACGAGGCCGCGACCGTGGGCGACGTCGTCGCCGGGTTGCGCCGCGAGCTCGTCGAGACCGTGCCGCTCGTCAGCGAGCTCGTCGTCATCGACTCCGACTCCACCGACGCGACCGCGCAGGTCGCCGCCGACGCCGGCGCGACCGTCCACCACTCCGCCGAGATCGCGCCGCACCTGGGCAGCCACCCGGGCAAGGGCGAGGCGCTGTGGAAGTCGCTCTTCGTCACCTCCGGCGAGCTGCTCGTCTTCGTCGACGCCGACCTGACGGAGTGGGGGCCGCACTTCGTCACCGGGCTCGTCGGCGCACTGACCGCCGACCCTGCCACCCTGCTCGTCAAGGGCTGGTACGACCGCGTCCTCGACGTGCCGGGCCGCTCCCCGAGCACCGAAGGCGGCCGGGTCACCGAACTCGTCGCCCGCCCCGTGCTCAACCTGTGGTGGCCCGACCTCGCCGGGGTCGTCCAGCCGCTCGCCGGCGAGTGGGCCGCCCGCCGCGCGCTCATGGAGACGCTCACCGTGCCCACCGGCTACGGCGTCGAGATCGCCTCGCTCATCGACACCTACCGCCGCCTCGGCCTCGGCGCGATCGCCCAGGTCGACCTCGGCGCCCGCGCCCACCGCCACCAGCGCGACCACGACCTCGCCGTCATGGCCGCCGAGCTGCTCGCGGTTGTCCACGCGCGGCAGCACGACGAGCCGCAGGAGCTCGACGTCGTCGCCGACGAGCTGCACCAGTTCACCCGCGACGGTGGCTGGCGCACCCGCCCGGTGCCGCTCGTCCAGCGGCCGGCGGCCGTGAGCCAGTCCGGCTACGAGGACGTGGACCGATGAGGCTCGGCCGGCACACCTTCGCCGACGACGCCATGCTCGTCATGGCGATCGTCAACCGCACGCCCGACTCCTTCTACGACAAAGGCGCGACCTTCGCCGAGGACAAGGCGATGGAGCGCGTCGACCTCGTCGTCGAGCAGGGCGCCGAGATCGTCGACATCGGTGGGGTCAAGGCCGCTCCGGGTGGTGATGTCGACGTCGCCGAGGAGATCGACCGCGTCGCCGGGCTCGTCGCCCGGGTCCGCGAGACTCACCCCCAGCTCGTGATCTCGGTCGACACCTGGCGGGCGGAGGTCGGCGAAGCCGTCTGTGCCGCAGGCGCCGACGTGCTCAACGACGCCTGGGGCGGGGCCGATCCGGCACTCGTCGACGTCGCGGCACGGCACGACACCGCGATCATCTGTACCCACACCGGTGGCGTCGAGCCGCGCACGCGTCCCTTCCGCACCGGCTTCGAGCGGGACGTGGTCGACGACGTCCTCGAGGGCGTCCTCGGGTACGCCGAGCGGGCGGTCGCCGCCGGGGTCGCGCGCGAGTCGGTCGTCATCGACCCGGCCCACGACTTCGGCAAGAACACGCACCACACCCTCGAGGTGACCCGCCGCCTCGACGAGCTCGTCGACACCGGCTGGCCGGTGCTCGTGTCGTTGTCCAACAAGGACTTCGTCGGCGAGACCCTCGACCGCCCCGTCGACCAGCGGCTCATCGGCACCCTCGCCACGACCGCGGTCTCCGCGTGGCTCGGCGCGCGCATCTACCGCGTGCACGAGGTCGCCGAGACCCGCCAGGTCCTCGACATGGTCGCGACCCTGCGCGGCGAACGCGCCCCGGCGCGCACGATGCGGGGGCTGGCATGATCCGCGCCGCGGTGGTCGTCCCCGCCGCACCTGCCCTGCTGCCCGGCATCGGTGGTGCCGCCGACCCCCTCGCGGACCTGCGTGCGCGGGCCGCCGCCCTCGTCGCCGACACCGCGATGACGAAGGGAGCGGACCGTCTCGTCGTCCTCGGGTCGGGACCGTCGACGCGGACCTGGCCGGTCGACGCACCCTCCGGCGCAACGCGGTTCACCACCGGGCGCGTGCCCGAGGGCGCCCTGCCGACCGACGTCGAGATCGGTCGCTCCTTCGCCCCCTCCGGAGGGGGCGAGCTGCACCTGCTCTCCGTCGCCGCGGACGCCGGACCGCAGGAGTGCGCCGATCTCGGAGCCGACCTGGCCGCAGGCCCCGACGCCGTGCTCGTCGTCGTCGCCGACGGTCCCGCGACCCTCACCGACAAGGCGCCGGGCCACCTCCAGCCGGGCGCCGCCCCCTTCGCCCGCGCCCTCGCCGAGGCCCTCACCGCCGCTGACGTCGCGACCCTCGCCGCGCTCGACCCGGCCACGTGTGACCGGCTGTGGATGCGCGGTCGAGCCGCGCTGCAGGTCCTCGCGGCCGCCGCTCCCGGACTGGCGGGGGAACTGGTGGGGGAGGAGACCCCCTTCGGCGTGCAGTACCTGCTCGCCAGGTGGTCCTGAGCCGTCAACGCCGCCGGGCGGCCCGCTCCAGCGCCTGCGCAGCCTGCTCGGGCGTGGCGCCGAGGGTGCGCGCTCGCGCCAGATAGGACTCGGCCGCGTCCTCGAGCAGTGTGGCCGCAGCCGGGCCCGCCGCCGGTCGCGCCGCGACCCGCGTGCCGCCCCCGCGGCGGGTCGTCACCAGACCGGAGCCCTCGAGTTCCTTGTAGGCGCGCGCGACCGTGCCCGTCGCCAGGCCGAGGTCGGCGGCGAGCTGTCGGACGGAGGGCAGCCGGTCGCCGGTGACGAGTTGGCCGGTCTCGATGAGCGTCGTCAGCTGCCGACGGACCTGCTCGAAGGGCGGCGTCGGGTCGACGAGGTCGATCGTCACCGCCACGCTCACAGCGGCACTCCGACCGGCGTCGCCTCGCCCCGCTGCGGCGGCGGCATGTCGTCGACCCGCACGCCGGGCCCGGTGCAGAGCCCGGCGAAGGCGACCACTCCCAGTGCCGTGGCCGCGCCCGCCCCGACGAAGGCGACGCCCGCGAGGACGCCGTAGCCCTCGGGCGCGCAGTCGGAGGCGCCGGCGCCGAGCGCCATGAGCAGCAGGACCGGCACGAGCGTCACGCAGGCCACGAGGGTGAGGGCCTGCAGCACGCCGGCCATCGACCACCGGCGCAGGCCCGTGTCGAGCGCGGTGCTCTCGGCGGCCGGGCTGGGCCGGCGCGCGACGACGAGGCAGGTCGCCACGGCCACGAGCACGCTGACCGTCGTGGCGAGCGCGATCGGAGCGGCGTAGTGGCTGCCGGGCCACGGGGTGCGCGTGTGGGTCGCCCCGTCGCACACGACGCTGATGGCCCGCCCGGCCCGACCGAGGTCATCGGCGCTGCCGAGGAGGGTGCCGACGACGAGCGCCGCGGCGAGCGCCAGCAGGGACCCGGCCGCCGTCATCAGCCAGCCCCACGGCACGAGGTCGCCGAGCCGGCGCGGGCGCAGGTCCGCGCTGCGGGTGAGCGTCATCGGCCGTCGGAAGGTCGCCTCGCCGAGCCCGAAGATCGCGACGACGAGGATCCCGGCCAGCGCCGGCGCGATGGCGGGGGCCGTGTCGGTCCCTCCCAGCCCCAGCACGGGGATGGCGATGCACGCGAGCACGGCCAGGGCGAGCGCGACGACCCGCCAGGCGCGGGCGCGCCGCGCATAGGCGACGAGGTGGACGTGCTCGTTGACGCCGACGGCGATGGACCGGCGGCGGCCGACCGTGATGACGATCGCGGCGACGACCAGCCCGAGGGCGAGGGCGAAGGGGAGGACCAGCACCGTGCTCATGGCGTCACCTTTGTGTCAGGTGGTTGGGACAAGCCGAGCGTGCTCTCCCTTCGCTCTTGTGTCAAGTGGATGACACAAGGGTCAGAGCTCGAGCTTGAACCCCTCGTGCGACGCGACGTAGCCGAGCCGCTCGTAGAAGCGGTGCGCCTCCGGGCGGCGCTTGTCGCTCGTCAACTGGACGAGGGAGGCGCCGCGGGCCCGCGCCTGCTCGTGCGCCCACTCCATGAGCGCGGCGCCGAGGCCACTGCCGCGGGCCGCGGAGCCGACCCGCACTCCCTCGACGAGCATCCGCAGCGTGCCGCCGCGGGTGAGCCCGGGCACGAAGGTCAGCTGCAGGGTGCCGACTGCGGCGCCCCCTGCGTCCCGGACGATCGCGAGGTACTGCTGCGGGTCCGCGTCGACCGCGGCGAAGGCCGCGAGGTAGTGCGCCAGGTCCGTACCCTCACGGCCGGCCCCGATGTCGTCGTCGCGGAGCAGGGCGACGATGTCGGCGACGTCCTCACGGGTGGCGCGGCTGACGGTGTGGCCGTCCAGGGCACTGGTCGCGGGCACGTGGACCCCTCTCGTGCGATCCGAGGGACGGAACGCGGGTTGGTCGAACCGTGGAGCCATTCGTACCATCTATCCAGTGACCGGGACCCGACAGCTGCACGACATCGGCCGGCGCCGCGCCTACGCCATCTGGGGCGCCGCCCTCGCCGTGTACGTCCTCGCCGTCTTCCACCGCACCTCCCTCGGCGTCGCCGGGCTGCTCGCCGCCGACCGCTTCGGCATCAACGCCAGCCAGCTGGCCACCTTCACCGTCCTGCAGCTGGCCGTCTACGCGGGCATGCAGGTGCCGGTCGGCGTGCTGCTCGACCGCTTCGGCTCGCGGGCCCTCATCGTCTCCGGCCTGGTCCTCATGACGGCCGGCCAGCTGTGGTTCTCCGTCGCCGACACCTTCTCGCTCGGCCTCGCGGCCCGCGCCCTCGTCGGGGCGGGCGACGCGATGGTCTTCACCGCCGTGCTGCGCCTCGTCGCCCTGTGGTTCCTCGTGCGGCAGGCGCCGGTCGTCACCCAGGTCACCGGCATGATCGGCCAGATGGGTGCTGTCGCGGCCGCCGTCCCGCTGAGCGCCGCGCTCCACGGGTGGGGCTGGACGCGCACCTACGCGATGGCCGCCTCGCTCGGCGTCATCCTGCTCCTCGGCGTCTTCGCCCTCGTCAAGGACTCGCCCTACGAGCGGGGTGCGGTCGAGCGGATCAAGATCCGCGCACTGCGCCACAGCCTGACCGAGGTCTGGCGCGACCCCGGCACCCGGCTCGGGCTCTCGGTGCACTTCACCGCCCAGTTCGCCCCGACGGTCTTCGCGCTGCTGTGGGGCTACCCCTTCCTCGTCTCCGGCCAGGGGCTCAGCCCGACGATGGCCTCGACGCTGCTCACCCTCATGACCTTCGTCGCGCTCGTCGCCGGGCCCACGATCGGTCGTTGGACCGGCCGGCACCCGTACTACCGCTCCGTCATGGCGCTCGCGGTCGTCGGCGCGATCGCGCTCGTCTGGGCGGTCGTGCTCGCCCTGCCGGGTCGCTCACCGCTGTGGCTGCTCGTCGTCCTCGTCGCGGTCACCGCCGTCGGCGGCCCCGGGTCGATGATCGCCTTCGACCTCGCCCGCAGCTTCCACCGCAGCGACCGGTACGGGCGGGCGTCCGGCGTGGTCAACATGGGCGGCTTCGTCGCGTCGCTGGTGACGATGGCGCTCATCGGTCTCGTCCTCGACCGGCTGGCCCCCGGCGGGCCGGAGACCTACACGCTCGACGACTTCCGCGTCGCGATGAGCGTGCAGTTCCTCCTGTGGGGCTTCGGCGCGTGGATGATCTGGCGCTACCGCCGCCGCAGCCTGGACCGGGTCTCGCGCCACCCCGGGGCGATGGAGGCGCTGCGGGGCGGTGACGCGCTGCTGCCGGGCATCTCCCGCGACCACGACTGAGACAGCCACACCTTGACGGGTCAGCGACACCTCGTGCTGTGGCTGACCCTCGCAGGTGTGGCCAGCCACAGTTTGTGGCGGGGGGGGG
>NZ_BCSQ01000089.1 GCF_001570945.1 Janibacter anophelis NBRC 107843
TGCGTCGGCCCACGCGAACCCGCCGTGGGCCGACGCAGGCCTGGGGCTCGGCGATGACCGGCTGGCAGGGGCGAGGGCGGGCACTCCTCGACTCGCGGGCAGAGGAGCAGCGCCGGCACACGACGAAGGGCGCCGCCCGGGATCGACCCGGGCGGCGCCCTTCGTCAGTGCTGGAGGAGGCTCAGGCCTCGTTGTCGAGGGCGGCGGCCACGCGGCGGTGGGCCTCCCAGATCGCCTCCGGCAGCCGGTCGAACTGCTTGAGGTGCTCCTCGCGGAAGCCCATCTCCTGCTGCCAGCGCGGCACGTCGATGGACAGGATCCGGTCGAGGTCCTCCTGCGGCAGGTCCAGGCCGGTCATCTCCAGCTCGTCCTCGGTCGGGATGATGCCGACAGCGGTCTGGCGACCCTTGACCTCGCCGTCCTTGAGGCGCATGAGCCACAGGAGCGGACGCAGGTTCTCGCGGTAGCCGGGCCACAGGTAGTGACCGTCCTCCGGGTGCTTCTGGAACCAGTTGACGTGGGCGAAGAGCGGCTTGTCCTTCACCTGCTCGAGGATGTTGAGGTAGTGCTGCGCGTAGTCGCCCTCGCCGTAGGCCATGAACGGCCGGTTGGACATCGGGTCGTAGCGCAGCTGGCCCTCGACGCCCTCGGCGGCGGCGGTCGCCTCCGCACCCAGGGTCAGGCCGTCGTAGACGCCCTCGGCCGGGTCGGTGATCGCACGGATCAGCGGCTCGCGGTCACGGGTGCGGCCACCGAAGATGATCGCGTCGATCTCGACGCCGACGGGCTCGTCGAAGTCGGGAGCGGCGTTGGGCACGTTGGCCAGCGTCGTCGTGAAGCGGCTGTTGGGGTGCGCCCACGGGGAGGTGTCGCCCGGCTCGCGGTCGGCGATCGGCTCACCCTTCCAGTCCAGCCAGCCGTCGACGTCGGCCGGCGGCTCGGGGGTGCGGCCCTCCCACCAGACCTCCTCGGTCTTGGGGTTGTAGGCGATGTTGGTGAAGATCGTCTTGGTGCCCGGGTCGACCGAGTGCAGCGCGGTCGGGTTGGTCTCCTCGTTGGTGTCCTTGGCGACACCGAAGACACCGAACTCGGGGTTCATGCCCATGAGCTTGCCGGTCTGCTCGTCGACCCACAGCCACGCGATGTCGTCGCCGTAGAAGTCCACCCGGTAGCGGTCACCGAGCGCGTCCGGCGGGAGCATCATCGCGAGGTTGGTCTTGCCCGAGGCGCTCGGGAAGCCACCGGTGATGTGGTACCGCTTGCCGGTCTCCTTGTCGGCGATGCCGATGAGCATGTACTGCTCGGCGAGGAACTTCTTGGTGTCCCAGCCGTCGTAGGCGCCCTGGCGAAGGCCGTGCGCGATCTTGCCGAGGAGGGCGTTGCCGCCGTAGGACGAGCCGAAGTGCAGGATCATCCGCTCGTCGGCGACGGTGACGAAGTAGCGCTTGTCGTCGGGGGTGCCCTGGCCGAGGTTCTCCAGGTCGCCGGTCACGTGCACCGCACGCACGAAGTTGTCCTGCTGCGGCAGGTCGTTGACGTGCTCGACGCCCACGCGGGACATGCGGATCATGTGCAGCACGACCGGGCGGCTGTCGGTGAGCTCGACACCCGTGGCCCACTGGGCCAGCTCGTTGTTCTTGGGGGACATGAGGTACGGCAGGACGTACATCGTCTTGCCCTGGGACTGGCCGCGCATGAGCTCGGTCAGCTTCGCCTTCATCTCCGAGGCGGGACGCCAGTTGTTGTAGACGCCCTTGTCCTTCTCGTCGTTGGTCGCGACGATCGTGCGCTCCTCGGAGCGAGCGGTGTCCTTGGAGTAGGAGCGCGAGTAGTAGCGACCCTCGCCCGCGGGGAGGAGCTCTCCGGCCTCGACGGCCTCCGCGATGAGTCGGTCGTCGTCCTCGGCGCCAACCACCTCGATCCGGTCGGGCTGGGTGATCTCGGCCCAGTGCTTCACGTACTCGCGGACGGCCTCATTGGTGAGACCTGACGCATCAAGCGCGGCGTCGACGTCGACCATGCTGTGTTTCCCTCTCACGTGCTTGGTGTGCGGGCGGTCCCTCGCGGGTTCTCCCGGTTGCGGGCAGGTTACCGCCCCGTGACGTGGCGCGGAGAGGGGCCGGGGTTCGGCGAGGCGTGATCTCACGCACGGCCGACTGGGTGCCCACCGGTGTGGGTCAGATCACCGGAGGTCGTAGTGACCGACCGGTTTACCGATACGTGCTGTAGCAGGTACTGTCGGTACCGCACACTTTCCAGCTCATTCAGCACTGTCGCGAAGGGGTAGTCCCACATGGCTTCCAGCGAAACGATGTCCCTGGCGGACAAGGGCCAGCGGCTCGGCCTGCGTCTCATCGCCAAGGCCGGCGGCCTGCCGGGCCTGAAGGACAAGGAGGTCCGCGCCAAGGTCGAGCGGTACCTCTACAAGGGCGCCGTCACCGGCTTCAAGGCACAGACCGCCGCAGGGCGCGCCTTCGCCAAGCAGCAGGGCTCGGGCGACCCGACCCGCGCGGCGACGGCCAAGCCCAAGCAGCTCTTCGACCTCACGCCGTCCGAGGACCAGCAGATGATCCAGGGCGTCGCTCGCGAGCTCGCCGACGAGGTCATCCGTCCGGCCGCCGCCACCGCCGACGCCGAGCGAGCCGTGCCGGCCGAGGTCCGCACCGCGGCCGCCGAGATGGGCCTGCACCTCGTCGGCGTCCCCGCCGAACTCGAGGGCATCGCCGAGGAGCGCTCCGCCGTCACCGGCGCCATCGTCCTCGAGGAGCTCGCCCGCGGCGACATGGGCATCGCGGCCGCGATCATGGCCCCCGCGGCCGTCGCCACGGCGATCGCCGCCTACGGCGACGCCGACCAGCAGGCCACCTACCTGCCGGAGTTCACGAGCGAGAACCCGCCGCTGGCGGCCATCGCCCTCCACGAGCCGCACGTGCTCTTCGACCCCTTCGAGCTGCGGACCACCGGTCGGGTCGAGGGCGACGAGATCGTCCTCGACGGCGTCAAGGCGATCGTCCCCGGCGCCGAGGCGGCCGACCTCTTCATCGTCTCCGCTGCGATCGACGGCCAGGCCCGGCTCGTCATCGTCAAGCCCGGCACCGAGGGCGTCAAGACAGAGGACGACCCGGCCATGGGTGTCCGCGCCGCCCGCACCGCCCGCCTGCACCTCGAGGGTGCCCGTGTCGCCAAGGGCGACCTGCTCGGCACGACGGAGGACCACGCCGACGCCGTGCGCCGTGCCCGCCTCGCCTGGGCCGCGGCCGCCGTCGGCACCTCGCAGGCCGTGCTCGACCACGTCAGCGAGTACGTCAAGGAGCGCAAGGCCTTCGGTGAGCCGATCGGCTACCGCCAGGCCGTCGCCTTCACCGTCTCCGACATCGCCATCGAGCTGGCCGGTCTGCGCCTCGTCGTGTGGAAGGCCGCCGCCCGTCTCGACCGCGGCGAGGACGCCTCCGCCGAGATCGCCCAGGCCCGCAGCCTTGTCAGCCGCCACGCGACGTGGATCGGCTCCAGCGGCGTGCAGCTGCTCGGCGGCCACGGCTTCGTCAAGGAGTTCGACAACGAGCGCTGGTACCGCGACCTGCGGGGCGCCGGAGTCCTCGAGGGCACGCTGCTCGTCTGAGCCGCGACCTCCCTTCCTCTTACCTACCTGACACGAAGGACACGATCATGATCGACCTCGAGGTTCCGAAGAAGTTCCGACCGCTCGTCGCCCAGGCCCGTGGCATGGCCGAGGAGGTCTTCTGGCCCATCTCGCGCAAGTACGACCGCGCCGAGCACGAGTACCCGGCCGAGCTGGACCTGGTCTCCGCCGTCATCGACGGCATGGCCGATGGTGGCGCCAGCCAGGGCGCCGGGGCCTCCTCGTCCACCCGCGCCAAGGACGACGGTGCGGAGGAGGGTGACGTCGCTGCTGTCGGCTCCGGCCGCTCGAGCAAGAAGGGGGAGAAGGAGAACAAGAACGGTTCCAACCTCTCCTCCGTCCTGTCCATCCTCGAGACCTGCCGCGGCGACGTGGGCCTGACCCTGTCGATCCCGCGCCAGGGCCTCGGCAACGCCGCCATCGCGGCCGTCGCCAACGACGAGCAGAAGGCGCGCTACGCCGGCAAGTGGGCTGCCATGGCCATCACCGAGCCCGACGTCGGCTCCGACTCCGGCGCCATCCGCACGACCGCGGTCAAGGACGGCGACGACTACGTCCTCAACGGGGAGAAGATCTTCGTCACCTCTGGTGAGCGCGCCGAGCTCGTCGTCGTGTGGGCGACCCTGGACAAGAGCCTGGGCAAGAAGGCCATCAAGTCCTTCGTCGTCAACCGCCAGAACCCCGGCCTGCAGCTGGTGCGCCTCGAGCACAAGCTCGGCATCCGCGCGTCGGACACCGCCGCCTTCGTCCTCGACAACTGCCGCGTGCCCGCCGAGGACCTCCTCGGCGACCCGGAGATCAAGATCGAGGGTGGCTTCGGTGGCGCCATGCAGACCTTCGACAACACGCGCCCGCTCGTCGCGGCGATGGCCCTGGGCCTGACCCGCGCCTCGCTCGACAAGACGACCGAACTGCTCAAGGACGCCGGCGTCGAGGTCGACTGGGACCGCCCGGCCAACGTGCAGTCCGCCGCCGCGGCCAAGCTCATCGAGATGGAGGCCGACTTCCAGAGCGCCTACCTGCTCACGCTGCGCGCCGCGTGGATGGCCGACAACGGCAAGCCCAACTCCATGGAGGCCTCCATGGCCAAGGCCAAGGCCGGTCGCACCTGTGTCAACGTCTCGCTCGGCTGCGTCGAGCTGGCCGGTGCCACCGGGTACGCCGAGACCGAGCTGCTCGAGAAGTGGGCGCGGGACAGCAAGATCCTCGACATCTTCGAGGGCACGCAGCAGATCCAGCTGCTCGTCGTCGCCCGTCGCATCCTCGGCTACTCCAGCAAGGAGCTCAAGTAGTCATCGGGAGTGACCGCAGCACGTGATGCGCCCCCTTCGTCCTCGCCCGGACGGAGGGGGCGCGCGCATATCATGCGCCCATGGTGGTCATCGCGGTCTGCAGCCTCAAGGGCGGTGTCGGCAAGACCTCCGTGACCCTCGGCCTGGTCTCCGCCGCCCGCGCCGCCGGCCTGCGCACCCTCGTCGTCGACCTCGACCCGCAGGGGGACTCGACCATCGGTCTCGACCTCGACGGTGAGGCCGCGTCGACGAGCGCCCTCGTCATCGACCAGCCGCGTCGGCGCCACCTGCGGGCCGCGGCGCGACGCAGTCACTGGAGCGACGGGGGACACGCTCCGATCGACGTCGTCGTCGGCGGTGAGGAGTTGGCCCGCCACGACCGCACCGACCTCTCGACCCGCATGCTGACCTCCCTTCGTCTCGTGCTCGACAAGGTCGCCGACGAGCACGACCTCGTGATCATCGACTGCCCGCCCTCGCTCGGCGGACTCACCCGCATCGGGCTGACCGCGGCCGACCGGGCGATCGTCGTCACCGAGCCGGGCGTCTTCGCGATCGCCGCGGCCGACCGGGCCCTGCGGGCCGTGCACGACGTGCGCACACGGCTCAACCCGCACCTGCAACCCCTCGGCATCGTCGTCAACCGGGTGCGGGCCAACATCAACGAGCACCGCTACCGCGTGGAGGAGCTCGCCTCGCTCTTCGGTCCGCTCGTCCTCACCCAGCGCATCCCGGAGCGCACCTCGATCCAGCGGGCCCAGGGCGCCTATGCCCCGATCCACGCCTTCAGCAACAAGGGCGCCCGCGAGAGCGCCGAGCTCTTCGACGGAATCCTCCAGCACGCCCTGCGCGCCACCCGCCCGCGCTGACGGGTACGGCGGTGAGCGCTCGCTCTGCGGATGTGTGATCCACGTCATATGGTGCTGGAGGCGGCTCACCGCCGTCGTCACACCATCGGGAGGAAGTACATGCGACACCAACGCATGGCCGCAGTCCTGGGCGCCTTCGCGCTCGGGGCCACCGGGCTCACCGCCACTGCGACCGCCACCGCTGCACCCACCACCAGCTCCACGTCGACCACCGGGGCCGAGACCAGCTACGTGGTCCTCGCCGACCGCGGGTCGAGCGCCACGGCCCTCGCCAAGCGCCTCGAGGCGAAGGGAGCGACCGTCACGTCCGTCAACGAGGCCGTCGGCATGGTCACCGTCACCTCGACCGACACGGCCTTCGCTGCGCAGACCCGCGCGATGGACGGCGTCTTCGGTGCCGCCGGTGAGGGCGTCGTCGGCCGCTCGCCGCAGGCGAAGAAGAAGCAGGACGCCGTAGAGCGCCCCGGCAAGGGGGAGAAGGCCAAGGGCATCGGCTCGAGCGCCAACAGCGGCAAGGGCAAGTACAAGAAGGGGGCGGCCGACCCGCTCGACGACAAGCTCTGGGGCATGGACATGATCAATGCCCGTGACGCCCACAAGGTCGAGGCCGGTGACAAGCGGGTCAAGGTCGGCATCATCGACACGGGTGTCGACGGCAGCCACCCCGACATCGCGCCCAACTTCGACCACAAGCTCTCGCGCAACTTCGTCACCGACATCCCCGACATCGACGGGCCCTGTGAGTACGAGGGCTGCGTCGACCCGGCCGACGTCGACAACGGTGGCCACGGCACGCACGTCGCCGGCACCGTGGCCGCGTCCAAGAACGGCATGGGTGTCTCCGGTGTCGCTCCCGACGCGGGCATCGTCAACATACGCGCCGGTCAGGACGCCGGATACTTCTTCGTGGGCCCGACGGTCAACGCGCTCACCTACGCCGCCGACGCCGGCATCGACGTGGTCAACATGAGCTTCTACGTCGACCCGTGGGCCTACTACTGCCAGGACGGCGCCCCCGAGGACAGCCCCGAGGAGGCCGCCGAGCAGAACATGATCATCGAGTCGATGTCGCGCGCGCTCAACTACGCGCACGACCACGACGTGACGATGGTCGGTGCGCTGGGCAACGCTGCGACGGACCTGGCCAACCCGGGCACCGACTCGAGCAGCCCCAACTACCCGGCAGGCAACGAGCACGACCGCACGATCGACAACTCGAGCTGCTGGGACCTGCCCGTCGAGGGCGAGCACGTCATCGGCGTCTCGTCGGTCGGCCCGTCGGAGCGCAAGGCCTACTACTCCAACTACACGACCGACGTCGACTCGGGTGAGATCGAGTTGTCCGCCCCCGGTGGCGACGCCTACGACTGGCCCAACGCGACGGGCCCCAACCCGGAGAGCATGATCCTCTCCTCGGTCCCGGAGAACGTCGTCAAGTCCGAGGGCTCGGTGGACGAGGAGGGCAACATCACCCCGGACGGCGAGGGCTGGGTCCTCAAGGACTGCGACACGGTCAAGGGTGAGGAGGTCTGCGGGTACTACGAGTACTACCAGGGCACCTCGATGGCCTCCCCGCACGCGGCGGGCGTCTCGGCGCTCATCGTCTCCCGCTACGGCAAGGTCGACGGCAAGGCCGGCTTCGGTCTCTCGGCCGACACCGTCAAGGAGGTCCTGATGGACTCCGCGCGTGACACGGCCTGCCCGGAGCCGCGTCTGTACGACTACCCGGCGCCCATCCCGGCGGCGTACAACGCCGAGTGCGTCGGTGACACCGACTTCAACGGCTTTTACGGTGACGGCATCATCGATGCCGAGGCCGCGGTCGCCAAGAAGAAGCTCTGACGTCACACCCCAGGAGGGCCGGTCACCGCGAGGTGGCCGGCCCTTCGTCGTGACCGCCCGGCAACGGTCCCTGGGGAGCTCGCTCAGCGAGCGTCTGGTCACGGTCCCTGAGGAGCTCGCTCAGCGAGCGTCTGGTCACGGTCCCTGAGGAGCTCGC
>NZ_BCSQ01000090.1 GCF_001570945.1 Janibacter anophelis NBRC 107843
CCACCAGCTGACCACCCTTCGCTGGCTGCCCTTCGAGACGCTCGGCCGCTGACGGCCTCACTCCTCAGGGACCGGAGTTTCCCCACACCACCCCAACCCCACGACCACGGCCCTGAGTCACCACATGACTCAGGGCCGTAGCCCTCCTCCGCGAAGGTGGGGGCGCCTTGACCTCTGCGCGGCGAGGGGCTGCGCCTCGGACGCTCCTACACTTCAGACGTGACCAGAACGGGTGACTCATGAGCCTGGGCCTGGAGCGCGTCGCGCGGATCTTGGACCTCTTCACGTCGGACGTGCCCGAGTGGACGGTCACCGACGTCTGTCGGGCGCTCGACCTGCCGAAGAGCACCGTGTGGGAGTCCCTTCAGGACATGACCGAGGTCGGTCTGCTGCGCAGGGTCGGCCGTGGCAGGTACCGCCTCGGCTGGCGGGCCTTCCAGATCGGTCTGCGGGCCCGGATGACATCCGAGATCTCGGGTCCGGCGTGGGAGACCATGCGCCGACTGGTGGAGACTCACCACGAGACCATGCACCTCGTGTCGCGGTACCGCAGCCACGTGGTCTTCCTCGAGAAGATCGCGCCACCGACCGGTGTCCGCGTGAACCTCGCGCGGGTCGGCGAGCGTCTGCCCGCGCACTGCACGGCCTCCGGCAAGGTGCTTCTCGCGGCCCTGTCCCGATCCGAGCTGGTGGACCTCTACGGAACGGGCCTGCCCTCAGGGTTGACGCGGCGCTCGATCACCGACCTCAACTCCCTTCGCGATGAGCTCGCCCGCGTCGCCGGGCGCGGGTACGCGCTGGACGTGGAGGAGTACGTCGACGGCGTGTGCAGCCTCGCCGCACCCATCACCAACCGCCACGGGGACACCGCCTGGGCCCTCAGCATGTCCTTTCCCGTCGCCCGCCTCGAGTCGCACGGGGATGGGTACGCGCGCGCCGTGGTGGAGGCGGCCCAGCACCTGTCGAACGTCGCCTGAAGAACCTGACGTCGAGGTTGTCCGGCTGGTCCGGACAGCTGATTGCCGTGCCCGAGAGCCGTGATTAGCGTCCCCGGCATTCGGCCACATTTCACGACAACGGAGTTCTGAATGACCCAGGCAACCAGCACGGCAGCACGCCGCATCGGCATCGACATCGGAGGCACCTTCACCGACCTCTTCGTCGTCGAGGCGGACGGCACCTCCCGCATCTTCAAGTCCCCGACGACCCCGCACGACCCGTCCGAGGGCCTGCTGAACGGTCTGGGCAGGGCGGCCGAGAGCTTCGGCCAGTCCCTCACGGACTTCCTCGGTGAGGTCTCGACCATCGTCCACGGCACCACCATCGCCACCAATGCGGTGCTCACCCGGCAGGGCGCGAAGACCGGCTTCGTCACGACCCGCGGGTTCCGCGACCTGCTCAACATGCGTCGCGGCATCCGGGAGCACCAGAACAACTCGAAGTACGCGCCTCCGACCCCACTCGTCCCGCGTGATCTCATCGCCACGGTGCGTGAGCGCACCGACGTGAACGGTGACCAGATCACGCCGCTGGTCGAGGAGGACGTGCGCGATGCCGCCCGGCTCTTCCGGGAGCAGGGCGTCGAGGCCGTCGCCGTCTCCTACCTGTGGTCCTTCCTCAACCCGGAGCACGAGCAGCGGACCGCTCAGATCCTCCGCGAGGAGCTGCCGGGGGTCTTCGTGACGATCTCCAGCGACGTCGTGCCGCAGATCCGCGCCTACGAGCGGCACAGCACCACCGTGCTCAACGCCTTCGTCGGACCGAAGCTGCAGACCTACCTGGCCAACATCAAGCAGCAGCTGTCCGACCGCGGCTTCGGCGGGAGCCTGCTCATCGTGCAGTCCAACGGCGGCGTCATGTCGCCCGAGATCGCCAGCGAGAGCGCCGTCAACGCGCTCATGTCCGGGCCGGCCGCGGCTCCGGAGGCAGCACTGCAGTTCGCCAGCGCCCATGGGTCCGACAACGTCATCACCGTCGACATGGGCGGGACGAGCTTCGACGTCGCGCTGATCCGTGACGGACAGCCACTCCTCACCAACGAAAGCGAGATCGGTGGCTACCGGGTCGCCCTGCCGATGCTCGACATCCACACCGTCGGGGCGGGCGGCGGCTCCCTCGTCTGGGTCGATTCCGGCGGCATCATGCGCGTCGGGCCGCAGAGCGCGACGGCCAACCCCGGCCCGGCGTGCTACGGCCGCGGGGGCGAGAACCCGACGACCACCGACGCCGACCTGCTGATGGGGTACCTCAACCCCGACTCCTTCGGCGACGGTGCCTTCAGGCTCGACGTCGAGGCAGCGCGCACCGCGGTCGAGGAGAAGGTCGCCAAGCCCCTCGGACTGTCGGTCCCGGAGGCCATCTCCGGCATCTCCCGGGTGGTCAACGCGACGATGGCCGAGGCGGTGAGTGCAGTTTCCGTCAAGCGCGGTGTCGACCCCCGCGAGTTCACGATGGTCGTCGCCGGCGGCGCCGGTCCGATCCACGCCGTGCCGATCGCGCAGGACCTCGGCATCGGGCGGATCATCGTCCCGCGCGACTCCTCGGTCTTCTGCGCCGTCGGGACCCTTCTCACGGACCTCAAGCACCTCTACGCCCGCACCTTCGTGTCCGACATCGACTCCCTCGACCTCGACCAGGTCAGCGAGCTCTACCGTGACATGCGGCAGGAGGCCCTGGACACCCTGCAGAGCGAGAACGTCGCGCCGCAGGACGTCGACCTCGTCTTCAGCGCCGACATCCGCTACATCGGGCAGTTCACCGAGATCGAGATCCCGGTGCGATTCGACGGGGAGCTCACGGGAGTCGCCGTCAAGCAGCTGGTCGCCGACTTCGAGGAGCGACACGAGGCCCTCAACGGCTACACGATGCCCGGCGAGGGGACCGAGCTGATCAACGTGCGTCTCACCGCGCTCGGGCGAACGGTCAAGCCCCGGCTCCTCGACACCCCGTCGGCTGGTCCTGACCCGTCGGCGGCGCTCACCGGTCGTCGTGAGGCGATCTTCTCCGGCACGAGCATCCTGACCGATGTCTTCGACGGCCTCGCTCTCCAGCGGGACAACCGGGTCGTCGGGCCCGCCATCATCGAGCAGCCGACCACCACCGTGGTCCTCACCGAGGGCCACGAGCTGACCGTCGACGCCCAGGGCAACTACGTCATCGAGCCGCTCGAGCTCGCTGCCAGCCAGTGACCGGCACCGGTCCGAAAGGAAGACTTCACATGACTCACCCCACCACGGATCCCATCCTCGTCGCCGTCATCGGCAACGCCCTCGACGGCATCACCAGCGAGATGGGCGAGACGATGCTGCGCACGTCCCGCTCCCCCATCTTCGTCGAGGCGCGCGACTTCGCGACCTCCCTCTTCAGCGGCGACGGACGTCTGCTCGCCCAGACCCACTACATCCCGGTCATCGGCGGGGCCACCCCCTTCGCCCTCCGTTCCATCCTCGACATGTTCGGCGACGACGTCCACGAGGGGGACGTCTTCATCCACAACGACCCCTTCGACGGGGGCTCGCACCTGCCGGACATCACCATCGCCCGGCCGGTCTTCTGGGAGGGCGAGCTCGTCTTCTGGGCCACGAACAAGGGGCACAACGCCGATGTCGGCGGCGGGGGCGTCGTCGGGTTCCACCCCGGCGCCCGTGACGTCCTCGAGGAGGGGATCCGCATCCCGGCGGCCCGCATCGTCGAGCGCGGTGAGACGCGCCGGGACATCTGGGAGCTCATCCTGTCCAACGTGCGGATGCGTCCCCTCGTCGAGAGCGTCCTCAACTGCCAGATCGGGGCGACGGCGATCGGCGAGCGTCGGCTGCGCGACCTGCTCACCAAGTACGGCCCTGCGGTCATCGACGGCGCCAGCGAGGAGCTGCTGCGGGCCAGTGCCCGGCAGGTTCGCCAGGAGATCGCCCGGATCCCCGACGGCGAGTACACGGCCGACGCCCTCATCGACAACGACGGCATCGACCGTGATCGCCACTACCGCGTCGCCCTGACGATCCGGGTCGACGGCGAGTCCATGGTCTTCGACTTCAGCGACAGCGACGAGCAGGCCCAGGGCTTCATCAACTCGACCCTCGCCAACACCGTCTCCTCGGCGCACCTGGCGCTCTTCGGCGCGATCGACCCCGACATCCGCTACAACGACGGCGCCATCGAGCCCATCGAGGTCATCGCGCCTGCGGGGACCATCGCCAACCCCCACGCACCGGCTCCCGTCGCCGCGTGCACGGTACCCACCTGCGAGGCCATCGCCTCGGCCGTGTGGGTCGCACTCTCGCAGGCGATCCCGGAGCGGACGCACGCCGGCTGGGCCCGGTGGTGCACGCCCGCGACGATGGGGATGAACCCGCGGACCGGGAGGCACTTCGGCGACCTGCACTTCCTCGGCAAGGGCGGCAGCGGCGCCACGGAAGGTTTCGACGGCTGGGACCACCTGTCCCCCTCGAACACGCTCGGCGGGCTGCGCACGCCCGACCCGGAGCTGCACGAGCTGGACACGCCGTACCTGCTCGAGGAGCTCGAGTACCTGCCGGACAGCGCGGGCGGCGGCCAGTGGCGCGGCGGCCTGGGGGTCCGGTACCGGTGGCGGGTGCTCACCGACGGCGTGACCTGCGCGACGTACGGCAGCGGGTTCATGCCCGAGACCGCTCCGGTCGGCCTGCTCGGCGGACGCCCGGGCATCGTCCAGAGCCTGACGCTCACGCGCGCCGGAGGTGAGCCGGAGCAGATCGCGTCCAACGCCTTCTACACGCTCAACGAGGGTGACGTCTTCGAGGTCATCGCGAGCGGTGGCGGCGGCTTCGGCAACCCGCACCTTCGGCCCGTCGAGCTCGTCGTGCGCGACTGCCGGCAAGGCGTCGTCTCTCCCGAGGCGGCTCGCGAGGTCTACGGCGTCGCGGTCGACCCGGTGTCCAAGACGCTGCTCGAGGACGAGACCGCCCGGCTGCGCGCCGCAGTCTGACGACCACCCAGGAGAAGGGAGCCAGACCATGGCCCAGATTTCGCTCGCCGTCGCGGCGAGTCACGCCCCCGGCCTCATCGGGATGTTCGACGTCGCTCCGGAGCAGTCCCAGCGGGTCGTCAGCTCCGCCTACGGTGAGCTGGCCCGACAGATCCGGGAGGCTGACCTCGACGTCATCATCATGATCGCCAACGACCACATGGCGAACAACCGGATCCGCGAGTACCCCGACTTCGTCGTCGGGTTGGCCCCGGAGCACCGTGGCCCCGCGGAGTTCTTCAAGGACTGGCTCGGGTGCGGTGAGTACGCCGTCCCCGGCCGGCCCGACGTCGGCACCGAGATCCTCAACGGCCTGAGCCGACGGGGAGTCCGCGTGACCGCCTCGCGGGAGAACCTCAACTTCGACGACAACGTCTCCGTCCCCGTCGTGAAGACGCAGATCGAGTCGAGCGGGGTGGCGCTCGTGCCCATCCTGCAGAACGTGACGGTTCCACCCTTCCCCGATCAGGACCGGTGCTACGAGATCGGCCGACACCTGGCCGAGGTGATCCGCGAGGACCTGCCGGACGACCTGCGGGTCGGGCTCTTCGCGACGGGCGGGATGAGCCACGAGCCCGGTGGGGTGCGTGACTTCTGGATCGACGAGGACTTCGACCGCTGGTTCCTCGGTCTGCTGTCCAACGGCGACCACGACAAGGTCCTTCGCGAGATCAGCGTGGACCGCCTCGAGGAGGCCGGCAGCGGCGGCACCGGTGAGCTCCTCAGCTGGATCCTCGTCATGGGCGCCATCGGCGAACGTCGCTGCGATGTGCTCGGGTACACCGCGTGGGACCAGTGGCGGTGCGGTATCGGCACCGTCTCATGGGACATGACCCCGGACCCCGTCGGCGCGAAGGGGGGAGACCGGTGAGCCTCGACGACATCAACCTCGCCCTCGTCTCGCACGACCTCGTCCAGGACCTCAAGTGGGACGCCGAGCTGCGGGAGCAGTTCGTCGCGGACGAGGCGAGCGTCCTGGACCGCTACGACCTGACCCCTGCAGAACGCACGGCCATCGAAGAACGGGACTTCCGTGCGCTCTACGACCTGGGCTTCCACCCCTACCTCGGTGCCCAGTTCGCCCGGATCCTCTTCGCGAACAACCGCTCCGGCGCCACGAGTGCCGTCGAGCAGCTCCTGGCCTCCATCCGGCAGGAGCCGCTCGGCGGCCCGGGCACGGTGACGAAGTGAGTGCCGTGAACACCGGTGATCAGGTGGCGGCGCAGTCGGGCAGCCGTCGCGTCCACCGGCTGCCCGCGAGCGAGGAGAGCGTCAGCGTCGGGGTCATCGACCCCGACGCCCCGGCGGCGCTGCACGTCGAGTCGGGCGACGAGGTCGTGCTGTCGACGTGGGGGCACTGGGGCGACCGGGTCACCCCGGAGACGACGATGGCCGACTTCCCCGGCCTGCGCGCCTCCTTCCCCGATGCGCTCGGTCCGCACTCCATCACCGGTCCGATCGACGTCGTGGACGCCCGCCCGGGTGACACCCTCGTGGTCGACGTCCTCGAGCTGACCCCCGGGGATCACGGATTC
Source organism: Janibacter anophelis NBRC 107843 (assembly GCF_001570945.1). Lineage (GTDB taxonomy): Bacteria > Actinomycetota > Actinomycetes > Actinomycetales > Dermatophilaceae > Janibacter > Janibacter anophelis. Next base: position 6,538 of record NZ_BCSQ01000090.1, read on the forward strand.
AACCTCGTCGTCGCGCAGCCCCGCGGCCGGGGAGTGCTGCAGGAGCGCTTCCCGGAGGGCGCGATCCGGCACTTCTCGCTCGACCGCGAGTCGATGACGACGACGTTGGCGGGGAAGGTGACGATCCCCCTTCGCCCCTTCCTCGGCATCATGGGCGTCGCACCGCTCGAAGGGGGGCCGCGCAGCACCGTCGAACCGGGAGCCTTCGGCGGCAACATGGACTTGTCCGAGCTCGTCGTCGGAGCCAGGCTGCGACTGCCGGTCTTCCGGGAGGGCGCGGGCTTCTACTGCGGCGACGCGCATGCCGTCCAGGGCGACGGTGAGGTCAACCAGACCGCAATCGAGACGCGGATGGACCATGTCCGGCTGCGGTTCTCGCTCGAGAAGGGCGCCACGCTGCGGACCCCACGCGTCGAGACCGCGGAGCACCTCGTCACGACCGGCTTCGGAGCCGTCCTCGAGAAGGCGGCCCACGACGCGATCGACGACCTCGTCGACTGGCTCGCCGACCACGGTTTCGCACAGGACGAGGCCTACACGCTGTGCTCGATCGCAGCTGACGTACGGGTGACGCAGATGGTCAACGGTGTCGTCGGGGTGCACGCCGTCATCGACAATCGCCTGGCCACACGATCCGTCGAGGACTCGATGTCATGACCGAGCTGACCTACGCGTCGACCAGCCGGATGGTGCCCACCCGCCGGTGGACCATCCACATCAACGAGGCCGGCGTCGGCAACACCGACACGATCATCCTGCTCCACGGCTCCGGCCCCGGCGCCACCGGCTGGAGCAACTTCTCCCCCAACATCCCCCGCCTCGCGCAGAAGTACCACGTCATCGCCGCCGACATGCCCGGCTGGGGCGAGTCCGACCCCGTCACCTGGCAGGAGCGCGACCACTCCACCGCCCTCGTCGACCTCATGGACGCCCTCGAGATCGAGCGGGCCACCATCATCGGCAACTCCATGGGCGGCGGCACGACCCTGCGCTTCGGCTACGAGCACCCCGAGCGCGTCCACCGCCTCATCACCATGGGCTCCTCCTCCGGCGCCTCGACCCTCATGGGCGCCACCGGCCTGACCGAGGGGCTGAAGGTCCTGCAGAAGGGGTACCGCCAGCCCTCCTTCGAGACCATGCGCGAGCTCGTCGACGTCATGACCTTCAACTCCGACTTCGCCACCGACGAGCTCATCCAGGGCCGCGCTGACATGGTCCTCGCTCACCCGGAGCACGCT
>NZ_BCSQ01000091.1 GCF_001570945.1 Janibacter anophelis NBRC 107843
CCAGCCACAGTTTGTGGCGGGGTGGGGAGTGCTGAGCCGGGGGACGAAGGGGGGTCAGAGCCCGGCGAGCAGCTGCCGCGAGATGACCAGGCGCTGGATCTGGTTGGTGCCCTCGAAGATCTGCGTCACCTTGGCCTCGCGGAAGTACCGCTCGACCGGGAAGTCCTGGGTGTAGCCCGCCCCACCGAGCACCTGGATCGCGTCGGTCGTCACCCGCATGGCGGCGTCGGTCGCGATGAGCTTGGCCACCGCGGCCTCCTTGCCGAAGGCCCGCCCGGCGTCCCGCAGTCGCGCCGCGTGCAGGTAGGTCGCGCGGGCGCTGGTCACCGCGGCCTCCATGTCGGCCAGGAGGAAGGCCAGACCCTGGTTGCTCGCGATCGTGCGGCCGAACTGCTCACGCTCGGTGGAGTACTTCGCCGCCACGTCGAGGGCGGCCTGTGCCAGGCCGGTGGCGACGGCCGCGATGCCCAGACGGCCGGCGTCGAGACCGGCGAGGGCCATCGGCACACCTCGGCCCAGGTCACCGATCTGCCGGTCGCCGGCGACCGGCACGTCCTCGTAGATGACCTCGCGGACGGTGTCGCCGTGCAGACCCATCTTCTTCTCCGGCGCGCCGAAGGAGATCCCCTCCGCGTCGGCCGGCACGACGAAGCAGCTGACGCCGCGCCCGCCGTCGTCGCTCGTGCGGGCGAAGGTCGTGTAGTAGTCGGCGTGGCCGGCGTGCGAGATCCACGCCTTGCGGCCCCGGATGCGCCAGTCGTCACCGTCGGGGGTGGCCCGCGTCGTCATCGCGCCGATGTCGGAGCCGGCCAGCGGCTCGGACAGGGCGTAGGCGCCGAGCGTCTCGCCGGAGAGCATGTCCGGCAGCAGTGCCTCCTGCTGCTCGGGGGTGCCGTAGGTGTGGACGGCATAGGCGGTGAGCGAGTGGACGGACACGCCCACTCCGACCGCGGCCCACGCCGAGGCGATCTCCTCGACGACCTGCAGGTAGACCTCGTAGGGCTGTCCACCGCCGCCGAGCTCCTCGGGGTAGGGCAGGGACAGCAGCCCGGCCCGGCCGAGGGTGCGGAAGACCTCGCGCGGGAAGACCTCCTCGGTCGCGGCGCGGGCCTCGACCTCGTCGGCCTGGGGCCGCAGGGACTTGTCGCAGATCGCGCGGGTGAGCTCGATGAGGTCGTCACCGATCTCCGTGGGCATGAGCCGGGTTGCTGGCATGCCGAGCACTCTACGAGCCGTTGAGGCATGCGTCACGATCGTGGGGGAACAGTGCTGCGGAGTGGCAGGCACCGCCGTCCTCAGGCAGCGTCCAGTGCATGACGACACCGCGCGCGGCCCTCGTCGCCGTCATTGCCACCCTGTCCCTCGGCCTGACCGCCTGCGGCTCCGGGGGCGGCACGGGCGATCCGGCACCGGCCGCCTCGTCCTCCACCGGCACGTCGACCGCCGTCGGCACCTCGACGCCGCCGAGCTCGACGACCGCCACCTCCGACGACCCCGACGTCGCGAGGGTGCGCGCGGCCGAGTCGGCGGTGGGCGGCCGGGCCCACGAGGTCGAGCAAGGGCTCCAGCTCGATTGAGGTGGACGTGGACGCCGACGGTCGCGCGAGCACCGATGGCGACGCCGACGATCTCGACGACGAGGACCGCGCCGGCCTCGACGCCGCCAAGATCGACCTCGCCGAGGCCATCGAGACCGCGCTCAAGGAGGCCGACGGCACCTTCGACGATGCCGAGCTCGAGGAGGAGAACGGCGCCCACCACTGGAAGATCAGCGTCGACGTCAACGGCAACGACACGGACGTGCTCGTCGACGTCACGACCGGCAAGGCCATGCCGGAGAGCGACGACGACGGTGACGACGACGCCGCCGACGACAACTGAGGCACCTACGGTGGAGGGGTGAGACACCCCTTCGCCCGTACCGCCGCGACCACCGTCGCCCTGACGCTCGCCCTCGCCGCCTGCTCCGCAGACGGCGAGGGCGACGCCACGTCATCGACCGCGCCCTCCTCGACCGCACCGACCTCCGAGTCGACGTCCTCGAGCAGCCGGGCGTCCTCCCCTTCGTCATCGTCCGCGTCGGCGAAGGTCGTGGGCGCCCCGGCCGCCCTGACCCGCGCGGTCGCGAAGAAGTACGGCGACCACCCGCTGGACGGCCGGGCCGAGCTCGGTGACTGGCGCGGCGCCAAGGTCGCGGTCGTCAGCGCCGGTGACGACGTCACCCTCGCCGTGCGGCCCAAGGGCCGTACGGGGTGGAAGGTCGTCGGCGGCTGGTGGCCCAGCCTCGGCGCCGAGGGCAAGGCCGACCTCGGTGGCGCGCGCCACGTCCTCGTCATCGGCTCCGACGCCCGCCCCGGGCAGGACGTCGAGCGCTCCCGGGCCGACGCGATCCAGCTGCTCGGTGTCGACGGCAAGGGCGGCGCGGGACTCATGGGCTTCGCACGCGACCTGTGGGTGCCGATCCCCGGGCACGGTCACGGCAAGCTCAACAGCTCGATGGTCTTCGCCGGACCGAGCGGCCAGGTCAGCTCGGTCGAGAGCCTGAGCGGTGTCGACGTCGACGGCTACGTCGTCACCGGCTTCGACGGCTTCGAGGCGATCGTCGACGAGGCGGGCGGCCTGGACTTCGTCGCGCCGGAGGCTCTCGACTCCCACCTGCCCGGAGGCCAGATCGCCAAGGGCCGCAACCGCCTGAGCGGCAAGGAGGCGCTCGCCTACGCGCGCGAGCGCAAGACCCTTCCGGGTGGGGACTTCGACCGCTCACGCCACCAGGGCCTGCTCCTCGCCGCCGCGGCGGTCCAGGCGAAGCTCAAGGGGCCGGGCGAGGTTCCCGCGATGCTGTCGGTCGTCGACGAGCACGCGAGCAGCGACCTCTCGGCGGAGGAGATGCTCGTCTTCACCGCCTCGTTCTACCGGGTCAACCCGACCAAGGTCGGCCACGCGGTCGCCCAGGGCCCGACGGGCATGCAGTCCGGGCAGTCGATCGTGCGCCTCGACGACGCGTCGAAGCGGTCCTTCCGCGACTTCCGCGACGGTCGCCTCAGCTGACCGCGGCCGGGTGCACGCGCACCTGGCTGGCCTTGACCGAGACCCAGACCGGGTCGCCGGGACGCAGCGGGAGGGCCGTGAGCGCGGCCGGCGTGACCTCCGCGCTCATGGCGAAGGGGGAGTCCAGCCACACCCGTACGCGCCCGGCGTACGCCTCCACCCGCGCGACCCGGGCCCGCCACACGTTGCGCGGCGACCCCTCGGGGTGGTCGTGGTGGAGCGAGACCGCGTCGGGGGCGAAGGTCACCCAGCACGGGCCGGTGACCTCGTGGGGGCCGGTGGCGATCGTGAGGTCCCCGGCGACCGCCCCGCCGCCCGGCACGGCCTCGGCGCGGAGCAGGTTGAGCCCGGCGAGCCCGGCGGTGAAGTCGCTGCGCGGGTGCTCCAGCACCTGCCGCACCGGACCGTGCTCGACCTGGGCGCCCAGCACGGTGAGCGTGTCGTGGGGGCCGTCCGCGACGGTGAGCACGTCGAGCACGTCGTGGGTGACGAGCAGGACGACGAGGTCCTCCCGCTCGTGGGTGACGCGCGAGAGCACCGCGCGCATCGCGGGGGTGGCCTCGACATCGAGAGCGGCGAGAGGCTCGTCGAGCAAGAGCGCGGCGGGCTCGGCCGCCAGCGCGCGGGCGAGGGCCACGCGCGCGGCCTGACCGCCCGACAGCTGGCTGGGGCGCCGCTCGGCGAAGTCGCCCATGCCCACGACCTCGAGCCAGTGGTCGGCGGCGGCACGGGAGCCCCTGCGACCGCGTCCCTGGCTGCGCGGTCCGAAGGCGACGTTGTCCCGCACCCGCAGGTGGGGGAAGAGCTGGCCGGCCTGGGACATCAGGACCACGCGGCGTCGGTGCGGCGGCAGGTCGTCGAGCGGTCGTCCTGCCAGCACCACGCGGCTCTCGTCAGGGCGGGCGAGGCCGGCGACGACAGCGAGCAGGGAGGACTTGCCGGCGCCGTTGGACCCGGTGATCGCGTGCCGCCCGGCCGGCAGGTCGAGGTCGACGTCGAGCCCGCGCTCGGCCCAGCGGGCCCGCACCTGCAGGCTCATGCCGCAGCCCTCGTCGTGCGGGCGTAGACCGAGCCGACGATGACCGTCGCGAGGACGACGAGCACGAGGGAGAGCGCGATCGCGGCGTCCTGGTCGACCTCTCGTTGCAGGTAGATCTCCAGCGGCAGCGTGCGGGTGCGCCCCTGCGCGGACCCGGCGAAGGTCAGGGTCGCGCCGAACTCGCCGAGCGCTCGGGCGAAGGCGAGCACGCACCCCGACACCAGCCCCGGTGCGACGAGCGGCAGGGTGACCCGGGTCAGCCGCCGCCACGGGCCGGCGCCGAGGGTGGCGGCGGCCTCCTCCTGGCGCCGGTCGAGGCCGCGCACGGAGCCCTCGAGCGAGAGGACGAGGAAGGGGAGCGCGACGAAGGTCTGCGCGAGGACGACCGCGGTGGTCGAGTAGGAGATCGAGATGCCCGCGGCCACCAGGTGCTCGCCGAGCAGGCCGCGTCGGCCGAAGGTCGTGAGCAGCGCCAGGCCGCCCACGACGGGCGGCAGGACGAGGGGCACGAGGACGAGCGCGCGGAGCACCGACTGACCCGGCCAGCTGCCGCGGGCGAGCAGCAGGGCCAGCGGGGCGCCGAGGACGATGCACAGGGCGGTCGCCACGGCGGCGGTGCGCAGCGACAGCAGGAGCGCGGTCACCGATGCCTCGGAGGTGAGCAGCGGCCAGAGGGTGCCCACGTCGACGGAGGTGATCAGCCCGAGCAGCGGGACGACGACGACGAGGATCGCTCCCGCCGCCGGGACCCACAGCCAGGCGGGGGGCCTCACGGTGTGCCGAAGCCCTTGTCCTGCAACACCGCTCGTCCATCGGGCCCGGTGACGAAGTCGACGAAGGCCTGTGCCTCGTCGGGCGATGGGGCACCCTCGAGCACGGCGATCGGGTAGGTGTTGACGACCTCGTCCGAGCCCTCGGCCTCGACCGTGTCGACCTTGTCGCCGGCGCCGGTCGCGTCGGTGACGTAGACGAGGCCGGCGTCGGCCTCGCCCGTGGTCACCTTGGTGAGCACGTCGGTCACCTTGGACTCCTCGCTCGCGGGGTCGAGGGTCACCCCCTGCTGCTCAGTGAGCGTCTGGGTCGCTGCCCCGCAGGGGACCTGATCGGCGCAGACGACGACCGCGAGGTCGGAGGACTCCAGGTCCTTCAGGCCGATGATCTCCTTCGGGTTGCCCGGCTCGGTGACGATCGTCAGGACGTTGGTGGCGAAGAGCGTCGGGTCGGCGGCCGTGAAGTCCGCGACCTTGTCCATGGTGGCCTCGTCGGCGGAGGCGAAGACATCGAGCTCGGCACCGTTGGTGATCTGCGTGGCGAGGTCGGAGGATCCGGCGAACTGGAACTCCAGCTCGACTCCCTCGTTGGCCGCCTCGAAGTCGGTGGCGATCTCCTCGAAGGAGGCCGTCAGCGACGCGGCGGCCGCGACCCGCAGGGTGGTCGTGCCGCCCTCCTCAGCGCCGGAGCCTGAACCAGAGCCGGCGCCGCAGGCTGCGAGGGCCAGGGCGAGGGGCGCGACGCATGCTGCGGCACGCAGGCCCCTCACGACGCACTCCCCGGAGTGCCGATGACGACATTGGTCGACTTGATCGACGCGACGGCGACCGAGCCCGCTTCCAGCCCCAGCTCGTCGGCGGCCTCGCGCGACATGAGCGAGACGATGCGGAAGGGCCCGGCCTGCAGGCTCACCTGCGCCATGATGCCGTCGCGCAGCACCTCGGTGACGATGCCCCGCATGCGGTTGCGCGCGGACTCGTCGGTGACCGGACCGACCGGGGCGGGGTGCGCGATCTCCTGGGCCAGCCGGGCGAGGTCCGCGCCGTCGACGAGGACGGGACCTTCCCCCTTCGTCGCCGTGAGTCGATCATTGTCGATCCACCGCCGGACGGTGTCGGGTGACACCGCGAGCAGCTCGGCCGCCTCAGAAACACGCAGTTGCGTCATGGATCGACGCTATCACCAGCAGATACGGCATGGAGCGCGCATCTGCCCGGGGAGATGCGCGTCAGGCGTCGGGGAGGTCCTGCGGGCCGAAGGGGGTCGGCTCGGCGATCTTCGCCGTCACCGAGTCGCCGGAGGAGCGGCCGGTGAGACGGCGGTGCACCCACGGGGCGGCGTACGAGCGCGCCCAGCGGGCGGTCTCGACGGCCTGCTCGCGGCGCGGCACGGGCGGGGCCGCGGCGAGCGGGGTGCGCCACTCCGGGTCGCTCACCGGCTGGGCGAGCGCGGTCAGCGCCGCCTGTGCGACGCGGCGGTGCCCCTCGGTGCTCAGGTGGATGCGGTCGGTCGCCCACAGCCGCCAGTCGCGCAGGGCGCGCAGGCCCCACAGGTCGAGCACGTGCGCGCCCTGCCGCTGGGCGATCGAGTGGACATTGGCGGTGTGCACCGCGTGCCGGGAGCGAAGGGAGGACAGCATCCCCGCGTCGGCCGGGTCCGCGGGGGTGGCCATGAGCACGTCGGCGCCGGTGGCGCGGGTCGCCGCCACGGCCTCCTCGAGGCTCGCGGCGACCTCGTCGAGGTCGACCCGCGGGCGCAGGATGTCGTTGCCACCGCCGACGATCGAGACGAGGTCGGGGGAGACGGCCAGGGCGGCGTCGAGCTGCGGTCCGACGACGTCGGCGAGCTTGCGACCACGCACGGCGAGGTTGGCGTAGTGGAACTCGCCGTCAGGCACCTGCGTCGACAGCTCGGCCGCGAGCCGGTCGGCCCAGCCGACGTAGCGGTCCCCGGTGCGGGGGTCGGCGTCGGACATGCCCTCGGTGAAGGAGTCGCCGATCGCGACGTAGCGGCGCCAGGGGTGGGTCTCGGTCACGGGAGTCTCCAGTCGATGGGGGCGGCGCCCTGTCGGGCGAGCAGGTCGTTGGTGCGGCTGAAGGGGCGCGAGCCGAAGAATCCGCTGCGCGCCGACAGGGGCGAGGGGTGGGCGCTCTCGATCCGGGGCACCTGCCCGAGCGCCGGTGCCAGGTCGCGTGCCTTGCGTCCCCAGAGGATGGCGACGAGCGGTCCGCCGCGGGCGGCGAGCACCTCGATCGCGCGGTCGGTCACCGCCTCCCAGCCGCGGCCGCGATGGCTGTCGGGAGCGCCGGGGCGCACGGTGAGGCACCGGTTGAGGAGCATGACGCCCTGCTCGGCCCACGGGGTGAGGTCGCCGTCCGACGGCAGGGGCACGCCGACGTCCTCGACGAGCTCGCGGTGGATGTTGAGCAGTGACCGGGGCAGCGGCCGCACGTCGGGAGCCACGGCGAAGGAGAGGCCGATCGCGTGGCCGGGCGTGGGGTAGGGGTCCTGGCCGACGACGAGGACGCGGACCTCCTCGAGCGGGATGGTGAAGGCGCGCAGCACGTGCTCGCCGGCCGGCAGGTAGCCGTGGCCCGCGGCGACCTCCTGTCGCAGGAACTCGCCCATCTCCGCGATCGTCGGCGCGACCGGCTCGAGGGCCTGCGCCCAGGACGGGTGGACGAGCTCGCTCAGCGGTCGGATCGGCACGTACCCACCCAACCAGACACCGATCCCCCCGGCGCAGGGGTGCCGGGGGGATCGGTCGAA
>NZ_BCSQ01000092.1 GCF_001570945.1 Janibacter anophelis NBRC 107843
CCCGGGCCCGCCGCAGGTCGTCGTCGTGGAGGGCGAAGCGCGCGGCGATGTAGCGGGGCGAGGTGTGGACCTGCCCGGGGCGGGGCGGGCCGGCCAGGGCGGAAGCCTGCTCGATGAGCCCACGGGCCCGGCCGTCGCCCAGCGTGTGGCTGACCGCCGCCGCCACGGTCAGCGCCTCGACGCGGATGTCGGGACGCTCGACGCCGACCGCGAGCCCGGCGGCTCGCTCCGCCAGCTCGAGCGCGGCGGGCAGCTCGTGGACGCCGAGGAGGATGCGGGCACGCTGCAGCAGCACCCGCGCCTGCAGCTCGGGATGACGCTCCGACGCGTGCATCGCGGCGATGAGCAGCTCGTCGGGCGAGCTCGCGTCGAGCTCGAGCAGGGCCAGGTCGGCCCGCACCCGCTGGTGCGGCTCGGTGAGCTCGGCGGCCGCCTCGATGGCGCGGTGCAGGACCCGGGTCTCCTTGCCGATCACCGCGTTCTCCAGGCAGCAGGTGATCCACTCGGCACGCTCGGCGGTCCCGGCGTCGGCGGCGAGCAGGTACAGCTGCGCCGCCAGGTCGTGCTCGCCGCGGGCCGCGGTCTCGCGGGCCGAGGCCGCCAGGTGGGCCGGGGTCGTCGAGGGGTCGCCCGCGAGCGCGAGGTGATATCGCCGCAGCGCCTGGCTCGGGGCGTGCTCGGCCAGCTCGCGGTGCAGTCGGACGAGCTCGTCGCTGTCGACGGACTCGAGGAGGACGTCGCCGAGCGAAGCAGGCGTGAGGCGCAGGTACTCGTCCTCGGTGACGAGCAGGGAGAGCTGCTTGGCGGTGCGGATGCTCGCGGAGGCGTCGGCACCACCCAGCTGGGTGAGCACCCCCAGGGTCGGCTGGTGCATGGCCGCGACCCGGCGCAGCGTGGTCAGCACCGTGTCCGACAGGGTCTGCAGCCGCTCGCGGGCCCGCCTTTGGTCGGCACGGGTCAGACCCGCCGGGGACCGGTCGTCGGCCGTCTCGGCGATCTCGTGGGCGAGGCCGGGGTTGCCGCCGGACTCCCGGTGGGCCCACAGCGCCGTGTCCGTGGACACACCGACGCCCGTCAGCATCTCCACGGTGTCGGCGCCGGCGAGCGGCGGCAGGTCGATGTGCAGCAGCGGGACCTCACGTGCCTCGGCCGTCGGCGGGACGAATCCGGTCTCCGGTGAGGGGTCCGAGGGCCCGAGTCCGAGCAGCATGCCGACCGCACCCGGACCCAGGGAGCGCACGGCCGCCGCGCGCAGCGCGGTGGCGCTCAGCCCGTCGAGGTGCTGGGCGTCGTCGACGACGAGCACGAAGGGGGCCCGCGCCGCCTGCGTGGTGAGCAGCTCGGTGAATGCGTCGGCGAGGCGCGTTGCCGGGTCCCCCACGGTCAGTCCGCCCGGGTCGAGCAGCGCCGCGCGCATGCCCTCGGGCAGCTCATCGAGCGTCGCCCGGTCGAAGGCCCCGGCGATGGCCGCCAGACCATGGCCGGGCACGCCCGGCGCGGCGAGGCGCACGACCACGGTGTCGGGCAGCGCCGCGGCCACGAGGTCGAGGAAGGTGGTCCGCCCCATCCCCCGCGACCCGTGGACGGCGACGGCCTGACCGTCGAGCACCCGGGCGGTCACGGACGCGACCAAGCGGGCGCGCCCGACGGGGGCGGGAGTGCCGCCCACCTCGTGGTGCGCCGCCAGATTCACTCGATCAGCTCCTGCTCCATCGCTCACCCCAACGTAGCCCGCGAACGTGACGACGCGGTGAAGACCCCTTCGCCCGCGTCGTCATGTCAGCGCGGGGCGATGACCTCGAGGCCGCCGAGGAAGGGCCGCAGCGCGGCGGGCACGCGGACCGAGCCGTCGGCCTGCTGATGGTTCTCCAGCAGGGCGACGATGGGGCGGGTGCTCGTGAGGGCCGTGCCGTTGAGCGTCGCAACCATCTGGGTGCCGCCCTCGGCCCGCCGCTCGCGGATGCCCAGCCGGCGTGCCTGGAAGGTCGTGCAGTTGCTCGTCGAGGTCAGCTCGCGGTACTTGCCCTGGGTCGGCACCCACGCCTCGCAGTCGTACTTGCGGCTCGCCGGGCCGCCGAGGTCCCCCGCGGCGACGTCGATGACCCGGTAGGGCAGCTCGAGCGCGTCGAGGACCCGGCGCTCGATGCGCAGCAGGTTGTCGTGCTCGGCGACGGCGTCCTCCGGCCGGCAGAAGACGAACATCTCCGTCTTCTGGAACTGGTGGACGCGGAAGATGCCTCGGGTGTCCTTGCCGTAGCTGCCCGCCTCACGGCGGTAGCAGGTCGAGGTCGAGGTGTAGCGCAGCGGACCGTCGGACAGGTCGATGATCTCGTCGGCGTGGAAGCCGGCGAGCGCGACCTCCGAGGTCCCGGTGAGGTACAGGTCGTCGTTCGGCAGGTTGTAGACGTCGTCGTGGACGTCGAGGTAGCCGGTGCCGGCCATCGTCTCCGCGCGCACGAGATTGGGCACGACGAGGGGCGTGAACCCCTCCTCGGTCGCGATCTGCTGGGCCAGGCCCATGAGCGCCCACTCCAGGCGCGCGCCGATGCCGGTGAGGTAGTAGAAGCGGCTGCCGCTGACCTTCGCGCCCCGCTCCATGTCGATCGCGCCGAGCAGCTCGCCGAGCTCGAGGTGGTCCTTGGGCTCGAAGCCCTCCGCGGCGAAGTCCCGCGGGGTCCCGACCTCCTCGAGCAGGTCGAAGTCGTCCTCGCCGCCGGCGGGCACGCCCGCCTGGATGACATTGCCGATGGCCCGAAGGGAGATCTCCAGCTCCCCCTTCGCCGCCTCCGCCGCGGCCTCGAGCTCCTTGACCCGGGCGGACATCGCGGCGCCCTTGTCGCGCAGCGCGTCGGCCTCGGCCTGCAGGGTGGTGACGTCCTCGCCGGCCTTCTCCGCCTTCTTCAGCCGGCCCATCACCGGGCCGAGCTCCTTGCTCGCCGCCTTTTGCTCCGCGCGCGCGGACTCGAAGGCACCGATGCTCTCGCGACGCCGCTCGTCGGCGGCGATGACCGCGTCGACGAGGGACTCGTCCTCGCCACGGGCGCGCTGGCTCGCGCGGACGGCATCGGGCTGGTCACGCAGGAACTTGAGGTCGATCACGCCTCGCAGGATATCCGCGATGCCCGGACCTCCCCGCCACGCCGGTCCGCGCTGCCCCTTCGTCCCTGCTGGGGTAGCGTCACCGCCGTGTCGGACTGGACCCTCTTGGCGCTCGTCATCGCCCTCTCGCTGGCCCTCATCGGCGTCGTCGTGGGACTCGTCCTCGCCGGCCCCGGGACGGCGCGTGGCCGGCACGGCCGGACGCGGCCGCAGCGCAGCAGCTTCCGCCGCGGTGAGCGCGAGGAGCGCGAGCGCCGGGCTGCGGTCATCATCAACCCCACGAAGTTCGACGACGTCGCCAAGGTCCGCGCGGAGCTGACGGCAGCGAGCACGGGGCTCGGCTGGGCCGAGCCGCTCTTCTTCGAGACGACCGCCGAGGACCCGGGCACGGGTCAGGCCCGCCAGGCCCTCGAGGAGGGCGTCGACCTCGTCTGCCCGCTCGGCGGTGACGGCACGATCCGGGCGGTGGCGGTGGCCCTCGCGGGCTCCCGTACGCCGATGGGCCTGCTGCCCAAGGGGACCGGCAACCTGCTGGCCCGCAACCTCGACATCCCGATGGGCGCTGACCTCGCCCCCGCGCTGCGCGTGGCGTGCACGGGCCGCAACAAGGCGATCGACGTCGCGTGGCTCGAGCTGGACCCGGCGGAGGAGCCAGCGACCGACGACTCCGGCCAGGCCGAGGAGCCGGTGGAGGGTCCGCCGGTGCAGCGCCACCCCTTCCTCGTCATGGCGGGCATGGGCTTCGACGCCGCGATCATGGGCGGCACGAGCGAGGAGCTCAAGGCGCGCGTGGGCTGGACCGCCTACTTCGTCACCGGGTTCCGCAGCATCTTCATCAAGCGCTTCCGCGTGCGGTGGAGCATCGACGGCGCGGACCAGCACCCGGTCAGCGCGCGCACGATCCTCTTCGGCAACTGCGGCACGCTCACCGGCGGCATCCAGCTGATCCCGAGCGCCCGCCTCGACGACGGCCGGCTCGACGGCGTCGTCGTCGCACCCAAGACGCTCATCGGATGGGGCTCGGTCGCGGTGCGGGTCCTCGGCCGCTCGGAGAAGGACGGCAACGAGCTCATCCGCACCTCCGGCTCGGTCTACACCGTCGCGGTCGACGAGCCGCACCCGGTGCAGGTCGACGGCGACGTCATCGGCGAGGCCTCCCGCCTGCGCGTGAGCGTCGACCAGCAGGCGCTGATCGTGCGGGTGGCCGGGGCCTGAGCGGGGCTCAGTCGCCCAGGTGCGCCATGACCCGGTCGATCAGCACGTCCGGGGCGGCCGTCAGGTCGAGCACGACCGCGTCCTCGTCGATGTCCAGGGCCTCGAGGGTGTCGATCTGCGACTGCAGGAGCGAAGGGGGCATGAAGTGCCCCTTGCGCCCCTCGAGCCGGGCCGCGATGACCTCCGCGGCCCCGTCGAGGTGGGCGAAGACCACGCGGTGGGCGCCACCGAGCGCCGCCACGTCTGCCCGCAGCACGTCCCGGTAGGAGCGCTTGAGGGCCGAGCACGTGATGACGGTGTCCTCCCCCTTCGCCGCGTGTGCCGCCATCCACCCGGCGAGGTCGTGCAGCCAGGGCCACCGGTCCTCGTCCGTGAGCGGGATCCCCTGCGACATCTTGTCGATGTTGGCCCGGGGGTGGAACTCGTCGGCCTCGGCGAAGACCCACCCCGTGCGGGCCACGACGCCCTGCGCGACGGTCGTCTTGCCGCTGCCGGAGACGCCCATGACGACGACGTGCGTGGTCATCTCACAACACCAGGCTGGCGACGAAGGCGAAGGCGAACCCGATGACGCCGATGAGCGTCTCCATGACGGTCCACGTCTTGAGGGTCGTCTTCTCGTCCATGCCGAGGAATCGGCCGACGAGCCAGAAGCCCGAGTCGTTGACGTGCGACAGGACGGTCGCGCCGCCCGCGATGGCGATGACGACGAGGACGAGGTCGATCGAGCTCAGACCGGAGGACGCCTCGATCGTCGGGGCCATGAGGCCAGCGGCCGTCGTCAGGGCCACCGTCGCGCTGCCCTGGGCGACGCGCAGCGCGGCGGAGACGACGAAGGCCGCGATGATGACCGGCAGACCGGTCGACTCGAGGGTGCCGGCGAGCGCCTGGCCGATGCCGCTGGCCCGCAGGACGCCACCGAACATGCCGCCCGCGCCGGTGATGAGGATGATCGCGCAGACCGGGCCGAGCGCGTCGTTGAGGACGGTCTCGACCTCGGACCTGGTCCGGTTGCGCCAGCCGAGGACGACCATGGCGAAGAGGGTCGTGATGAGCAGCGCGATGGGCGTCTTGCCGATGATCCGCAGGGCGAGCACCCACGTGGCCTCGCCGTCGACGATGCCGGAGGTCGCGAGGGTGTTGAGCCCCGTGTCGACGAAGATCAGCACCATCGGCATGAGCAGGACGGTCAGGACGAGCCCGAAGGAGGGCAGTCGACCGGCCTTGGCCTCGGGCGTGGAGGGCGGGCCGGCGAGCAGGTCGGGGACGTCGACCATGTAGCGGCTGCCGGCCCACAGGCCGTAGAGGTAGGACGCGAGGTACCAGGTCGGCAGGCCGATGATCAGACCGATGATGAGCAGCAGGCCCATGTCGGCGCCGACGAGGTCGGCCGCGGCGACCGGCCCGGGGTGCGGCGGGACGAAGGCGTGCATGACGGCGAAGGCACCGGCGGCCGGGAAGGCGTAGCGCAGGACCGACCCACCGAAGCGACGCGCGACGCTGAAGATGATCGGCAGCATGACGACGAGGCCGGCGTCGAAGAAGATCGGAAAGCCGAAGAGCAACGAGGCGACACCGAGGGCGAAGGGAGCCCGGTCCTCGCCGAAGCGCGCGATGAGGGTGTCGGCCAGCACCTGGGCGCCACCGGTCACCTCGAGCAGGCGGCCGATCATCGCTCCGAGGCCGACGAGCAGGGCCACGGAGGCGAGCGTCGAGCCGAAGCCGTCGGTCATCGTCGTGACGACGTCCGCGGGCGCGATCTTGGTCGCGAGGGCCGTCAGGAAGCTGACGAGCACCAGCGCCACGAAGGCGTGGACCTTGAATCGGATGATGAGCAGGAGCAGGAGTGCGACGGCACCCGCGGCGATGGCGAGCAGCACGCCCGAGCTGTACGCGGGCTCGGGCACGGCGTCCTCGATGAGAAACATCTCTGGTCCTCCGGTGGCGTCGGCGGGCGGGGTCCCGCCGCACCAC
>NZ_BCSQ01000093.1 GCF_001570945.1 Janibacter anophelis NBRC 107843
GGGCTCTTCACAGATGAGGGTGTAGTTGGGGTCTGAAGCCGCCGCTCTCGAGTAGCGATCTGGCGCTAGCGCCGTCATTCAGCGCTTGGCTACCGCACCCCGATCGAGTACGAACTACGCTCCGAGAACAACCCCATCCCAGCCTGAGACTCCTCACCGCAAGTGGAAACCAAGCAGTAGGGCAGGCCACAACGTCACCTATCCGTGCAGCAGTCCCGCCAGGGAAGCCCGCAGCGGACGATCGCCGCGACGTACGGCGTGCCCCGTGCGACCGTGGGGCGCATCGTCAGGGGCGAGGTTCCTTCCTTGGCTGCCCGCTTCGACGATGACCCGACCGACGACGAGCCGCCCCTGACCGCGGGCGCGGCATGAAGGGGAAGAACATGAGCGCAGTGGGCGCTTCAGGTCCTGCGCGTCCTCGTCCTGACCACCCTGACCTGAGAGTGGTTACCCCTGGTCGAGCACCTCGAGCAGCAGTTGCCCAGCGTCTTCACCCTCGAGACCGCCATCCTCGGCCCTGGGGTGACCCAGTCACCCGGCTTAGTACCGGCAGCGCGCAGGGTGCTGGCAGCCTTGGCCGCGAGCCCGTGCAGCTGCGCGTACGTCAGCTCCGCGTCGTCGAGCTTGATGGCCACCTTGTCGGGGTGGGCCTGGGCGATGGTGACGAGGTTGGTCGTCAAATTTGTTCATTCATGACTTCTGAGTAGCCGACGGTGTTGGGGCCCAACTTGTCCTGCGGTCCTACCGGATGGAAGAGAAGGTGCCCCTCGGCGAGCTGTCAGCCGGACGAAGGGGGCCGGCCGGCTGTCCAGTCGTCGGCTTCACGCAGGATCCGCCGCGCGGCGATCACGACAGCCAAGAGGCTCCCAGCGACGATTACGGCCGTGAGGCTGGTGGCTAAGGGGTTCAAGGCTCCAGGACGGTTGATCCGTCCGAGGAAGGCCATTGCTTCCAGCGTATGGGCGCCGATCGACACGAGACCACCGATGAGGAAAGGGATCCCCGTTGTCAGAGCCACCACGGCCGCGATGCGGCCACGTCGCGGGCCGAACAAGGCGATGACGGGAGCCAGACGTCGGCTGTGGTCGTTCATGGCTCCTGACGAGGCGATGAGCAGGGCCAGCACCCCGAGGACCAATCCGGCGACTGACCACAGGACGACCCAGCGAGACTGGTGCTCACTCGCCTCACTCGCGACGAGCCAGCCTCCCGCGACGGCGCCGACGGGCGTGACTCGGCCGGTTGCCGAGTAGGTGGCTTCCTTGAGGGCCGGGAGGTCGACGGGAGCCCCATCACGGGAGACAACGATGTACCGCGCTGCTCGGGCCTCGGGAGACCGGAGCCTGACGACCGTAGCCTGCTCACCGAAACCGAGTGCGGTCAATGTCGCCTTGCCCCGAGCAGAGCGTGGTGGTGATGCATCACAAGGAATGTCCAAGGCCGCGAGATCGGCGCAGGTACCGGTCAGCCCTTGCGTAGTCACGAGCACTGCCCCGGACCGCGCGGGGAGGTTCGAAAGCCAGCGGCGCGCTGCGGCTTGCTGCGGCAGCTCCACGAGGGCACTGGTCCTCCCGATGGTCGAGTCAAGGCGCTTGGCGTCCACTGAAGCGGACTGGGTCCGCAATGCGACCTGAGTCGCCTGGAAGGCAATACCAGTCAAGGCGGCCAGTGCGAAAGTCAGGACTGCAGTGTGCCGGGTAGCTGCTCTCAGGGCCGTCCCCGAGAGCAGCAGGGTGGCAGACGCCCGCCGATGGCCCAGACGACGCAAGCCACCCCCAAGCATGGCAGTCGCCACAGCGGCGCTCACTGCGATCGCAGGCAGACTGGCGGCAGCCAACCCCCAGGTCAGCAGCGAGTAGACGAGGGCATTTCCCCCCGACAGACGATCTGGAACCCATGCAGCAGCGGCCACCGCCAGGGGGCCCACGAGGACGAGGGTCGGGTCCAAGTCGGCGGCGCGGCGCGAGACCGCGGACCGCTGTGGTCGTGCACGAGCAGGGGTGGCGAAGAGGGCCAGACACCCCATGAGAGCCAGAGTCGCACCTGCACCGGCCACCGGGAGTGAGAGAGCACTTCCCGAAATAGTGAACTCCACGAATGGGAGGGTGGGCGATCTCCGGAGCCACGACCACACCGGCAGAGTGGTCAGCGATGACCCAAGCAGCGCTCCGGGAAGAGCGCGTCCCAAGCGCAGAGCCAGGCGCGTCTTGGGTGGCGCCCCGAGGACCTGGAGGACCCGGTCCCGATGGTGCCGGCGGTCGGCGCCACGCCTGCTGCAGGCCCACGCCAAACTGGCCGCTGGTACCGACACCAGACCCAAGACGCCGGCGAGAACAGCGGGGAGCGCCATGATCGTCGTGGACTCCCCGAAGACGGCAGAACTCACAGCAACCTGCCAAGGTGAGACACCTGCGGCCCCGAAACGAGACACGACGAACCGAGTCGGGGGAGCTCCTCGCCCCACGACGTATGCGAGGTTCTCATCCGGTGATCCCAGACCGGGTTCGGAGATTGTCCCGGCAAGACGCCCATAGCGAGTCTTCAGTCCTTCGGATGCCGGCTCATTGAGCAGGCTCGGCGAGAGCGCGACATCACCGGGGCGAAGATCGTCGGGAAGGCCGGGCGGCATCGGGGCGTCGGGTCCGCCCGGGTAGAAGGTCACGACGCTGAACTGCCCCTGACCCGGAAGGTCGTCGTAGGCCAAGAAGACCCCGGTGGTTCTCGGCGTCACCTTCCCCTCTTCGACCACGATCATCCGGGCGGCGTCCGTATCGGCCCTCACCCCGTACACGCCGTAGGCCGTCAGAGCCGACAGGATGCCCAAGGATAGGCTTGCTGCCGCGACGAAGGTCCAGATGAGGTCGTGGCGCCAGCCGGTTGCCCGCCACCAGAGGCCCCTCATGCCCACGATGCTCTTTCGACGATGCCGCTGGGGGTCAGCTGCAGGACACGGTCTGCTCGCTCGGCGACATCGCGGGAATGGGTCACGACGAGGAGAGCGCAGTCGCGATCCGAGGGGAGGCTGAACAAGAGGTCTGCCAGAACCGCGGCATTGTCGGTATCGAGCGACCCAGTCGGCTCGTCGGCCAAGATGACTGGAGGATCTGCGATCAGGGCCCGCGCCACGGCGATGCGCTGCCTCTCACCCCCCGAAACAACATCTGAGGTCGAGGCAGCGGTCTGCACGCCCAATCGGTCGAGCAGCGCCGCCGCGCGAGACATCGCATCGACCCCCTCGTGACCCGACCAGAGCAGTGGTAGGGCAATGTTCTCCTGCGGGGTGAGTTCGTCGATGAGCTCACCAAACTGAAAGACCATGCCGATCCGAGTGGCGCGATGCCGAGCGCGTTCGGCCGCCGACATGTCCGACCAGGCTCGGCCGCTGACGCTGACTGTCCCTCGTGCCGGGACGATGAGCCCCAGCACGAGGGACAGCAAGGTGGTCTTTCCGACGCCACTTGGACCCATGAGCGCCACGGACTCTCCAGCGGAGACCGAAAAGGTCGCGTCCTGAAAGACAGGTGGAGATTTGGAGTACGCGTAGGTGAGTCCAGCAACATCGAGTGCGTGGGTCGCTTCGGACATGCGCTTCCTGTCGATGGCGATCAGCCGGTGTAATCCCACGGGCCGCAGGGATCTGGCTGGGACGCGACCACCATGCACGCTCGGATCTGGATCACGGTGGACAGGGACTGTGACTGCAGCACGGTGTTGCAGCCTCCGTTGTTCGTCGTCTCGTACATCGTGGTCGATCCCCCACGGTAGTAGTTGGCCTGAGCTGCTTGACCATCGCATCGTTTGTCGTAGGTCTTGACCGTAGTGCCTGAAGCCGTCACCTGGACGGCGTTGCTGTACCAAGCCTCGAAGTATGCATGCGCTGGAGCAGCCAGGCTGACGAAAGCAGCCGTCGTGACAGCAAGTACTCGTAGTGATCTCATCATTCTCCCCTTGATGACAGGCGCTCGGTGCGCCCGATTGTGATCAATGTCTCACTGGCAACACCCCCCGCGCAAGGGGTAGCGTAACGGCCCTTCACACTCGAGGGCGCCACCGCCGTCGTCACCGGCTCGCTCGAGCGCTAATCCCGCGACAGCGCCAAGGGGAGGCGATCCTCGAGCGTGGCGGCAGGGCGTCGGGTCGGTGAGCACAAAGACCGATTGGGTCGTCGTCCGGGAACAACGCCGGGACCAAGGAGGCCAAGGTGGTTCACTTCACAATCGAGGGTGTAGTTGGGGTCTGAAGCCGCCGCTCTCCAGAAGCGATCTGGCGATGTAGTTGGTCAGGTTGCGGAAGCCCAGGGCGCTGCCGCGCAGGTGCTCCAGGCGTCCGTTGATCGCTTCTGTGGGGCCATTGCTAGTGCCGGGGCGGTCGAAGTAGGCCAGCACGTCGCCGGCTCGTGTCTTCAGGGTCCGACCGAGCTTGCGGACCTCGCTCAGGCCGGGCGGGACGTCGTGGCTAACGGCGTCGATGAGGTCCTCCAGCGCCGTGCGCCCGAGGCCGCGGTCTGGTTCGCGGTAGGCGGCGATCATCCGCTGGTAGATCCCCCAGGTCGCTTCGACGGGGACGTGCTCCTCGATGGCGAACAACTCCGCCAGGCGGTTCTGTTGCTTGTCGTTGAGCAGGTCAGCGCCGGTGTGCAGCGTGCGTCGAGCCCGGTAGAGCGGGTCGTCTTTGCGGCCGCGGTGCCCGTGCTGTTCCTGTTGGACCCGCCGGCGGCATTGGTCGAGGGCATCACCGGCCAGGCGGACTACGTGGAAAGGATCCATGACGACGATGGCCTCGGGCAGCTCTTCGGTAGTGGCGCTCTTGAAGCCGGTGAACCCATCCATCGCGACGACCTCCACGCCCTGACGCCATGCCTCGGGGCGAGCGGCGAGCCATTCCTTGAAGACCTGCTTGGAGCGGCCCTCGACCATGTCCAGCAGCCGCGCCGGCCCGCTACCGTCGCGGATCGGGGTCAGGTCGATGATCACGGTCACGTATTGGTCGCCTTTGCGGGTGTGGCGCCACACGTGTTCGTCGACGCCAAGGACGGTGACGTCGTCGAACCGGTGCTCGTCCTCGATCAGGACCCGCTTGCCCTCGGCCAAAACCGCGTCGTTGGCGGTGTTCCACGCCACCCCGAGCCCCTGCGCGATCCGGGAGACCGTGAGGTGGGCGACCACCAGGCCCTCCAGGGCCCAGGTCAGCCCACGGCGGGAGAGCTTCGCGCGCGGCTCGGCCGCGAGCGTAGTGTCCTGACGCCATACGTGGCCGCAGCCGGTGCATCGGTAGCGGCGAACGGTGACTTCCAGTGTCGTGGGTCGCCACCCGAAAGGTTCGTGGGCCAGTCGCCGGGTGACGGTGTCGCGCGGGACGCCTTCGCAGCCGCAGCGCCGGCACCACCGGTCAAGCTCGACGACGCGACAGGCGAGGACCGCGCGGCCTGGTTCGAGTCGTTGGCCGACAGCCTCGAGGCCGAGCTCGTCGAGTCGGCAGAACATGGTCAGGTCAGGGGTAGTGAAGGTAGCGTCAGGCACGTCGAGGTCTTCCAGATGGTGAGCGTCAGAACTTCCATCC
>NZ_BCSQ01000094.1 GCF_001570945.1 Janibacter anophelis NBRC 107843
CCCCCCCCCTTCGCTCGGAGGACGGTCCCGTGGTCACGACGCGGGGTGGGTCAGCTGATGTCCTTGCGCACCGTGAGCATCGTGCCGATGCCGGCGAGGACCGCGGCGTAGGCCGCGAGGACGAGGGCGCCTGCCCACCACTCGAGCTGGTCCATCTGTCCCATCGACGTGTCCACGCCGCTGACGATCGCCTGGGTGGCGGACGAGGGGAAGAACTTGGCCACGTCGGCGCCCCAGTCGAGGAAGCTCAGGGCGAGCCCCGCGACCGGCTCGACGATCCACGCGACGCCGACGGAGATCAGCAGCGCCGCCACCTGGTTGGGGATGAGGATCCCGGCCCCGAGGCCGATGAGCGCCCACAGTCCGAGCACGAGCAGGCTGAGCAGCAGGGTGCGCCCCACCTCGGCGCTGGGGAAGGCCTCGAAGCCGCGGCTCGACAGGATGAGCGCGCCGACGCCGACGGACCCGATGAGCGAGATGACGCCGTACATCGCGCCGATCGCCAGCAGCGAGATGACCTTGGCGCCCATGACTCGGGTGCGCTTCGGCGTCGCGAGGAAGGTCGAAGTGATCGTCTTGTGCCGGTACTCGCTGCCGATCTGCATGACGCCAACGGCGAGGGTGAGCAGGTAGGCGACGCTCAGACCTGCCGTGTAGACGGAGTTGGCGATCTCCGTCGGGTCGGTGCTCATCTGCTGCTCCGGCGGGACGCCGCTCTGGTCCATCGTGTAGAGGAAAGCGAAGCCCAGGGCGAAGACCGCGCTGACGAGGAAGATGGCGATCGCCATGCCCCACCACATGCGGGTGGAGAAGTACTTGCGGAATTCGGACTTGATCGCGCCCAGCATCAGCCGTTCGCCCCTTCCCGGCCCTCGATCGCGTCGGCCATGACGGGCGCGGCGGACTCGCCGGCGCCCAGGTTGCGGTTGGTGCCCTCGGTGAGGGAGAAGAAGAGCTGCTCGAGGTCCGCGGCGAGCGGCCGCAGCTCGTGGATCGGCACCCCGGCACGAAGGGCGACATCGCCCACCAGCCGTAGGTCGTCGGTCTCGGCGACGATGCCGCCGTCCTCCTGCAGGTTCGCCGGCACGTCCGCGACGCGCAGCGCCCCGATGAGCGAGTCGGCGTCGGTCGTGCGCACGAGCGAGGTCGCCGAGCCGCGCAGCTCACCGACCGTGCCCTCCTTGACGAGGCGGCCGTTGGCGATGATGACGACGTCGTCGACCGTCTGCTCGACCTCCTGCAGCAGGTGGCTGGAGATCAGGACCGTGCGCCCCTCCGACGCCAGGTGGCGCAGGAACCCGCGCAGCCAGCGGATGCCCTCGGGGTCGAGGCCGTTCGCCGGCTCGTCGAGGACGAGCAGGCGCGGGTCGCCGAGCAGTCCGGCCGCCAGGCCGAGACGCTGGCGCATGCCCATGCTGTAGCCGCCGGCGCGCTTGCGCGCGGCCGCCGGGATGCCGGTGAGCTCGAGCAGCTCGTCGACCCGGCTGTCGGGAGCGCCGATCGTCGCGGCGAGCACCCGCAGGTGGTCACGGCCCGAGCGCCCCGGGTGGAAGTTCGTCGCCTCGAGGGCCGACCCGACGACCTTCAGCGGCTGGTCGATGTCGTGATAGGTCTGCCCGTCGATCGTCGCGGTGCCCGAGGTCTGCGAGATCAGGCCGAGCAGCATCCGCAGGCTCGTCGTCTTGCCCGCGCCGTTCGGCCCGAGGAATCCGGTGATCCGTCCCGGTTCGACGTTGAAGCTGAGGTCGTCGACGGCGGTGAAGCCGCCGAACCTCTTGGTGAGGTTGCGTACTTCGACGCGCGCTCCCGTGGTGGTCAGCAAGGTCCCCTTCGTCATCGGTGTCGGCGTCATCCTCGCACCCGCTGTCGCGGCCGGTCATCCGCCTTGCGGCGTAGATCCGTCTCCACCTCGAGGGGGAGGGCCTCCCTTCGAGACGGTTGCTGCGCAACCTCCTCAGGGAGCGTGGGGACGGTTGCTGCGCAACCTCCTCAGGGAGAGTGGGGGAGGCCGTCGACGAACTCGCCGTAGAATCCCTCGGACCATGACCATCGGTCTCCTGATCCTTGCCCTCGTCCTCACCCTGGGCACCGCCCTCTTCGTGGCCGCGGAGTTCTCCCTCGTCGCCCTGGACCGCCCGACGGTCCAGCGGGCGATCGACGACGGGGACACCGCCGCGAAGCCGGTGCTGACCTCCCTTCGCACCCTCTCGACGCTGCTCTCGGCGTGCCAGATCGGCATCACCGTCACGACGCTGGCCCTCGGTTTCATCGCCAGCCCGGCCATCGGCACCCTCATCACGCCGGGACTGGAGGCCGCGGGGTTGCCCGCGTCGGCCGCCACCTCCGTCGGCAGCGGTCTGGCGCTCGTCATCGCCACCGTCTTCTCGATGATCCTCGGCGAGATGGTGCCCAAGACCCTCGCGGTGTCGGTGCCGCTGCGCACGGCCAAGGTCGTCGCCGTGCCGATGCGCGTCATTGGCGTGCTCTTCAAACCGCTGATCTTCGTGCTCAACGGCTCGGCCAACTGGGCGCTGCACCGCATGGGCGTCGAGCCGCAGGAAGAGCTCTCCGCGGCCCGCAGCCCCGCCGAGCTGGCCTCGCTCGTGCGCACCTCCGTCGAGGCGGGCACGCTCGACTCCGGCACCGGGCGCCTCGTCGCCCGCTCGCTCGGGTTCGGCGACCAGACCGCCGCCGACGTGATGACCCCGCGCAACCGGGCCAGCGCCATCGACCGCACCGCCTCCGCCGAGGACCTCGTCGCGCTCGCGCGGCGCACCGGCCACTCCCGCTTCCCCGTGACGGGGGAGGACTGGGACGACATCGACGGCGTCGTCCACGTCAAGAAGGCGATCGCCGTCCCGCACGAGCGACGCGAGTCCGTGCCGGTGTCGGCGCTGATGATCGACCCGGTCGTCGTGCCCGAGACCCTGCGCCTGGACCCGCTGCTCATCCAGCTGCGTGACTCCGGCCTGCAGATGGGTGTCGTCGTCGACGAGTACGGCGGCACCGCAGGCGTCGTCACGCTCGAGGACCTCGTCGAGGAGATCGTCGGTGAGGTCAACGACGAGCACGACCTCGCGCAGACCACCGGCCGGTCGCTCGGCGACGGCGTGTGGACCGTGCCCGGCCTGTGGCGTCCCGACGAGGTGCGCGATCGGGTCGGCGCGCCCGTGCCCGACGGCCCCGCCTACGAGACCGTCGGCGGGTGGGTCATGGCCGAGCTCGGCCGCGTCCCGGAGGTCGGCGACGTCGTCGACATCGACGGCTGGCGGGTCACCGTGGCCGACATGGACACCCGTCGTGTGGACCGGCTGCGGTTCGTCCAGCACGAGTCCGGGGGCGATGCCGCCTCGAGCGACGAGCCCGGGGCGAAGGGCGGTGAGCCGGCATGACGACCGTCCTGATCACCGTGGCGCTGCTGCTGGCCAATGCCTTCTTCGTCGGCGCCGAGTTCGCGGCGATGTCCGCCCGACGCGCGCAGCTCGAGCCGCTCGCGGACGAGGGCAACAAGCGCGCCGCCATCGCGGTCGACGCACTGCAGCACACCGGAGTCCTGCTCGCCACCTGCCAGCTCGGCATCACCATCTGCTCGGTGCTCCTCGGTGCCATCTCCGAGGCGGCGCTGCACCACGCGCTGCACCCGGTCATGGAGCGCATCGGGGTGCCCGACGCCTTCACCGACGCCACCTCGCTCGTGCTGGCGATCCTCATCGTCGTCTACCTGCACGTCGTCGTCGGCGAGATGATCCCCAAGAACCTCGCGATCGCCGGCCCCGAGCGCTCCGCGATGATGCTGGTCCCGCCGCTCATGTGGGTCATGAAGGTCGCCAAGCCGATCATCATCGGCATGGACTGGGTGTCCAAGGCCTTCGTCCGCGCGATGGGGATCGACCCCAAGGACGAGGTGTCCTCGGCCTTCACCGTCGAGGAGGTCCAGCAGATCATCCACGAGTCGCACCGCGAGGGCCTGGTCGAGACCGAGAAGTACGGCCTCGTGGGCGCGGCCCTGGAGTTCTCCGACAAGGACGCCGCCGACGTGGGCGTGCGGGTCGAGGACCTCGTCACAGTCCCGCGCGACGCCACGCCGGACGACATCGAGCGGCTCGTCGCCAAGCACGGGTACTCGCGCTACCCGACGACCGACACCAGCGGCGAGCTCGCCGGGTACCTCCACCTCAAGGACGTGCTCTACGCCGACGAGACCGAGCGCGACCAGCCGGTCCCGCGCAAGCGGCTGCGCCGCATGGCGACCGTGCGCCCCGACGACGAGGTGGAGGACGTGCTGGCGACCATGCAGCGCACCGGCACCCACCTGGCCCGCGTCGTCGACACCGACGGCACCGTCCGCGGGGTCGTCTTCCTCGAGGACGTCATCGAGGAGCTCGTTGGTGAGGTGACGGACTCCACGCAGCGGGGCTGACCCCCCTTCGTCCCACCAACCGCGCATTTCCCCGGGGAAATGCGCGCGGAAGGGCCCCGACAACGCGCATTTCCCCGGGGAAGTGCGCAGCGCCCCGGACCACGAGGTCCGCGGCGCTGCGTCGTGCGGGGGGAGCGAAGCTCACTCGAAGGTGCTGAGCCGGCCGCCGAGGTAGGTGCTCTGGAAGGTCGTGGCCGTGGTCGTCGCGGTGTCACCGCAGGACGCGATGATCTCGCCGCCCAGCAGGCCGGTGCTCCACCACTCGACGATGTAGTTGATCTCGTAGGAGACGAGGTGGTGGTTCTCGTCCCAGTCCGGGTCGAAGTCGGGGTCGGAGCCGGGCCCGTTGTAGGCGAAGGAGTTGAAGATGACGCTGGTCCCCATGGCGACCGGGACGCTCAGCAGGTAACGGGTGTTGGTGTCGGTGGCGATCTCGCTGACGTGGGTGTTGCCGGCGTTGTCGGTCGCGGTGATCGCGGTCGGCTGGCGGCCTCGCACCTCGATCAA
>NZ_BCSQ01000095.1 GCF_001570945.1 Janibacter anophelis NBRC 107843
GCCACCGACGAAGGACAGGCGCGCGCCATGCTCGACCGCCGCGGACGCGAGACGGTCGACGTGGTCGACGAGCGGCGATCCGCCGACGTCGGCCCCGTGGGTCGCGACGACGAGGTCATCGGCGTCAGCGGCAGCCTGAGCGAGGACGGCGTCGTCGGTCAGCGACCCGGTGCGGTACTCGACGCCGTCGATGGGCTCGTTCGGAGCGCTGCGCGTGTAGGAGATGACCTGGTGACCGCGGGAGGCGGCCTCCCGGGCGATGTTGCCGCCGGCGTAACCGGTGCCACCGAAGACCGTGCAGCGACGGCTCCGAGCTGCTGACGGACGAAAAGATCGAGGACACCTTCGACAGCGATGCCGCCGCGTGGACCGTCGATCGCTCCGTCGACCAGGGCAAGCCGACGGCGACGCGGGTCAAGACCGCCGTCTACGCGGGCACGCGCTGACGAGTGACTGCCCCGCCGGCCGGCCAGCGGAGTGTGGCGCGCGGCGGGTCAGCGGGGCGGCTGCTCGACGTGGGTCGGGCCCGTCATCAGGGTCCGCTCCACCCAGGCCATCGCGAAGGGGAGCCCCGCGATGGACAGCAGTCCGGTCGCCGAGAGGGCGACCCAGGTGAGATCCATGCCTCCCACCGTGGCACCACCTGGCCTGCGCGGCGTGCCGAACCGCCAGCCCGCGCCAGTCGAGACCGGATCTTGACCCCTCCTGCCTGGGGGCGTGCTCCTTGCGATGATGGCGCCATGTCTTCGCAGCCCGGCCACCATGAGGGCCGTCGAGTCCTGCCCGGAGGGGTGAGCCCGGCCTTCTTCGTCATCACGACCGGGGTCGGGGTGTTCTTCGCGATCCTCCCCGTCGTCGTCAAGGCTCCGTGGTGCCAGGGGATCCTGGCCGCCCTGCTCGTCGTCGGCCTCTTCACCGTCATCACGGCCCGGGAGACTCAGCGCACCGTGGAGATCACGCCCACTGAGGTGCGCGAGCGAGGCCTGGTGGGCACCTGGGTCATCCCGCGCTCGGCCATCGCCGAAGTCGTCGTGGTGCGCGAGCTGCAGCTGAGCGGCGTCGGTGGCCTCATCGGCCTGCTGGGCGACGACGGCCGCTGCCTGCGCCGGTGGCCGACCAGCCTGTGGCCGCCCGAGACGATCGACGCCCTCGTCATGGCCGGCCGCAGCCACAACGTCGTCGCCGGGCAGAGCGTTGAGGACGTGCGCCGGCGGTGGCCGCGACTGCTGCGGTGGCAGTGGGTGCACCGACCGCTCGCCATCACGCTGGCCGTCGTGGTCGGCGTGGCCGTCATGGCAGCCGTCCTGGTGGTGATCACCCGGCTCACCACCTGAGCCGGACCCGACCGTGGGGCACCGTCAGGTGATCAGCAGGGCAGGGGCGACCGGCGAGCCGCCGGTACGTCGCGGGTCGAGCTGAGCCATCTCCTCCTGCGGGGTGCGTCGCGTCCACCTGCCCCGGGTGTCGCTCGACGCCCGAGGCCGCTAGGCGATGCGGTAGAGCGTTGCCGGCCGACCCCGCTGGGCGGCTGACCGGACGACCTCGCCGCCTCGGGTCACGGGCGTGAGCTGGGGCTTCATCCGACGGGCGAAGTTGTCCTTGTGCAGCTCTTCTCCGATGACGGCCTCGTGCACCTTGCGCAGCTGGTGGAGCGTGAAGGGCTGCGGGAGGAAGCCGTCGGGGTCCGGCGGGGGGCTGTCGTTGCGGAAGCGGAACTCATAGCGCTCGCGCAGCGACTCGACTGCGGCAGAGACGATCTCGTCGTGGTCCCAGAGCATGTCCCGGCTGGTCGTGGCGGCCACCTCGTCGACGGGGAGGAGCTCTCCCTTCGCTCCCGTCAGCTCGAGCTCGGGCATGGAGACGGAGTAGGCGACCGAGATCGCCCACGTGCGGTCGTCGCGGTCGGGTGCGTCGAAGAGGCGCAGCAGGCGTGGGGGAGTGACCTCGGTCGGGCGCACGCCGACCTTGTGCTCGAAGACCTCGTGCACGGTCTCGTCGATGGTGTGCCGCTCGCGGAGGAATCGGCCGGGCAGCACCCTGCCGTCCGGGTCGGTGCGCTCCTGGACCAGGACCCGCAGGGCTGCGTCGTCGGTGCCCGGGTCGGTGATCGTGAGGACCGCGAGGTCCACGGTGACGCCGGGGCGGGGGTAGCTGTCGAGGGTGCGGCGAGCCATGTCCTGCACCTTAGCGCGGTTGAGGTGTTATAGTTAGCGTAGACAAGGGGTTAAATGAATGGGAGGGGATGTGATGACCATGACCGAGCAGGAGATGGCGGCGGGGGTCGAGGAGATCAACGCCGCGTGGAAGGCCTTCGAGCGCAAGCTGCTGACGCTCGTCGAGGCGATGGCGCACCCGCAGGACCGGCTGGTCCTCGAGGTGGGGGAGCAGGTGGAGGTGCCGGTGGTGGCCTTCCGCATGCAGAGCGGCGCGCTCTGCGCGACCGTCGGTGACGACGAGTACACCGAAAACCACGCGATCGGGCGGGAGCCGATCGTCCACCGAGCGATCATGTTGCTGCGCAAAATTGTCGGCGTGCCGCACCCGCAGCTGCTGACGCACCGGGCGGAGGGTCCGGTCGCGCAGATGTCGCCGGTCCTCGGGCTGGCCTGGACCGGGGGCCTGCGCACCGCTCCCGACGTGTACGTCGAGACCGACCGGGAGGCGCTGGTCGACATCGTCGAGGAGTCGCTGAGCGACGACTACGAGGTCTTCCGCGACGAGGACGACGACCTCTTCGTCGAGCACCTCGGCCAGCGGGTCTGGGTGCAGGTGCTGCCGGATGCGCCGGCCATCGTGATCAGCACCCGCGTGGCCCACGGGGCGCGCTCGCGGCGGCAAGCCGCGGTCGAGGTCGGGCTCCTCAACCGCTCCAACGCGTGGGTCTGGTGGCAGGTCATCGGTCGTGACATCGTCCAGACGGCGACAGTCGAGACGATGCCCTTCGCCCCGCACCACCTGACGACGACCATGGCCGTCTTCCTCGACGCCATGAAGTCCCGAGACGATCTGGCGCTGCGCGTCGGGGGAGAGGTGGCCTGATGCGGCTCACCAGTGCACAGATTGACCGAGCGTGCGGTGCCGTCCTCGGTGCTGCGACGGGCGATGCCCTCGGCGCCGGGTACGAGTTCGGTTGCGCGGCAGTCGGTCCCGAGGGTCCGGGGATGATCGGCGGCGGCCTGGGCAACTTCGCCCCGGGCGAGTGGACCGACGACACGGCCATGACGTGGCCGGTCCTGGCAGCCGTGGCGAAGGGAGCGGACCTCGCCTCCCCGGAGACGCTGGACGAGGTCGCCCAGGGCTTCCTCGACTGGTACGCCTCCGGCCCGGCCGACATCGGTACCCAGACCCGCCAGGTCCTCTCCTCGCTCCGCCACACCTCGCCCCGTCACGCATCGCCCCGTGAGGAGCTTGCTCTGCAAGCGTCTCGAAGGGAGTCCCTTCGAGACGGCGCTGGCGCGCCGCCCACGCGGAACGTGGGACCCACTCAGGGACCGGATGAGTCCCTCGCCACCCGCATGACCCAGGCCGCCGCGGACCTGCACGCTCGGACTGGCCGCACCGGCGGCAACGGCTCGCTGATGCGCACCTCGCCGGTCGCGCTGGCGCACCTCGACGACCCGCAGCGCCTCACGGCGGCCGCCGAGGCGGTCTCGGCGCTGACCCACACGGACGAGCGCGCGGGGCAGGCGTGCGCGCTGTGGTCGCAGGCGATCCGGCACGCGGTGCTCGGCGGGATGCTCGACGTACGGGTCGGGCTGCCGTACCTGTCGGGGGAGGCGCAGGCCTTCTGGACCGAGCGCATCGAGGAGGCCGAGGCACAGGACCCAGCGACCTTCACGCCCAACGGCTATGTCGTCACGGCGTTCCAGGCCGCGTGGTCGGCGATCCGCCACACGCCGGTGCCCGACGAGATGCCGTGCCTGCATCTGCAGGACTCGCTCGACACCGCGATCCGTATCGGCAACGACACCGACACGGTCGCGGCGATCGCCGGCGGCCTGCTCGGCGCCCGGTGGGGCGCGTCGGCCGTGCCTGCCGAGTGGCGCCGGATCGTGCACGGCTACCCGGGCCGCACGGCCGAGGACCTCGTCGAGGCGGCCACCCTGGCCGTGCGGGGTGGCCGCCCCAATGCCTACGGCTGGCCCGGGGTGGAGCGCATCGACTACCACCAGGCGCGCCGCCCGGTCCTCGTGCGGCACCCCTTCGACAACGGGGTGTGGCTCGGCAACGTGCTGGCGCTCGACGAGCTGCCTGAGAAGATCACCGCGGTGGTGAGCCTCTGCCTTACTGGATCCGAGCAGGTGCCGGCGGGCGTGGTGCACGTGCCCTTCCGCCTCATCGACGAGCCAGGGGCCGAGGCGAACCCCAACCTCGACGCCGTCCTCGCCGACGCGGCCCGGACGGTGGGCTCCCTTCGGGCCGAGGGTCACCGGGTGCTCGTCCACTGCGTCGCGGCCCAGTCCCGGACGCCCACCGTGGGCATCGCCCACGCGCTGGAGCTCGGGGTCGACCTCGAGACGGCGACGCGGGAGGTCGTCGCAGCTCTGCCGGAGGCGTCGCCCAACCGGGGATTCCGGGCGGCGCTGGGCCGCTACGCGCGTGGGATCAGTGGGCGACGGTGAACCGCTGCCGGCGGTGCTTGCCCTGCTCGATCTCGTCGACGAAGGCCAGCGCGAAGTCCGTGCCCGAGATCTCCGAGTTGCCCTCGGCATCGGTGACGAGCTCGTCGCCGCCGAGCCGGTAGCTGCCGGTGGTCTCGCCGGGGGCGAAGGAGCCGAAGAGCGCGGCCGGGGAGACGTAGAACCAGTCGAGCTCCTGGGGGCCGGAGCGCAGGGCGTCG
>NZ_BCSQ01000096.1 GCF_001570945.1 Janibacter anophelis NBRC 107843
GCGGCGGGCCGCGCTGCGACCGGCCCTGGAGGGCGCCGGGTTCCGCATCGACGACTCCGAGGCCGGGCTCTACCTGTGGGTGACCGCGGGGGAGCCGTGCCGGGTCACCGTCGACCGGCTCGCCGACCTGGGCATCCTCGTGGCGCCCGGTGACTTCTACGGTGCGGCCGGGGAGCAGCACGTGCGGGTGGCGCTGTCGGCCAGCGACGAGCGGATCGCCGCCGCGGTCGCGAGGCTGACGGCCTGAGCCCGTCGAGGTTCGTCGCTGGCGCTCCTCGCCCCTCAGGAGGCCGCGGCTGTTCCGCCGACCGGGCCCCGCGTGGTGATGCAGGCCACCGCTGGGGTAGTTTCAGGGGTGAGACCGCATGCCCGGGGCCACCGCCTGCGCGGCACGCAACGAACGAAGGGCAGACACATTTCATGACCGCTGACGCCACCTTCTCCGCCGGGGGCAAGGACCTGACCTTCCCCCTCGTCAAGGCCAACGAGGGCAATGACGGCTACGACATCTCCTCGCTGATGAAGGAGACGGGCAACACGACGCTCGACGTGGGCTTCGTCAACACCGCCTCGTGCAAGAGCGACATCACCTACATCGACGGTGACGCGGGCATCCTGCGCTACCGCGGCTACCCGATCGAGCAGCTCGCGTCGAAGTCGACCTTCGTCGAGGTCGCCTACCTGCTGATCTACGGCGAGCTGCCGACGGCCGACCAGCTGGGTGACTTCGAGGAGCGCATCTCGCGCCACACGATGCTCCACGAGGACCTCAAGGCCTTCTTCAACGGCTTCCCGCGCGACGCGCACCCGATGCCGGTGCTCTCCTCCGCCGTCTCGGCGCTGGGCACCTTCTACCAGGACAGCCTTGACCCCTTCGACCCGGAGCAGGTCGAGATCTCGACCATCCGCCTCCTGGCGAAGCTGCCGACGATCGCCGCCTACGCGCACAAGAAGAGCGTCGGTCAGCCCTTCCTGTACCCGGACAACTCGCTCAGCCTGACCGAGAACTTCCTGCGGATGACCTTCGGCTTCCCGGCCGAGCCCTACGAGCTCGACCCGGAGATCGTCAAGGCGCTCGACCAGCTGTTCATCCTGCACGCCGACCACGAGCAGAACTGCTCGACCTCGACCGTCCGCCTCGTCGGCTCGGCCCACGCCAACCTCTTCAACTCGGTCTCCGCGGGCATCCACGCCCTCTCCGGCCCGCTGCACGGTGGCGCCAACCAGGCCGTGCTGGAGATGCTGCAGCAGATCCAGTCCTCCGACGACGGCGCCGAGACCTTCATGAAGAAGGTCAAGAACAAGGAGGACGGCGTCCGCCTCATGGGCTTCGGCCACCGGGTCTACAAGAGCTACGACCCGCGTGCGGCGATCGTCAAGGAGACCGCGCACACCATCCTTGAGAAGATGGGCGGCGACGAGCAGCTCGAGATCGCCATGAAGCTCGAGGAGATCGCCCTCGCGGACGACTACTTCGTCGAGCGCAAGCTCTACCCCAACGTGGACTTCTACACGGGCCTGATCTACACGGCCATGGGCTTCCACCCGAAGATGTTCACCGTCCTCTTCGCCATCGGCCGCCTGCCGGGCTGGATCGCCCAGTGGCGCGAGATGATCGAGGACAAGGACACCAAGATCGGGCGCCCGCGCCAGATCTACACCGGCCCGACCGAGCGCGACTACGTGGGCATCGACAACCGCTGACCCTGCGCTCCAGGTGAGCTCGGCCCCTTCGTCACGACGACGAAGGGGGCCGAGTCGCGTCCGGGGTGGCGCTCAGCCCTCGTGGAGGGAGACGCGCACCTGGCCCGCGGGGACCGGCTCGTCGGCGTCGCGCCACTGCATCGCGCCGTCCCCGGCGCCGCGGACCCACTCGCGGTCGCCGACCTGCACTCGCACGACGTTGCGGGCCTTGGCCTGGCCGACCGCCCAGGCGCCGACGGCCCAGCCGTGGCGCTCGTCGGGGGCGACGACGCTGATGACCTGTCCGTCGGCGGTGCCGGCCTGGCCGGTCTCCTCGGACAGCGCCTGCACGAAGGTGTCCGGCCGGCCGGCCGCCGTGGGCCCGTCGAGCCGGCAGACGAAGCCCTCGGGGGAGTGGCCGCTCAGCGCGGAGGCGATGATCCGACCCTCCTGCTCGTGGTCGGCGTAGGCGGTGGGGTACCCGCTGCGCTGGACCTCCTGGGCGATCTCGGTGATGACCATGTCCTGCCAGCCGTCGACCTTGACCAGGGCGTCGTAGAAGGCGTTGGTGGCGTAGACCGGGTCCTGGAGCTGCTCCTCGGTGCCCCAGCCCTGACTGGGCCGCTGCTGGAAGAGACCGAGTGAGTCGCGGTCGCCGTAGGAGAGATTGCGCAGCTTCGACTCCTGGATCGCCGTGGCGATGCCGATGGTGCCGGCGCGTGCGGGCAGGCCGCGCTTGACGGCGAGCAGGACGATGGTGCTCGCGTGGTGCATCTGGTTGGGTCGGAAGCTCACGCTCTCCTCGAGCGCCGTCGCGCGGCACTCCTCGCCGAGGAAGAGGCCGATCCGGTCACGCGCGTACCAGGCGCCGACGCCGACGACGAGGGCGAGCACGCACAGCACCGCGACGACCGTGGGCCACCGGGGGCCACGGTCGTCGGGCAGCGGCGGGTGCTCGCGCCTGGGCACGGTCAGTCGTTGGCGTGGAGCGCGTCGTTGAGCGCGATGCCGTCACCGGTGCGGTCGCGCGCCTCGACGGTGCCGGTGACGGAGTTGCGCACGAAGAGCAGGCCGCTGCGGCCGGAGAGCTCGGCCGCCTTGACGACCGTGCCGTCGGGCAGCGTCACCTTGGTGCCGGCCGTGACGTAGAGGCCGGCCTCGACGACGCAGTCGTCACCCAGGGCGATGCCGACGCCGGCCTCGGCGCCGACGAGGCAGCGCTCGCCGATCGAGACGCGCTCGGTGCCGCCGCCGGAGAGGGTGCCCATCGTCGAGGCGCCGCCGCCGATGTCGGAGCCGTCGCCGACGACGACACCCTGGCTGATGCGGCCCTCGACCATGGAGGTGCCCAGGGTGCCGGCGTTGAAGTTGACGAAGCCCTCGTGCATGACGGTCGTGCCGGAGGCGAGGTGGGCCCCCAGACGCACGCGGTCGGCGTCGCCGATGCGCACGCCGCCGGGGGTGACGTAGTCGGTGAGGCGGGGGAACTTGTCGATGCTCGTCACCTGGACCGGGCCGCGGGCGCGCAGCCGGGCACGGGTGGCCTCGAAGCCCTCGACCGCGCACGGACCGTGGTTGGTCCACACGACATTGCTCAGCTGGCCGAAGAGGCCGTCGAGGTTGATCGAGTTCGGCTGCACCAGGCGGTGCGAGAGCAGGTGCAGGCGCAGGTAGGCGTCGGACGCGCCCTCGGGGGCGGCGTCGAGGTCGATGCTGACGGTGACGACCTCGGTGCGCACGCGGCGGGCCTCGTCCTCGCCCGCCAGGGCGAGCAGATCCTCGGGGACCTGCGAGGCCTCCGGGGCCTCGCCCAGGGCCGGCTCGGGGTACCAGGTGTCCAGGACCGATCCGTCGGTCGTCACGGTGGCCACTCCGTGGCCCCAGGCAGCGCGCGTCGTCGTCATGCCCCAGATCCTACGAAACCCGCCGGTGGGCCCACCCTTCCCGTCACAAAATGTGGCTGGCTACACCTTGGATGGTCAGCCACACCACGTGCTGTGGCTGACCATCCAAGGTGTGGCCGGCTCATGCGGCGGATGCTGCACGTGCTGCCTCGACGAGTCGCCGGACGCGCTCCGGGTCCTTCAAGTCCGACCACATGAGCCTCACGACGACGAAACCGCGGCGTCGCAGCTCGTCCTCACGACGCTTCTCGGCGATGACGACCCCACGGTCGTCGTACTTGATCGCCCCGTCGAACTCGACGACCACCTTGGTCCCCGCGATGAGGAAGTCGACGCGGTAGGGACCGATCCACACCTGTGGCTGGAGTGCGTACCCGAGGTCGCGCAGAACTTGTGCCGTCAGGGACTCCCCGGGCGACTCGTGCCGGCCGTCCACATCTGCGAGTGCTCGTCGGACGGCGGCGGCATTGGGCGTGCCGAGCGGGAGGAGTGCCGCTGCCACCTCGATCTCGCGCGGGGTCACGAGTTCACGACGGACGGCGGCGTCACCGGCTGCCAGCGCAGTGCGCGGTGTGCTCGCGACGCCGGCGTGCACGAGGGCGAGCGCGACCGAGGCACAGGGCAGCGGTTCCTCGACGAAGGGGGGTCGCTTCGCCGTCGTCAATTCGCCCGCCTCTCCCCACACTGTGTAGTCCTTGCCACGGCGGGTGGCCTGTCCGCTGCCCCGGACCAGGTGGACGGTGTCGAGGTCGCAGTCGACGAGGGGCAGGTCGTGGAGGATCAGGGCCGAGTGGGCCGTTGCCCCCGCGGCCACGCGTAGCCGCCGGATGATGGCGACGGTCCGCAGCAGGTGGATGTCGTCGAGGTCGCCGGAACCGACCGTCGACCACATGCCGCGGGTCAGGTGGGTGAGCAAGCCGGCGCGGGCCAGGGTCACCAGACGCAGTCTCGGGATCCCCGCGCGCTCGGCATCGGCGCTCGAGAAGACGTGGTTGACCGATGCGCGGCGCAGCAGCTCGATCTCGTCGTCCATGCCCGGGAGTCTGCCGATTCCTGGCGAAGGGCGACGGACGTTTTCCACAGTGACGCCAGGCCCTCCCTTCGACCCGGCTACACCTCCGAGGGTCAGCCACACCACGTGCTGTGGCTGACCCTC
>NZ_BCSQ01000097.1 GCF_001570945.1 Janibacter anophelis NBRC 107843
GCGGGCGCTGGGGCCGGGGCTGGCGCGGGCGCTGGGGCCGGGGCTGGCGCCGGGGCGGGAGCGGGTGCCGGTGCGGGCGCCGGAGCGGACGACGAAGGGGACGGGGCCGGCGGCGGTGTGTACGCCGGGACCGGCTCCGCCTGGCTGCAGTCGCCCCAGATGCCGCGGTCGGCACTGCGCGCCTGGCGCTCCGCGCTGCGGTAGGTCGCCTGGCGCCGGTAGGCCGCCGCGTAGGTGTACTCCCGGGCGTGGCCGGCCCTGATCATCGACTTCCCGAAGTCGCCCACGCCCGGCAGCTCCACGTAGGCGAGCAGCCGCCCGTACCGGTCACGCTTGGCTTGGGTGCTGTCGTAGACGAGGTTGACCCGCTTGCCCTCGAGCATCGCTTTGGCCTTCGCCGACGCCTCGACGCCGCCGCACTCGACGGGCTCATCCGGGTGGACGCTCTCGGGCGCGTCGATCCCGATGACCCGCACCGACTCGCCGCCGTTGATGTCCACCTTGACCGTGTCCCCGTCGACCACCCGGATGACGCGGTACTTCCCACGCGCCGGGGCCGCTGACTTCGCGGAGGAGGACTTCGGCTTCGCCGTCGCCTTCGCGTTCGACTTCACCTTCGCGGCCGACGACGCGGACTCGGACCCCTTGGCTGCGGATCCCCCTTCGGCTCGGGCCTGGTCGCTCTCGGCTGAGGCCGCCAACACGTCGGCCGCCGCTGCGGCGACCTCCTCGGCGTCGCCCTGCGCGTCGGTCGCCTCCGGCCCGCAGGCCGCCAGCATCACGACCGCCAGCGCCGCGCCGACCACGGCGCGACCATCCCGACGACTCCCCCGATACCGACCCGACCACCGCATGCCTGTGCTCCCTTCGCCCGACCTCTCGACCCAACAGTAAGGACACGGTAAAAGTCGCCCGCACCGGCCCGGATCATCCGTCCGGATCGACCTCAGTGACCGGACGGACGAGCGCCCTTCCCGCCTGGGGGATTCGCGATAAGGTTCCCTTATGGATCTGGTGCAGACCTACCGAGACGCCCGTCGGGATGAGCTCCTGGCGAAGACGCGTCGCGGCATCGCCCTGCGCGCCATGGCAGCGTCGGGCCTGAGTCAGCGGGAGATCGCCGAGCTCCTTGGCGTCAGTCAGCCTGCGATCAGTCAGCAGATGGCCTCCGCCCCCAAGACCGACACCCTGCACCCGGAGGACCTCCTGGCTGCTGCCTCACCAGCGCTCACGACGCTGGCGGAGTTGCACGGCTATCGGGACCTCGCGGTCTTCGGATCGGTCGCCCGACACGAGGCACGCCCCGACTCCGACATCGACCTGCTGGTCCGCCCGCCCGCAGGTACCTCGACGTTCGACTTCATCCGCTTCAAACACCTGCTCGAGACTGTGCTGGGCCGAGACATCGACCTGGTCGAGCTGGGCGGCCTGACGCCAGGGATGGACGACGACATCCGGAGAGACGCGGTCCCGTTGTGATGAACACGAGGACCGCCTGGCCAAGGCTGGCCACGTTGCGCCGCCCGGCGTCGATTGGGCCCTCGCCGTAGCGAACCGAAACTTCATCATCCACCAGTACGACGAGATCAACAGTTAGCTGACGTGGACCACGCTTGCCCGGGATTTGCCTCAATGGGAGACGCGCCTGGGCTCCCTGTTCTCGGCTGCTGAGGGTGCGCTGAATCGCGACCCATGAGCCAAGCTGCCGACCAACCGCCCAACCGTGCGGCGGCGCAGCAATGGCAGCATGGACGCGTGAGCCCACCCCCGAACACCTGGGCCGTCGTCGGGCGGACCCTCGCCGTGCTGGTGGCCGGCACCGCGGCGGTGTTCACCGCCTTCCTCGTCTACCTGCTCCTGCGCGCACTGCTCGGAGACCCGAGCGGCGACCCCCACGGCTACGTGCGGATCTTCGGCTCGATGCTGCTCGTCCCGACCGCCTGCTTCGGCGCCTTCGCGCTCCCCTTCGTCGTCCGTCGTGACCAGGCGAGCGGCAAGCGCGTGACGATGTGGGCGGCGATCGCCTGGATCATCGGCTCGCTCGTGCTGGCGGGCGTCGCGCTGGGTGGGTGACGACCGGACTCAGCCGACGGGTGCCCCCACTCGGACCGCGCCCGCCGTGGCGTGCAGGAGCAGGGCGGCACTGACGTGATCAACCATGGTCATATCGGCATCGATACGACCACCTCGCCGCCCATCAGTACGACGATCTCCACCCACGACGCGTCTGGACCACGATCACCCGAGACGTCCCCTCCCTTCGCTCGTACCTCGTGGACACGGTGATCCCGGGTTTGCAGTGACAGTGTGGACAACGCTGGGGGTCTCGAGGCTCGGCCGCTGCGCGGGTCTCGAGGCTCGCTCGCTGCGCGAACTCGCACCTCGACCAGCAGTGGGAATTGATTGTCTCTTCAATCTGTTGGCCCCGTCATGCACGCCTTCGGATTCTTGAGCTTCGGGCACTACGGGCACGGCAACGGGCCGGGTGACCCCGACGCCGGTCAGGCCCTGCGCGACGCCGTCGAGATCGGAGTCGGTGCCGACCAGATCGGCGTCAACGGCGCCTACTTCCGCGTCCACCACTTCGCGCGGCAGGGCGCGGCGCCCATGCCGGTCCTCTCGGCCATCGCCGCCCGCACCCGCCACATCGAGGTCGGCACCGGCGTCATCGACATGCGCTACGAGACCCCGCTGCAGCTGGCTGAGGAGGCTGCCGCCCTCGACCTGATCTCCGAAGGACGAGTCGCGCTCGGCGTCAGCCGGGGGTCACCGGAGCCCGCTCTGCGCGGGTGGGAGGCCTTCGGCCACACCGGTGCCCGCGATCCGCGCGGCGCCGACCTCGCCCGCGAGCACTTCGACACCTTCATGTCCGCGATCCGCGGGGACCAGGTGGTCGACGCCGACCCGACGCAGGGCCCCGCCGGCCGGCTGCGCGTCGAGCCG
Organism: Janibacter anophelis NBRC 107843; assembly: GCF_001570945.1. Classification (GTDB taxonomy): domain Bacteria; phylum Actinomycetota; class Actinomycetes; order Actinomycetales; family Dermatophilaceae; genus Janibacter; species Janibacter anophelis. The sequence continues at coordinate 2,944 of NZ_BCSQ01000097.1, forward strand.
CACTCCCCCGGCCTCGACCGCCGCATCTGGTGGGGCGCCGGCAGCCGCGAGACCGCCGAGTGGACCGCCCGCCAGGGGGTCAACCTCATGAGCTCGACGCTGCTCACCGAGGCGACCGGAGCCTCCTTCGCCGACCTGCAGGCCGAGCAGATCGAGCTCTACCGGGCCGCGTGGCGCGAGGCCGGGCACGACTGGGCGCCGCGGGTGTCGGTCTCCCGCAGCATCTTCCCGATCGTCAGCGACCTCGACCGGCACTTCTTCGGCCTGCAGGGCCAGGGCAGCAGCGACCAGGTCGGCATGATCGACGGCTTCCGCTCGACCTTCGGCAAGACCTATGCCGCCGAGCCCGACGTCCTCGTGGAGCAGCTCACAGCCGACGCGGCCATCGCTGCCGCCGACACGGTCATGCTCACCATCCCGAGCCAGCTCGGCGTCGACTACAACCTGCACATCCTCGACTCCTTCGCCCAGCACGTCGCCCCCGAGCTCGGGTGGCGCCGCAACAGCGACGGCCCCGTCGAGCCCCTCCCCGCCTAACCAACCCCAACAGATAGGAACACCATGAGCACCATCGTCATCTTCGGCGGCACCGGCTACGCCGGCGGCAACATCGCCCGCGAAGCCGCCTCCCGCGGCCACCAGGTCATCTCCTACAGCCGCACCGCCCCGGCCGAGCAGGCCGAGGGCGTCGAGTACCGCACCGGCTCCCTGACCGACGACGCCGTCCTCGCGCAGGCCGCCACCGACGCCGACGACCTCGTCGTCGCCACGCACGGCGCCGACGTCGGCGGCTCCCCGCTCGTCGACCACGTCGCCCGCCTCACCGCTGCCGCCATCGAGCACGGTGCCCGCCTCTCCTTCGTCGGCGGT
>NZ_BCSQ01000098.1 GCF_001570945.1 Janibacter anophelis NBRC 107843
CCCCTCGACCCGCAGCAGCGGGCCGAGGCGCTGGAGCGGGCCGTCGCGGCCCGCCGGGCGCGGGCCGAGCTGCGCCGCCGGCTGAAGCAGCGCGAGGTCGGCCTGGCCGAGGTGCTCGCGACCGGCGATCGCGACCCGGTCGTCGCGCGGATGCGGGTCAGCGACCTGCTCGAGGCGCTGCCGGGCGTGGGCCCGGCCACCGCGGTCCGGGTCATGGGAGAGTTGGGCATCGCGACCTCCCGTCGCGTCCGCGGGCTCGGCCCGCACCAACGCACCGCACTGCTGAAGAGGTTCACCCGGCCATGAGCGCCCCCCGACTGACCGTCCTCGCCGGCCCCACTGCCGTGGGCAAGGGCACGGTCGCCGCCTGGATCCGCGAGCACCACCCCGAGGTCTGGCTCTCCGTGTCGGCGACGACCCGTCCGCCGCGCCCGGGGGAGCAGGACGGCGTGCACTACCACTTCATGTCCGGCGAGGAGTTCGCCGACAAGGTGTCGAAGGGGGAGATGCTCGAGTGGGCGGTCGTCCACGGTCGTGCCTCCTACGGCACGCCGAGGGGCCCCGTGGACGAGGCCCTGGCCGCGGGCAAGCTGCCGCTGCTGGAGATCGACCTGCAGGGCGCACGCCAGGTGCGGGCCTCGATGCCCGAGGCCTGCTTCGTCTTCCTCGCGCCCCCGTCGTGGGACGAGCTCGTCGGCCGACTCGAGGGTCGGGGGACCGAGACGGCCGAGGAACGAGCGGTCCGGCTGGAGACGGCGAAGGTCGAGCTGGCGGCCCAGAGCGAGTTCGACCGGGTCATCGTCAACGACGACATTCGTCGTGCGGCCGAGGAACTCGTATCATTGATGAGATCCGACTGACCCCGACGACAAGGACCACCTCGACGTGTCCGGCACCACGGCCAACCCCATCGGCATCACCAACCCGCCGATCGACGACCTCCTGACCAAGGCTGACAGCAAGTACGCGCTCGTCATCTACGGTGCCAAGCGGGCCCGTCAGATCAACGCCTACTACTCCCAGCTGCAGGAGGGCCTGCTCGAGTACATCGGCCCCCTCGTCGACGCCCAGGTCCACGACAAGCCGCTGTCGATCGCGCTGCGCGAGATCAACGAGGGCCTGCTGACCAAGGAGGCCAGTGCCTCCGAGGACGGCGTCCCCGCGGCTCCCGTCGACGACGCACCGGTCGCCGACGAGGCCTGACGGACCCCCTTCGTGCGAATCGTCCTCGGGGTCGGCGGCGGGATCGCCGCCTACAAGTCGGCGCTCCTGCTGCGCCTGTTCACCGAGGGCGGCCACGACGTCACGGTCGTCCCGACCGACGCCGCGCTGCGGTTCGTCGGTGCCCCCACGTGGGAGGCCCTGTCGGGGCGACCGGTCCAGACCGACGTCTGGAGCAACGTCACCGACGTGCCGCACGTGCGCATCGGTCAGGAGGCCGACCTCGTCGTCGTCGCCCCGGCGACGGCCGACCTGCTGGCCAAGGCGGCCCACGGCCTGGCCGGTGACCTCCTGACCAACGTGCTGCTCACCGCGCGCTGTCCGGTCGTGCTCGCCCCGGCGATGCACACCGAGATGTGGGAGCACGCCGCGACCCGCGTCAATGTCGCGACCCTGCGCGAGCGGGGCGTGACCGTCGTCGAGCCCGACTCCGGCCGCCTGACCGGCGCCGACACCGGCCCGGGGCGTCTGCCCGAGCCCGAGGCGATCCACGCAGCCGCGATGGCCGTCGTGGAGGGTGCCGCCGGGGAGCGTCCCCGGGACCTCGCCGGACGACGCATCCTCATCAGCACCGGTGGGACGCGCGAGCCGCTCGACCCGGTGCGCTACCTCGGCAACCGCTCGTCCGGCAAGCAGGGCCTGGCCCTCGCCGAGGCCGCCGTGGCCCGCGGCGCGAGCGTCACGCTCGTCGCGGCCAACCTCGAGCTGCCGGTGGCCCCGGGCATCGACGTGGTGCCCGTGCAGACCGCGCTGGAGCTGCAGCGCGAGATCGACGCGCGCACCACCGAGCACGACGTCGTCGTCATGGTGGCCGCCGTGGCCGACTTCCGCCCCGCGGAGTACACCGACAGCAAGATCAAGAAGACGCACGACCCGGCCGACCCCGACGCGGCCCCGACGATCCGCCTCGTGCGCAACCCCGACATCCTCGCCGGGGTCGTCGCCGCCCGGGGCGGGGCGAGTGCGCCGCTCGTCGTCGGCTTCGCCGCCGAGACGGGCGACGCCACCGGGTCGGTCCTGGAGCTGGGCCGCGCCAAGCTCGAGCGCAAGGGCTGCGACCTGCTCGTCGTCAACGAGGTGGGGGTCGACAAGACCTTCGGCGCCGACGAGACGAGCGTGCACGTGCTCACGCGCGGCAGTGACGAGGTGATCGACCTCGGACCGGGGAGCAAGGCCGTGGTCTCCCACGGGATCTGGGACGTCGTCGTGGGATCCCTGCCCACCGACTGACCGCTTCGTGCTTAGACTGGCCGCGCCCTACCGGGCGGTCATCAGACCGCCCGTTCGTCGAGATCTTGGGAGCCCAGCCCGTGTCCGGACGCCTGTTCACCTCCGAGTCGGTGACCGAGGGTCACCCCGACAAGATCTGTGACCAGATCTCCGACTCCATCCTCGACGCGATGCTCGAGCAGGACCCGCGCAGTCGCGTGGCCGTCGAGACGATGGTCACCACGGGTCTGGTGCACATCGCGGGTGAGGTCTCCACCGAGTCCTACGTCGAGATCCCGCGCCTGGTGCGCGAGGTCATCGCCGGGGGCGTCGGCTACGACTCCTCCGACAAGGGCTTCGACGGCCGCTCCTGCGGCGTGTCGATCTCGATCGGCCAGCAGAGCCCCGACATCGCGCAGGGCGTGGACACCGCCTACGAGAACCGCACGGGCGGCGTCGACCCCAAGGACAAGCAGGGCGCCGGCGACCAGGGCCTGATGTTCGGCTACGCCTGCGAGGACACGCCAGAGCTCATGCCGCTGCCGATCTTCCTCGCCCACCGTCTCGCGCAGCGCCTGACCGAGGTCCGCAAGTCGGGCGAGCTGGAGTACCTGCGTCCCGACGGCAAGACCCAGGTGACCATCGACTACGACGGCGAGCGCGCCGTGCGCCTCGACACCGTCGTGCTCTCGACCCAGCACTCCGCAGAGATCGACCACGAGACCCAGCTGCCGGCCGACATCAAGGCCCACGTCTTCGAGCCCGTCATGGCGGCGCTGAAGGACTCCGGCGTCGAGCTCGACACCTCCGACTACCGCACGCTGATCAACCCGACGGGCAAGTTCGTCATCGGCGGCCCCATGGGTGACGCCGGCCTGACCGGTCGCAAGATCATCGTCGACACATACGGCGGCATGGCCCGCCACGGTGGCGGCGCCTTCTCCGGCAAGGACCCGTCCAAGGTCGACCGCTCCGCCGCGTACGCGATGCGCTGGGTCGCCAAGAACGTCGTCGCCGCCGGCCTCGCCGGTCGCTGCGAGGTCCAGGTGGCCTACGCCATCGGTGCCGCGCAACCGGTCGGTCTCTACATCGAGACCTTCGGGACCGAAAAGGTGCCGGTCGACAAGATCCAGGCCGCGGTCAGCTCGGTCTTCGACCTGCGTCCGCTCGCGATCGTCGAGGAGCTGGACCTGCTCCGCCCGATCTACGCACCGACCGCCGCCTACGGCCACTTCGGCCGCACCGAGGCGGCCGGGTACGACAACGCCTTCCCGTGGGAGCAGACCACCAAGGTCGAGGCGCTGCAGGCCGCCGCTCGCGCCTGACACCGGTGACCACCGCCTCGGACGCCCGTCCGGTGCCGCACGTCGTGCGGCGCGGGGC
>NZ_BCSQ01000099.1 GCF_001570945.1 Janibacter anophelis NBRC 107843
CCCGGGCGATTGGCGCAGCGGTAGCGCGCTTCCTTGACACGGAAGAGGTCACTGGTTCAAACCCAGTATCGCCCACCACCCATCAGGCCCCCGGCTCCGCGACAGCGGTTCGGGGGCCTGATGCGTTTCGGGGGGACCAGGCGACCCGGGCGTGCCGGGGCGGGGTGTGAGCCGGTGACGAGCGGGTACGGCCCGAGTCATGACCAGACACGTCTTCGTCCTTGGCCTGACCGACCGACAGCGGGAGGAGCTCGACACCGTCCGCGAGGACGGGCCGCTCGAGTTCCACGGCCTGCTCGACCACGAGGCCCTGGTGGAGACGGAGGAGATCGACTTCGACGCGTTGCTGGAGCGCGCCCGCGCCGAGCTCGACGCCTTCGACGGCAGCATCGACGCCTTCGTCACCCACTGGGACTTCCCGACCTCCGTCCTCGGCCCCATCCTCGCGGCCGAGCGCGGGCTGCCCGCACCGTCCCTCACGAGCCTGCTCAAGTGCGAGCACAAGTACTGGAGCCGGCTGGAGCAGCGTCGGTGCGTCCCGGAGGTCGTGCCCGGCTTCGTCGCCTTCGACCCCTTCGCCGACGACGTTGCCGAGCAGATCGACCTCGACTTCCCGTACTGGGTCAAGCCCATCAAGGGCCACTCGTCCAACCTCGGCTTCGAGATCCGCAGCGAGGCGGACCTCAACGAGGCGCTGCAGGCGATCCGCGCCGACATCACCGACGTCGGCGACGCCTTCGAGCAGGTGCTCGAGCGCGTCGACCTGCCGCAGGAGCTGCGCGACCTCGGCGGCTCGGCCTGCCTCGCCGAGGAGATCATCCGGGGGACCCAGTTCGCCGCCGAGGGCAGCGTCTCGCATGGGCAGTACGCCGTGCACGGCCTCGTCGACATGCACAAGAGGGACAACGGCGTGAGCATCGAGCGGATCGACTACCCGGCGGCCACCGTCCCCGAACAGGTCCAGCAGCGGGCCATCGAGGCGACCGGGCGCCTCCTCGAGCACATCGGCTTCGACGACGGCTGCTTCAACTCCGAGTTCATGTGGGACGAGGAGCGCGAGGAGTTGCGCCTCATCGAGGTCAACACGCGCATCTCGCAGTCGCACAGCGAGCTCTTCGCGCTCGTCGACGGACGGTCCAACCACCAGGTCGCCGTCGACGTGGCCCTCGGCCACGCACCGCGGATGCCCGAGGGTGGCGGCGAGTACGCCGTCTCGGCCCAGTACTACATGGCGCACGACCGTGACGCGGTCGTACGGTCCGTGCCCGACGAGCAGGCCCTGCGGCAGGTCACCGAGGAGTACCCCGGGACCGTCGTCGATCTACGCCTCACCCCGGGTGACCGCCTCTCCGACCAGCCGCACCAGGACTCCTACCGCTACATGCTCGCCTTCGTCTATCTCGGCGCACCCGACCGTGGGAGCCTGCAGGAGCGGATCGACGACATCGAGCAGCGCCTCCGGCCCGAGCTGGAGGACTGCGACGAGAGGAGTGCATGACCGTATGGAGATCGACACCCACGTCCCCCACGAGGTGGAGGCCGAGGAGAACGTCTTCATCCCCCTTCGCGACGGGCAGCGCGTCGCCGCCCGGATCTGGAGACCGGTCGGGGAGGTCGGACCGCTGCCGGCGGTCCTGGAGTACATCCCCTACCGCAAGCGGGACCTCACCCGCGGTCGCGACGCCGTCAACCACCCCTACCTCGCGGCCCACGGGTACGTGTGCGTCCGTGTCGACCTGAGGGGCAGCGGCGACTCCGACGGAGTGCTCGTCGACGAGTACCACGAGCAGGAGCTGCAGGACGCCGAGGACGTCATCGCCTGGCTCGCCGACCAGCAGTGGTGCGACGGCAACGTCGGCATGATGGGCATCTCCTGGGGCGGCTTCAACAGCCTGCAGGTCGCCGCGCGCCGGCCCCCGGCGCTCAAGGCGATCGTCAGTGCGTCGGCGACCGAGGACCTCTACGTCGACAACATGCACTACATGGGTGGCTGCCTCCTCGGCGACAACCTCTCCGAGGCGACCGTCATGCTCGCCTTCAACAGCCTGCCCCCCGACCCCGAGATCGTCGGTGATGCGTGGCGCGAGATGTGGCTGGAGCGTCTGCGCGGCAGCGGGCTGTGGCTCGACACCTGGCTGAGCCACCAGCGCCGCGACGAGTACTGGCGCCCCGCCTCGGTGAGCGAGGACTACTCGGCGATCCAGTGCCCGGTCCTCGCGGTCGGCGGCTGGGCCGACGGCTACACCAACGCGATCTTCCGGCTGCTGGAGCACCTCGAGGTGCCGTGCCACGGGCTCATCGGGCCGTGGGGGCACAAGTACCCCCACATCGGCGTGCCCGGGCCGCCGATCGGCTTCCTCCAGGAGCTCGTCCGGTGGTGGGACCACTGGCTCAAGGGCAAGGACACCGGCATCGACGAGGACCCGGTGCTGCGTGCCTGGATGCAGGACAGCGTCCCGCCGCGCGCCTCCTACGAGGAGCGGCCGGGCCATTGGGTCGCCGAGGACGAGTGGCCCTCGCCCCGCATCCACGACCGGGAGTTCCGCCTCACCCGGGCGAGCCTGGCCGAGGGCGGGCAGGGCGAAGGGGACAGCGGCCCCCTCACGCTGCGGTCACCGCTCAGCGTCGGCATGTTCGCGGGCAAGTGGGCGTCGTACGCGGCCGTGCCCGACCTGCCGTACGACCAGCGCGAGGAGGACGGCGGCGCGCTCGTGTGGGAGAGCGCCGCCCTCGACGAGCCGACGGAGATCTTCGGCCTGCCGCGCCTGGACGTGGCGCTCTCCGCGGACCAGCCGGTCGCCCAGATCGCGGTGCGCCTGTCCGACGTCGCGCCCTCCGGCGAGGCGACCCGGATCACCTACGGCGTGCTCAACCTGACCCACCGCAGCTCGAGCAGCAGCCCCGAGCCGCTCGTGCCGGGTGAGCGCTACGACGTGCAGGTCCAGCTCAACGGCGTGGCCCACTCCTTCCCTGCCGGGCACCGGTTGCGGCTGTCGATCTCGACGTCGTACTGGCCGCTCGTGTGGCCGGCGCCCCGACCCGCGGAGCTGACGATCCACCCGGCCGACAGCGTCCTGAGGGTGCCGATCAGGCCGCGGCAGGACGACGACCGGACGGCATCCCCCTTCCACGAGCCCGTCATGGCGCCGGAGCTGGAGACGACGGTCCTCGAGCCGAGCGAGCACGACTGGCGGGTCACCAGGGACCTGGCCACGGACGTCTCGACGCTGGAGATCGTCAACGACCAGGGCGCCTTCCGCATCGAGGAGACCGGCACGGTCGTGCGCAGGTCGACGACGGAGTGGTACTCCTTCCGCTGGGACGACGTGACGTCGGTGCGCGGAGAGACCCGCACCGTGCGCCGGCTCGAGCGAGGGAACTGGCGCACCGAGGTCGTCACGAGCACGGTGCTGACCTGCACCGAGGACGACTTCGTCATCCGGGCCGACCTCGACGCGTACGAGCTGGACGAGTCGCGCGGCCACCGTCGCGTGCACGCCGAGAGCTGGGACCGGGTCATCCCCCGGGACCTCGTCTGAGACGAAGGAGCCACCATGACCTCCCTGTGGCGGGCCGCGCGCCCGCC
>NZ_BCSQ01000100.1 GCF_001570945.1 Janibacter anophelis NBRC 107843
CGAAGTACGACGTCTCGTTCGGGATCACGGACTCCCCGGACTGCGGGCACCGGTACACGCAGGCCGGTGAGTACGACGTGACGGTGACTGCGTCGTGGGAGGTGCAGTGGTCCGGGCTGGGCCAGTCCGGCACGATCCCGATGGAGCTGGAGCGGTCCACCACCATCCGCGTCGGTGAGGCCCAAGCCGTCGTGACCTCGACGGGCTGACGTGGCAGCGGGGCAGGGGGGCGCGGGGTGCCGGTTGGCGCGGAGATCAGCCCGGCGGCTCGGGAAGGACCTCAGTATGGTGCTTGGGATCGCTGTGCGTGGAGTTTCAAGAGTGACTCCCGGGGTCAGGCCCCACTGGCTCGCCAGTGACCACCAGACCCCCTTCACGGGCTGACCTGACGCACGATAATCACTGGCACGTCGATCCGGTCGAGGTGCAGATCGCGGCTCGTGAACAGGTTGCTCGAGGGCTCCGGATCGAGCGCCCTGCGATCGACGCCCGTTCACGAGGGGTACGTGCAGGAGCGTATGTACGAGGTCAGCCCCAACCGCGTCGACTCCTCGCGGTGGCGCCCGGACGTCAGACCGTGGTGGACGGGCTCGGGGACGAGCGTTCGGCTGCCCCCAACCCGATCTGACCCCGAGCCGTCATCCACAGACTTCCGGACCCTCGCCCTGCGCGGGTGGCGAGGGCGAAGGGTGGATCTCACCGCGGCACAACGGGTGCCGCCCAAGGGAGGAGCTTCCAATGAAGAGGTCCATCGTCCGATGGGGTCACCGGGCCCGGTTGGCGTGCGAGGCGGGCATGACCACGGCCGAGTACGCCGTGGGCACGCTCGCGGCATGCACCTTCGCGATCGTCCTGCTGGCGGTCGTGAAGTCCGGGACGATCAAGTCGGGGCTGTCCGGTGTCATCCTCGAGGCGCTCGGCATCCGCTAGGGCGGCCGACGACGCGGGGATGGTGACGGCGGAGCTCGCCCTCACCTTCCCCGCGGTCGTCCTCGTCCTGACGATCTGCCTCTCGGCGCTCTCGTGGGGTGTCGACCAGGTCCGCTGCGTCGACGCCGCGCGGGTCGCCGTGCGCGAGTTTGCGCGCGGCGAGTCCGCCGATCGGGCGCTGGGCCACGCGCGCCGGGTGGCGCCGGAGGGAGCCGACCTCGAGGCGCACCGCAGTGGGGGCGATGTCACCGTGAAGGTGACCAGCGCGGCCCCGCCGGTCCTGGCCTTCGCCGGGCGCGACACGTCGTGTTCCTCGACCGCCCGGGTGGAGGTCTCCGATGCGACGTCCCCGTGACGTGGGACAGCGAGCCGTGCGGAGGCCTGGCCCGGGGCATGACGCCGGGTCCGCCAGCGTCCTGGCCGTCGGGGTCATCGCCGCCCTGCTGGCGATCACCCTCGGTGCGCTCGCGGTCCTCAGCGCCGTCCGGGCGAGTCACGTGGCCCGCTCCACGGCCGACCTCGCGGCGCTCGCCGCCGCCGGCCGGATCGAGCAGGCCGGCGACCCCGCGGGTGCGTGCATGGAGGCGAGGCGGGTGGCGCGGTTGCACGACGCAGCCGTCGTCGCCTGCGAGGTCGACGGCAGCGAGGTGAGCGTGACGACGTCGGTGGCGATCCCCCTTCGCCTCGGTGGGGTCGGGCCCGACCATGCCGAAGGGAGGGCCCGCGCCGGACCTGCACCCGCCGGGTGAAGCGCTGTGCGGGTGACCGCACGTCGCTCCCGCGAAAAGACAGGGAGGCGTGGGGGTGGTGGTGGTGGTGGGAAGCCAGGATCGACAGTTGGCAGAGGGCGCGCGAGTTGCGCTGGTGCCGTGAGTGCGCACATGCGTTCGTCGCGCCGGCCGGGCTGACGGAGCATCGCGCCTGCATCCACGGGTGTTGAGGCTCCGTCGTGAGGCCGTCGACCGCGCCAGCTCAGCTGAAGTGTTCCTTCAGACGGGTGGTCCTGTCCGGAGCGCCGACAGCTGCGGGGTCGAGCTGCCCCGATGCCGACTCACCGTAGACGTAGACGCCCATGGGCACATCGGACAAGGTAGGAACCGAGGCGATCGCGCGGAGGCAGTCTTCGTACACCGCGCGAGCCTGTGCATCATCGTCGGGAAGCCCGATCGTGCCACTCAGCGACCAACTGGTGACGCCGCTGCTCTCGACGACGATGTCCACTGAGGTGACCCCCTCGACCTGAGAGACCCTGCGGTTGACCTCGGCTTCGTCCATGGGTGGTTCGCTACTGCACGCAGACAGCCCAATCAGTGCAGCCGGAATACCCAGCAAAGCGGTACGTCGCGTGACGATGATCATCTCTCCTACTTGGTTCTGCGGATCTCGACATCAACGGCGGTGACTCCGACTTGTCGCCCGCCGGGACGCAAAGCCCGCCACGGAGTTCCCGCACTTCCACGTCTTAGTTGAAATGTTCCTTGAGCCTGGCGGTGCTGTCCGGGAGTCCGAGGTCACTCGGGTCGAGTTCGCCCGCGGCGGACTTGCCATAGACGTAGAGTCCGAGGTTGCTCTTGGCGGGCAGTGCTGCGATGGCGCGTAGGCAGTTCTCGTACACGGTCCGTGCTTGGGCCGGGTCGTCGGGCAGTCCGACTTGCCCGCGGAGTGACCAGTCTGCAGTCCCGGAGCGCCCGACTGTGATGTCGACGGAGGTGACGCCCTCGACCTGTGCGACGGCGTCATTGACTTCCTTCTCGTCCATGGGTGGGGCGCTGATGCAGGCGGTGGTGGCGAGTACTGCGGCTGTGCTGGTGCTGAGCAGGAGTGCGCGTCGGCTGATCATGTGGTCCGTCCGGTGTCTGGGCGCGGCTCGGCCTCGGCAGTCATGCGTCTCCCCTTGGTGATCTCCCCGGTGCGTCGCTTCACTCCACCACACATCGGCGCCGCAGGCGTGGTGAGGACTACTCATCCACAACGGCCCCGGGGCGGGTCAGGATGCGAGGCGAGCCCGACCGTGAGAGTTTGGCACGGGGCCGGGGGAGACCGTTCCCGTCGTGATGAATCGAGAGGACACCCATGCGTCTGCATTCCCGCCCTACCTTCGTGACGGCGTGCGTCGCCGCCACGCTGGTGGCACTGGCCGGCTGCGGGAGTGGCGAAGGTGAA
>NZ_BCSQ01000101.1 GCF_001570945.1 Janibacter anophelis NBRC 107843
CCGGCGACCACCCCGCCTCCGCCGTCGCCGGCCGGGCCTCCTGCGCCGCCGCCCGCTGGTGGCGCGCGCCCGGCTCCCACCGGTCAGCCGCCGGCCCCGCCCGCGCCCCCGCGCTCCGGGGCGCCCGGCGAGGACACCCTGAGCCGGCGGATGCTGCGGCGTGGGGTCCCCGAGGAGCCGGAGTGGTACCGCACGGCCACCCGCTCCATCGCGCTGGCCGAGGAGGAGGCCCGCACGGACTCCCGGCAGCAGGTCCTCGCCCAGCAGCAGGCATACGAGGCCCAGCAGCAGGCCGCTGCCCAGGCGCTGGCCGCGCAGCAGCGCGCGCAGCACCAGGCCAATCAGACGTACGCGCACCAGCAGGCCCAGCAGTACGCGCAGCACCAGGCCTGGCTGCAGCAGCAGCAGTACACGGCCCATTACGTCACCGCGCAGGCCCAGGCCAACCCGACGCCGCGTCCGACCCTGCGCACCTGGTTGCTCGCCGGGGTCGTCGGCGTGTGCTCGTTGGGTCTGCTGCTGATCTTCGCCCTGATGTACGGATTCAGCTTCGGCATCGTCCTGACGCTCGTCAGCCTGCTCGCGGCGCTCATCCCGCTGACGATCGTCATCCCGATCTTCCTGTGGCTCGACCGTTTCGAGGCCGAGCCGTGGCGGTACCTGCTGACGGCCTTTCTCTACGGCGCGCTCGGCTCGACCTTCCTCGCGATGATCGGCAACGGCGTCCTCGGGTCGATCCTCGGGGCGATGTTCGGTGTCCAGAACCAGGACGTGCTGACCGCCGTCATCGCCGCACCGCTGGTGGAGGAGACGACGAAGGGCGTCTTCCTGCTCGTCATGTGGTGGTTCATGCGGCGTGAGTTCAACGGCCTGACCGACGGGATCGTCTACGCGGGCATCGTCGCCGCCGGCTTCGCCTTCACCGAGAACATCCAGTACTTCGCGGGTGCCGCGATCGAGCACGGCGTCGCCGGCTTCGGTGTCACCTTCGTCCTGCGGGGCATCGTCACCCCCTTCCTCCACCCGATGTTCACGACGATGACGGGTATCGGTGTCGGGCTGGCGGCCGTGTCCCGGTCGATGCCAGTGAAGTTCGTCGCGCCCGTCCTCGGGTGGTGCGCCGGCGTGCTCCTCCACGGCCTGTGGAACCTCAGCGCGTCCACCGGCAGGGGCGGGCTCTTCATCGGTCTGGGCGTCGGGTTCGTCGCCTTCTGCGCCTTCATCTCCTTCGTCGTGTGGACGCGCAAGCGCGAGGGCCGGGTCATCGGCCAGCACCTCATGGCCTATGTCGACACCGGATGGATCTCCGGCGAGGAGGTCGGGATGCTCGCGTCGATGAAGTCCCGCCGCGCCGCGCGTCGATGGGCGAAGTACCACCGCGGCCCGCAGGGCCTGCAGTCGATGCGCAGCTTCCAGGACTGTGCCTCCGAGCTGGCGCTGCTGCGCTTCCGCCAGCTGAGCCACGTCGCCGAGCCCAAGGCGCTGGAGCGCGAGCGGGTGCTGCTCGACTCGATGACGGCCCGCCGTCGCGAGTTCGCCGGCGCGGCGCCGGCGATGGTCTAGGCGGGCTGCCGGCCGACGACGATCTCGAGCGGCTGGGCCGTGAGGGCGGCCACCGCCGCGCGGTGATCGGCCGCCTCGAGGTCGACGTCGGCGATCGCGATGGTGCCGGGTCGCGGCTCCTCGGCCCGCCAGTCGACGAGCGCGGGCGCCTCGCCGGGCCCCGAGACGAGGACCTCGGAGGGGTCGACGACCAGTCCGTGACCGGTCGCCTTGAGCACGGCCTCCTTGCGCGCCCACACCCGGGCGCGGGCCACGAGCAGCTCGTGACCGGTCAGGCCCTCGAAGCCGTCGACCTCGTCCCGGGCCAGGGTCGCTGCGGCGAAGCCCTCGAAGTCGGCGTCGGTCAGGTCCTCGACGTCCACCCCGACGTCCGCACCGTGCGCGACGGCGACCACGGCGACATCGGGCGTGTACGACAGGGAGAAGTGCCAGCCGGGTGCGTCGACGAGGTTCGGCTTGCCGTGCCGGTCGCTGTTGCACGTCGCGCAGCGCCGCTCGAAGGTCAGCCGTGCGGGGTCGCACCCCACGAGCTCGCCGAGGACGCGTCGCACGAGCGCGTGCCCGGTGACGAAGGGGGCGGCCCGCCCCTTGCGCTCGGCACGGGCCAGCTCACCGGGATCGAGCAGCGCGAGGTCGGCGGGGGAGTCGACCACCCCCGCCTCGCGCACGACGACCCGGACGGACATGGTGCCGATCATGGCAGGTCGCGGCGCTCACTACACTGAACCCGCCCCGCTCGTGGACACCCGCGGCAGGGGCGTGCCTCCGTAGCTCAGCTGGACAGAGCAAGGGCCTTCTAATCCCTAGGTCGCAGGTTCGAGTCCTGCCGGGGGCGCTCACCACCTCCATCCGCGTGGAGGGCGCGTGCCGGACCCCCTTCGCTGGTTAAGGTGTGCCCATGGGTGAGATCGCACGGGGGACCGCGCCGGACCGCGACCTCCTGGCACGGGTGAGTGCGCTGCGCGACGAGGTCGAACGCAGCCGGTTGGTGCTGGACCTGCCCAGCACCGAGCGGGCTCGGGCCGAGCGGCAGGCGCTGCTCGACCAGCTCGACGACTACGTCATCCCGCGCCTGTCCTCCCTCGACGCGCCGCTGCTCGCCGTCGTCGGTGGCTCCACCGGCTCGGGCAAGTCCACGCTCGTCAACTCGATCCTGCGGCGCGAGGTGAGCCGGTCCGGCGTCCTGCGTCCGACGACGACCAGCCCGGTGCTCATCCACCACCCCGACGACGAGCGGTGGTTCCGCGACGCGCGGGTCCTCCCTTCGCTCTCTCGGGTCACCGGTGACGAGCGCGCCGAGCCCCAGCCCGGCACCGTCCGGCTCACGCCGTCGGCCACGCTGCCGCCCGGCATGGCGATCCTCGACGCGCCCGACATCGACTCGGTCGTCCGGGCCAACCGTGACCTGGCCGGCCAGCTGCTCGCGGCGGCCGACCTGTGGCTCTTCGTCACGACGGCGGCCCGCTACGCCGACGCCATCCCGTGGGGCCTGCTGCGCCAGGCCGCCGACCGCGGCACGGCCGTCGCC
>NZ_BCSQ01000102.1 GCF_001570945.1 Janibacter anophelis NBRC 107843
CCCCGATCGGCTGCGGCGGGCTTGTGACCCGAGCCACAGATCATTGGCATCCGCCAACCTAGCGTCTCACCCACTGGACTCCCAAAACCCGCCTCGCCCCCTCCCCTTCTTCGCATTTCCCCGGGCAAATGCGCGCACGACCGCGCAGGCGCCCGGGGAAATGCGCGGGGACCGCGCAGCCGCCCGGGGAGATGCGCGGGGTGGTTAAGGTGCGCGCATGGACACCCCGCGGTTGCGCTCCGCCCTCGACCAGGTCCCCGCATACGTCGCCGGCAAGCCGCCGGTCGCGCGGGAGGGCCTGACGGTCTACAAGGTCTCGTCGAACGAGAACCCCTACCCTCCGCTCCCTTCGGTCGTGCAGGTCATCGAGGCGGCCGCGACGCAGGTCAACCGCTACCCCGACATGGGCGTGACCGCGCTGACCGATGCGCTGGCCGCGCACCTGGACGTGCCCCGCGAGCAGATCGCGACGGGCACCGGGTCGGTCGGGGTGCTCGCCCAGATCATCCAGTCGACGTGCGACCCGGGCGACGAGGTCGTGTACGCGTGGCGCTCCTTCGAGGCCTACCCGATCGTCGTCGCGATCGCCGGCGCCGTCTCCGTGCAGGTGCCCCTGACCGCCGACCACCGCCATGACCTCGACGCGATGGCCGCGGCGATCACCGACCGCACCCGCGTCGTCCTCGTCTGCACGCCCAACAACCCGACCGGGCCCTCGGTGACGCACGCGGAGCTCGAGGACTTCATCGCCAAGGTGCCGCGCGACGTGCTCGTCGTCGTCGACGAGGCCTACCTCGAGTTCGTCGAGGGCGAAGGGGAGGTCGACGGGCTCTCCCTGCGCCGCCGGTACGACAACGTCATGCTCCTGCGCACCTTTTCCAAGGCCTACGGCCTGGCCGGCCTGCGGGTCGGCTACGCGGTCGCGCCGGAGCCGGTGGCCGAGGCGCTGCGCAAGACCGCGACCCCCTTCGGCGTCAACCTCATCGCCCAGGCCGCGGCGATCGCCTCGCTCGAGGCCAAGGACGAGCTCGACGTGCGCGTCAAGGACCTCGTCGCCGAGCGCGCGCGGGTCGTCGAGGGCCTGCGCGAGGCGGGCTGGGAGATGGGCGAGAGCCAGGCCAACTTCGTGTGGTTCCCGCTCGGTGAGCGCACGGCGGACTTCGTCGCGGCGTGCAGCGACGCGGGTCTGTCGGTGCGCCCCTACGGCACCGACGGCGTGCGGGTGAGCATCGGGGAGACCGAGGCCAACGACCGCCTGATCGAGGTGGCCCAGGAGTTCCTGCGCGCAGGCTCCTGACGGCCGCGCATTTCCCCGGGGAAATGCGCGGTCTTGGCACCGTGGACCACGCGGGAGCGAAGGGGGGTCACCGCGCCTCGGCCATGGCGACGGCGTCGGCGATCCGCCGCAGGAGCGTCGTGGGGTCGTCCAGGTCCGCCCAGCCCAGCCGCACGAAGACCCATCCCTCGGCCTCGAGAGCAGCCTGTCGCGCCAGTTGGTCCTCCATCACCTCAGGTCCGGTGTACTTGCCCTCTCCGTCGAACTCGATCGCCACCTTGTACTCCCGCAGGGCGAAGTCGAGGCGACAGTTGCGGCCGCCTGCGCGCACCCACAGCTGCGGCTCGAACTCCCACGACCCCTGCCGCAGGATCACCGCAGTCAGGGTCTCCCCTGCCGACTCGTGCCTCGGATCGATGTCCGCCAACCACGCGCGAGCACGCTCGATGCCGGTGGACCCCGCGTGCGCCTTCAGCGATGCCGCGATGTCCTCCACGGTGCACATCCCTTGGTCCACGGCGAAGTCCGCGGCCACGAGGGCGCCCGGCGCGCTGTTGCACCGAGCTGCGCCGACGATGGCCGTCGGCACGTCGACGACCGGGATGTCCGCATCGACCAACGGGACGGCGACGCGGAGGGGTGCTGCCCCCTTCGACGGGAGTTGACTGACGCGCACCCCGCTGCGGGTGCGGCCGTGACCTCCCCCGGTGGTGGCGATCTCGACCACTGACAGGTCGCATCGCGCCACGGGAAGTCCGTGGAGGAGGAGGGCCGAGACACGGCAGGCAACGGCCCCCGGACCGTTGACACGGAGCGCGGCGACGGTGCGCAAGACGTGGCGTTCGTCCTCGGTGACATCGGGGAGGCAGGAGTACCAGCCTTGCGCCGGGCGCCAGATCAGCTCACGCCGGACGAGCAGCGCCAGGTCATGGCCCGAGATGCCGGCGTCACGCGCCTGCGAGGTCGTGAAGAGGGGCACGTCGCGCAGTGCGGACAGGTCGATGTGGCGTCGCAATGATCCGGGCATGTGTCCACGGTGCCCGGATCGTCCTTTCGGCCGTCAGAGTTATCCACAGCGCGCATTTCCCCGGGGAAATGCGCGCTCGGTCGGCAGTCCGTCCGTCCGGGGGCCGTTGCCGACGACCGGTCAGCGGTCGAGGTCTTCCTTCTCCGGCAGGACCCAGTTGAGGACCATCGAGACGATCGTGATGACGAGGGCGCCGATGACCGCGTCCCACCAGAACTCGGTGATCTCGAAGCTCAGGCCGAGCGGCTTGGAGATCCACTCGGTCAGCTGCAGCAGGAACGCGTTGACGATGAAGGTGAACAGCCCGAGCGTCAGCACGATGAAGGGGAACGTGAGGACCTTGGCGATCGGCTTCACGACCGCGTTGACCAGGCCGAAGATCAGCGCGACGAGGACGACGGTCGCGAACTTCGAGGCGAAGGTGGCGTCGTCCTCGGCGAGGACGATCCCGTCGATGAGCCACGCGGCGACCCACAGGGCCACGGCATTGACTGCGGTGCGGATCAGGAAGTTCGTCATGGCCCCAGCATGGCACCCGGGCGGGCCACCCGG
>NZ_BCSQ01000103.1 GCF_001570945.1 Janibacter anophelis NBRC 107843
GGCGGTGACGGACGTTTCGGCGTCGTGCTCATCGAGCGCGGATTCGAGGTCGGCGGGGGAGATCAGCGTTTGAGATCGGCACCGTGGCGGCGGTCGAGCAGGTGAGCCCGACGGCCGAGGGTCGGATCCGGCTGCTGGCGCGCGGTGAAGGGCGCTTCGAGATCGTGCGGTGGCTAGAGGACGACCCGTACCCGCGCGCCGAGGTGCGCCCCCTGCCGGACCTGACGCGGGACGACGAGCACGCCGAGCAGCTACAGGAGACGGAGCGGGTAGTGCGGCGGGCTCTGGTGGTGATGAGCGAGTACCGCGGTGGGCTCTGGCCGGCGGATGTTGAGCTGTCCGAGGAACCGGTGACCCGGAGCTGGCAGCTGGCGGGGATCGCCCCGCTCGGTGCGCTCGACCAGCTGACCCTGCTGCGGTCGTCCTCCGTCGGTGCGTTGCTGGAGCGTGCCGCCGCGCTGACCACCGACGCGGTGGACCTGCTGCCTCTGCAGTTCCCGGACGACCCGGGCTGAGCGCTGACGGGGAGCACTCAGCGCGGCCGGCAGGCGACCTCGAGCAGTGGTCCGCCGGCGACCTGTCGGGCGGGTGAGTCGGGCACGAGCAGGCGTGCGCCGTGGCAGTCCGTCGGTCCGGCGGTGACGATCTCGGCGAAGGGGGTCCACCCTTCCTCGGCCTTGACGCGGCAGGTCCACGAGGTCCGGGGAGCGTTCCGGATGAAGGGCTCGAGCACGCTCGTCAGGACGTCGTGGAGCGTCGCCTCGCCGGGCAGCTCGACCTGACGGTGCAGGTCGAGCTGGTCACCGGGGTGCGCGTCGACACGCTGGGCGTCGACGAGCAGCCCGTCGGGATCGCGGGGCTCGAGCAGCGGGCCGATGACGACCCAGCCGGCCGCGTCAGGCACGCGCCGCGCGGCCTCCTCGCGGGTGATGACCGCGGGTCGGTTGGCCGGCTGCATGTCCCACCAAGTGCCGCACCGGCTGCAGTGGCGCACCTGCACCCAGTCTGCGGTCGCGACCTCGCGCACGCTGACGTGACGCACCCCGTGGATGCAGGCGTTGATGCAGATGTCGCAGGCGCCGGGGTAGGGGGTCATGCGTCGTAGTGTGTCGCGTCGACGATGAGTGCACACTGGGGGCGTGGTGGACGACTTCCTCATCGCCCGCAATCCCGAGCAGGACAGCACGCTGCCGTACCTCGTGCGCATCTCTCTCGGGGACGGTGTCGTGCTCAAGGCCAAGGACGTGTGGCCCCGCACCTCGAAGCTTTACTGCCACCGCACGCACGAGTGGCCGGAGGACGCGGAGATCATCGAGCGGGTCGCGACCCGCTCGTGCAGCTCCCGCGGTGCGGCCATCGACCTCGTCCTCGACCGGCGGCGGGAGAGCCGCTCGCAGTTCGTCATGACCCGCATCCGGGGCGGTCGGCCGGCGATCTTTTGGCAGACGGCGCGCACGACCAAGCAGGCCCGACCCAATGTCGACCTGCCGACCGCGCGGGCGCAGGGCGTGGCGGACCTGCCGATCCTCGTCGACAGCCACGAGCGGTACCCGTGGCGGTTCACCCACCAGCAGGCGGTGACGGAGCGAAGGGGGTTGCCCGCCGGCGACTACGCCGTCACCGACGGCGACCGGATCGTCGCGGCGGTGGAGCGCAAGTCCTTGGCCGACCTCGTCTCGAGCCTGACGAGCGGCAAGCTGACCTATCTGCTGGCCGAGCTGAGCGACCTGCCCCGAGCAGCGGTCGTCGTCGAGGACCGTTACGCACAGGTCTTCGCCCTCGATCGTGTACGCCCAGCGGTCGTGGCCGAGGCGATCGCGGAATGCCAGGCGCGATTCCCGGCCGTGCCGATCTTCTTCGCCGAGAACCGACAACTGGCGCAGGAGTGGACCTACCGCTTCCTCGCCGCGGCGCGGGAGGAGCTGCGGACGGGTCCGGCGACGGGGGAGGAGATCGCGACCATGGCGGCCGGTAACCCGGCGCCTCCGTCAGCCGCGACGCCCGGGGAGATCAGGGAGTGGGCGCGTGAGCATGGCTGGACGGTGTCCGACCGCGGGCGCATCCCGACCGACGTGCGGCGTGCCTTCGAGGAGAGTGCCTGAGGTTCCATCCGCTTCGGTTCTGAGCGGTGGGTGTGCTCACGTCGCGGAGCGTCGCTCCTTGCGACTTGGGCGGCGGGACGCGCTCCAGAGAGTCGGGACGCCGTACGTGTCGAGTCGCCGGTCGGCGGTCACCAGGGTGGCGTCCTCGACGGTGGCTTGCGCGATCAGGAGCCGGTCGAAAGGGTCACGGTGGTGCCACGGCAGGCCCGCCACTGCGGCTGCGTGTTCGGCGGTGACCGGCAGGGCGAGGAGGTCGAGGCGGGCGAGCTCGCGCGGCCACGCGGGGTCGATCATCAGTTTGCCGACGGAACGTTTGATCGCGATCTCCCACACGCTTGCCGCGCTGACGAGCGGCTCGGCCTGAGGGTCCGAGATGGTCGTCACCACCGACTCGGGGATCGTCGACCGGTCGCCGAGCAGCAGCCAGACGACGACGTTGGTGTCGAGGAGGTAGCGCGTCACGCGTACGGCTCGAAGTCCTCGAGCGGCGCATCGAAGTCATCGGACATGGCGCCCTCCAGCGAACCCCAGATCGACCGCTCGTGCGTGACGACTGGGGCTGGGCCCAGCACGGCCACCCGCTCGGAGCCACGCTTGATCACGACGGTCTCACCCGCCTCGACCCGTCGGAGCAGCCGAGACAGGTGCGTCTTGGCCTCCTGCACCGTGACCTCCATCCCTCCATGGTGGTTGACCAAGTGGACTTGGTCAACTATCTGAGTCCGGCT
>NZ_BCSQ01000104.1 GCF_001570945.1 Janibacter anophelis NBRC 107843
CCCGCCGGTGCGGCGGGCCAGCGCGTCGGCCTCGACGAGGCTCGACGGGATGCCGGCGAAGAGGTCCTCCTCCGTGTCGGTCGTGGGCACATGGCTCACCGCGAGCTCGTACTCCTCGGTCGGCCACAGGTCGGCCTGCACGTCGTTGGGCACGGCGAAGAAGAACCCGTCGGGATCGATCTGCGTCGCGTGCGAGCGCAACGCCTCGTCGCGCGCGTCGAAGAAGTCCGAGCACGGCACCCACGTGGTGAGGTGGCGCTGCGGCCGCGAGCCGGCGCGCTCGATCCAGTCGACGAAGGGGGACTCGCTCCCCTGCGCCAGGAGCGCGTCGTGGAAGGTGCGGATCCGCTCGATGCTGAAGCCGCCGATGTAGTAGAGCTTGAGCGGCTGCCACGGCTCACCGGCGTGCGGGAAGGCCTCCGGGTCGCCCGCCGCCTCGAAGGCCGCCTCGGTGACGCGGTTGGTCATGACGTGGTCGGGGTGCGGGTAGCCGCCGTTCTCGTCGTAGGTCGTCACGACGTGCGGGCGGAAGCGGCGGATCTCGCGCACGAGGGCCTCCGTGGCCACCTCGAGCGGCTCGAGGTAGAAGCAGCCGGCCGGCAACGGCGGCAGCGGGTCGCCCTCGGGCAGCCCCGAGTCGACGAAGCCGAGCCAGGTGTGCTGGACACCCAGGTGGGCCGCGGCCCGGGCCATCTCCTCACGACGCACGTGGACGATGTCGCGCAGGATGTGCGGGTCGTCCTTGAGCTTCGGGTTGAGCACGTCGCCACGCTCGCCACCCGTGCAGGTGACGACGAGGACCTCGGCGCCCTCGTGGACGTAGCGCGCGGTCGTCGCCGCGCCCTTGCTCGACTCGTCGTCGGGGTGGGCGTGGACGGCCATGAGCCTGAGTGCTTCCACTGGTGGGTTCCTCCCGGGGAGGGCGTGCCGCGCGGGCCGGTGTGCCGCGGCGGCGTGGTGTCACGGACAATGGGTCCATCCTCTCACCGCGCGCCGACGTCGATGACAGCCGGCGCCCCTCCCCCTTCGTCCCCAGGAGCAGACATGACGGCCGGCGCCCCGCAGACCCAGCCCGACTGGGATCCGGAGCGCGAGGAGGCCGAGGCGGAGGCCCACCCCGACCGCGGGCAACGCCGCTGGTGGCTCGTCGGCGGGCTCCTCGTCGTCGTGGCCGTCGCGCTGACGATCTGGTTCGGTGTCTCGGCGACCCGGGACTCCGTGACGACCACCGACATCGGTTTCGAGCGCAACGGCGAACGCGAGATCGTCATGATCTTCGACGTCACGCGCCCCACCGGCACCGAGGTCTCGTGCACGGTGACCGCGATGGACTCGGACTACGCCCGCGTGGGGACCAAGGAGCAGGTCGTGCCCGCCGACGACGAGCGGACCACCCGGGTGCGCGCCGCCGTGCGCACGACGACCACCGCCGTGACGGCGACGGTCGCGGACTGCACCGCCGTGGACTGAGACCTGCATCCTGAGCGCGATCGCGGTACACTGATCCCTTACACGCAACCGTGGGTCTGGACCATTCGGTCCAGACCTTTGTGCATCACCCCGGCGACGGGCCTGCCACGGTTCACCGTCTGAGGGGGCGCCGAGTCCCCGCACGACCCGAAGCAAGGAGTTCCCCGTGACCCAGACCGCGTCCAACGCGTCGTACCTGACCCAAGAGGCGTACGAGCGGCTCCAGACCGAGCTACGCGAGCTCTCCGGTCCCGGTCGCGTCGAGATCGCCAAGCGCATCGAGGCCGCCCGTGAGGAGGGCGACCTGAAGGAGAACGGCGGTTACCACGCTGCCAAGGAGGAGCAGGGCAAGATGGAGGCCCGCATCCGCCAGCTCAAGCAGATCCTCGACACCGCGACCGTGGGCGAGGCCCCGCCGGACGACGGTGTCGTCGAGCCCGGCATGGTCGTCACCGTCGAGATGTTCGGCGAGGAGGAGACCTTCCTCCTCGGCTCCCGTGAGATCGCCGACGGCAGCGACACCATCCAGGTGTACTCGGAGCAGTCGCCCCTCGGTGGCGGCATCAACGGCAAGAAGGTCGGCGAGACGGCCTCCTACGAGGCCCCCAACGGCAAGACGATCGAGGTCAAGATCCTCTCGGCCACGCCGTACTCCGCCTGAGACCACGACGAAGGGAGGTCACGACCAGCCGGTCGTGACCTCCCTTCGGCATGTCGTCAGCGGTTCCAGGGCTGCAGGTCTGCCTCCCCGCCCAGCCAGCCGCCCATCTGCGAGCCGTTGGCGGCGAAGCCGCCGCTGAGCACCTCGAAGAGCGGGTTGAAGGCGACGCTGCGCTCGCCCGCGCCGTCGCTCGCGGTCGTCAGGTGGGCCCCCTCGGTCGTGGGCACCTGGGTGGGGGCGTCCGCCGACCCACCGCCACCTGTCCCGGGGGTATCGGAGGGCTGCGACGCGGTCTGTCCCGGCGCCCACTGCTGATCGCGGTCGAAGGGGGTGGCCCCCCCACCCTCCGTCCACGGTTGTGGATGCTGCAGGACGGGCCCATCCGCCTCCGGGAGGGCGAGGTCCTCGCCTCCGGGCAGGGAGGGCAGGACCGGCGTCAGCTCACCGATGAAGGGGGTCTCGGCGAAGGGCACGCGGTGCTCCGGCCCTCCCGGGAGCTGGTAGACCAGCTCGTCGCCCCGACCCGGGACGTGTGAGAAGAAGGCTTGGGGGCCTTCT
>NZ_BCSQ01000105.1 GCF_001570945.1 Janibacter anophelis NBRC 107843
GGGTGTAGGGCAGTCGGCCGAGCCGGTCCGCGCGGGACAGGTGCTCCTCGCTGACGCTCATGGGGCGACGGTACTGCCGCCGACCGCCCCGTCGCGCTCCGCCTCGAGCCGCAGCAGCAGGTGCTTGGCCTCGGGTCCGCCGCGGTAGCCCCCTTCGCTCCCGTCGCTGCGCACGACCCGGTGGCACGGCAGGAGCAGCGGGACGGGGTTGTTGGCGCAGGCGCTGCCGACGGCGCGCACGGCCCGAGGCCGACCGGTCAGGCCGGCGACCTCTGCGTACGTCGCGGTGCGCCCGTAGGCGATGCGCGGGAGCGCCTCGACGACCTCGCGCCGGTAGCCCCCGAGGAGCTGCAGGTCGACCGGCACCTCCACCGATGTCGCCCGGCCCGCGAAGTAGTCGTCGAGCCGGCGCGCGGCTGAGTCCAGTCGCCCGGGCGCGCTCAGCACCCGCGGGCTGACCCGCTCGGCGAGGTCGGCGAGCACCGCGTCGTGTCCCTCGCTGGCGAAGGCCACGCGCACGACGCCGCGCCCGGTCGCCGCGAGCAGCAGCGCCCCGACGGGCGAGTCGTGCACCCGGTAGGCGACGTCGAGCAGGTCCACGTCCCCCGCGCGGGCCACGAGCAGGTCGTGTAGCCGGTCCATCTCCGTGTCGGTGGTGCTCATCGGATCTCCTTCTCCCGCAAGGTCCTCAGTCCGTCACTGGCGGCCCGGCGCGCGGCGGCCTCGCTGCCGCCGACGAGGTCGACGATCTGCGCGTACGACAGCCCGCCGAGGTAGCGATAGGTGATGACGTGTCGTTGCTTGTGCGGCAGGGCGGCGACGTGACGCCACACCCCTTCGTCCTGCGGCTCGGGGTCGTCGGTGGCCCGCTCCGGCAGCTCGGCCACGGGGTCGGTGCGCCGCCGGCTGCGCGCCCGGTGGATGTCGATGCACTTGCGCCGGGCCACGGTGACCAACCAGGCCTCGACGTCGAGGTCCGCCGGCAGGTCCGGCCATGCCCGCAGCGCCGCGACGAAGGTCTCGCTCCATGCGTCGTCGACGTCCGCCGCCTCCACGCGCCCCCTACACACCGCGAGCACTCGAGGCCCGTGCTCACGGACGACGAGCTCGAAGGGGGGCAGGCTCACCGGGTCTCCTCAGAAGAGAGCATCGCGCTCCTGCGCCGCCGGCTCCTCGAGCGCGAGCAGCGTCCGCTTGCGCTCCAGGCCCCCGGCGTAGCCGGTGATCGAGCCGTCCGCCCCGACGACCCGGTGGCAGGGCACGAGGATCGAGACGGGGTTGGCCCCGACAGCGCGACCCACGGCCTGGGCCGCGCCGCCGGTCTCCCGGGCGAGGTGGCCATAGGTCGTCGTCGTGCCGTACGGGATGGCCTCGAGCAGGGCCCAGACCCGGCGGTGGTGCTCTCCCCCGCGCAGCTCGTAGGCGATGGTGAACTCGCGCCGCTCCCCCGCCAGGTACTCGTCGAGCTGCGCGCCGAGCTCCTGGACGAGCGGTTCGTCGGCCGGGTCGACCTCGGGCCCGTGGTCGGCTCCCTCGGGCAGCGTCCAGTGCCCCGGGAAGTACAGCCCGACGAGAACCGGGCCCCGGCCGTCGTGGGCCTCGTCGACCACCGCGGTGAGCTCGCCGAGCTGCGTGGTGAGGCGTGCGTGCCGGGTCGTCATGATGTCGATCATGTCCCATGGTCGCGCCGGGTCGCCTCCGTGTGAGATCGGTACCCTCGCCGCCATGAGCATCCGTGCATGGCAGGTCCACCGCCTCGGCGACGCCGCCGACGTCCTCACCCTCATCGACGCCGAGTCACCGCGCCCCGGCCCCGGCCAGGTGCGGGTGCGGGTGCTCGCGACGGGGGTCAACTTCGCCGACACCCTCATGTGCCGCGGCGAGTACCAGGTCCGGCCGGAACCCCCCTTCGTCCCCGGTCTCGAGGTGTGCGGCGAGGTGCTCGAGGTGGGTGCGGGCGTCACCCACGTCGCCGTCGGCGACCGCGTCCTCGGCGGCACCGCCGTCCCCCACGGCGGCTACGCGAGCGAGTGCCTCATGGAGGGCGAGAGCACCTTCCCCGCTCCCGAGGGACTGGACGACGCGGCGTGCGCCGCGCTGATGATCAGCTACCAGACGGGGTGGTTCGGCCTGCACCGCCGGGCCGGGCTGCGCGAAGGGGAGCACCTCCTCGTCCACGCCGCCTCCGGTGGCGTCGGGTCGGCTGCCGTCCAGCTCGGCAAGGCCGCGGGCGCGCACGTCATCGGTGTCGTGGGTGGCGCGGACAAGGTCGCGATCGCCCGCGACCTCGGCTGCGACGTCGTCATCGACCGGCGCGAGCAGGACACGATCGAGACGGTCAAGGAGGTCACCGGGGGCCACGGCGCCGACGTCGTCTACGACCCGGTCGGCGGACCGTCGTACCAGGCGAGCACGAAGTGCATCGCCTTCGAGGGCCGGATCGTCGTCGTCGGCTTCGCCAGCGGACGCATCCCCGAGCCGCGGCTCAACCACGCGATGGTGAAGAACTACTCGATCCTCGGCCTGCACTGGGGGCTCTACAAGGAGCACGATCCGCAGTCCGTCCAGGACGCCCACGCCGAGCT
The DNA here is from genome assembly GCF_001570945.1 of Janibacter anophelis NBRC 107843. Classification (GTDB taxonomy): domain Bacteria; phylum Actinomycetota; class Actinomycetes; order Actinomycetales; family Dermatophilaceae; genus Janibacter; species Janibacter anophelis. The sequence goes on from NZ_BCSQ01000105.1 coordinate 2,586, forward strand.
GGTCCGGCTCGCCGACGCCGGCCACGTCGCGCCGCTCGTCGCCGAGACCTTCGGCTTCGACGAGACGCCGGCCGCGCTCGCCCGCCTCGCCGGCGGG
>NZ_BCSQ01000106.1 GCF_001570945.1 Janibacter anophelis NBRC 107843
GCGTGCCCGCAGGCGCTCGCGGGCGGCGATCTCGTTGCGGGCGGCGCCCTCGAGCGACTCGGCCCGGCCGTGGAGTGACCTGGCCCGCTCCTCCTTGGTGCGAAGGGAGAGCCGCACCTCGGTCTCCGCGGTGCGGGCGGCGCTCGCCTCGAGCTCGAGACGCTCGCGGTCGTCGGCTGACTCCTCACCCTCGTCCTCGGCGGGGGCGGCGGAGGCGTCCTCGAGACGCTGCTCGAGCTCGGCCAGCTCGGCACGGTCGGCCTCGAGGGCGGTGGCGACGTCGGTGATCTTGGTCCGGGTGCGCTCGGCCTCGGCCCGGGCGGTGCGGGTGGTCGTACCCAGGCCGCCCAGCTGCTCGGCGACCGCGGCCATGCGGGCATCGGACTCGTGCAGGGCCTCCATCGCGGCATCGCGGGCCTCGACGCGCTCGGCGAGCACGTTGCGGGCGGTCGTGAGGGCGAAGGTCGACTCCTCGCTGCGGCGGGTCGCGTCGTCGAGGACCGCGCGGGTCTCGTCGACGGCGGCCTGCAGCTCGAGCAGGCTCGGTGCCGCACTCGATCCGCCACGCACGAAGCCGGGCCCGTAGACGTCGCCGTCCTCGGTGACAGCGGTGAGGTCACCGATCTCGGCGAGCAGCGCCAGCGCAGCCGGGGTGTCACTGACGATGGCGACGCGCTCGAGCACCTGCTCGACCGCGGGGCGCACCGCATCGGGGGCGGTGACGACGTCGAGGGCCCACACGCAACCGTCGGGCAGGTCGGGCCAGCCACTGCGGTCGGAGGGGCGTGCGGTCGTGCCGACGACGAGCGTGGCCCGCCCGGAGTCATCCGTGCGCAGCCGCTCGACCGCGCGGGCGGCGGCGTCGATGCTGCCGACCGCGAGCGCGTTGCCGGCCTGGTCGAGCGCCGCAGCGACAGCGGCCTCGTGGCCACCGCTCACGGCGACGAGCTCGGCGACGGAGCCGAGGATCTCGTGCTCCCCGTCGGCCGCCTCGCGCAGTGCCTCGACCCCGTCCTTGCGGCGCAGGCTGAGCTCGAGGGCCTCGAGGCGCGCCTGCGCGGACTGCCGGTCCCGGTCGGCGGTGCGCCCCGCCTCGACGACCCGCTCGACCTCGTCGGCGGCCTCGTCGTGGGCCGCGGCAGCGCGCTCGTACACCTCGTCGAGGCCCTCTTCGCTCCCTTCCTCGTCGGCGATGGTGCCCTCGAGGCGGTGGAACTCGCGCTCGGCCTCATCGGCCCGGGCGAGCGCGGTGGTGACGATCTCCTCGAGCCGGCCCATCTCGGCCTCGCGGGCCTCGATGCGGGAGCGCCGGGCCCCGACCTGACCGGCGAGCCGAGCCAGGCCCTCGCGCCGGTCGGCGGCGCGCTGGGCCAGCGCGGCGATGCGCTGCTGCTCCGCGGCGAAGGCCTGCTCCAGCCCCTCGCGGGCGGCGACGGCCTCGGCGAGCTCCTCGGTGATCCGAGCGATCTCGGCGCGCAGCTCCTCCTCGTCGGCGCGTGCCCGGGCGGCCTGCTCGCGCAGCGCCTCGGGGTCGCGGCCGCTCGTGGTCTCGACCTCTTCGTCCTGCCCGAGCAGCCGCACCCGCTCGGCGGCGAGCGAGGCCGTGGCCCCGAGCCGGTCGGTGAGCGAGGCCAGGCGGACGGCGCGCTGCTGGGCGGCGGCCAGCTCGGCGGCCGCGGCGGCCCCCGCCTCCTCGTGCTCGGTGATGCGCGTGCGGGCGGCGAGCACGGCCTGCTCCAGCGCGCGGCGCCGCTCGAGCATCGCCTGCTCGTCGGCGACCTCCTGCTCCAGGGCCGAGGTCATGCGCACGAGGTCGTCGGCGAGCAGGCGGAATCGCGCATCCCGCGCATCGGCCTGGATGACCGCGGCCTTGCGGGCCGTCTCCGCCTGGCGGCCCAGCGGCCCGAGCTGGCGTCGGATCTCGGTGGTCAGGTCCGCGACGCGGGAGAGGTTGGCCTCCATCCCGTCGAGCTTGCGGATCGCCTTTTCCTTGCGCTTGCGGTGCTTGAGGACCCCCGCGGCCTCCTCGATGAACCCGCGTCGCTCCTCGGCGGTCGCCCGCAGCACCGCGTCGAGCTGGCCCTGCCCGACGATGACGTGCATCTCGCGGCCGATGCCCGAGTCGGAGAGCAGCTCCTGGATGTCGAGCAGCCGGCAGGACGTGCCGTTGATCGCGTACTCCGAGCCGCCGTTGCGGAACATCGTGCGGCTGATCGTCACCTCGGTGTAGTCGATCGGCAGCGCCCCGTCGCTGTTGTCGATCGTCATCGTCACCTCGGCGCGCCCCAGCGCCGCCCGGCCGGTCGTGCCGGCGAAGATGACGTCCTCCATCTTGCCGCCGCGCAGGGACTTGGCCCCCTGCTCGCCCATGACCCAGGCCAGCGCGTCGACGACATTGGACTTGCCCGAGCCGTTGGGCCCGACGATGCACGTGATGCCCGGCTCCAGGCGCAGGTGCGTCGCCGAGGCGAACGACTTGAAGCCCTTGAGGGTGAGGCTCTTGACGTACACGAGCGGGGCGCTCCTCGGGCCGGTGACTGACGGTTCGGGCCACTGTACTTCCCGGGCCCGCCGGGCACCCTCCTTCGCCGGGGTCCTCGGGCTGGGTGGGCCTTCGTCAGGGTCGGGTCGGCGCTGGCGCCGACCCG
>NZ_BCSQ01000107.1 GCF_001570945.1 Janibacter anophelis NBRC 107843
CCCCCGGTCAGGCCCCCTTCGCCAGGTAGGCCATGAGGGCGACGGGCATCGCGCTCATGCCGGTCCGCAGGGTCGGCTCCGCGACGGGGGCGACGGTGCTCGCGTGGTTGCCCGGGATCGTCTGCGCGAGGGTGCCCTCCGCCTCGGCCGTGCGGTAGGTCTGCGGGTCGAAGCCACCCCAGATCCAGAAGAGGGAGGGCACGTCGAGCGCGCGCGGGATGTCGCAGCCGAGATCGTGCAGCCGGTCGGCGACGATGCCGGCGGTGCGCTCCTCCTGGAAGCTCAGCTCGGGATGGCGGTGGAGGTCCTCGTAGACCGGCAGGTGCGAGGCGACGAGGGCGTCGAGGTCGGCGAGCAGGGGCCGTGCGTCCGTGGCCATGCCCTCGGTCTGCACCCGGGCGGGCGCGCCCGAAGGGGGACGGTCAGCCCTGCTCGATGATCAGGGTCGGGGTGCCCAGGGCGCGGTCGCGGACGGTCGCGACCCGGGTGCCGGGCTTGCGGCCGGTGCGCACCTCGGAGACCTCGACGCCGCCGGCGAGGAGGCGCTCGCGGGTGGCCTCGATGTTGGCGGACCGCCAGGCCAAACCGCCGAAGCTGTCGGGGTCGCCCGTCGGCTCGATCGGTGCGGCCACCTCGACGACCGCGTCGCCGCACCGGAAGAAGAGCCCGCGGAAGCCGTGCTCCGTCAGGCGCCGGTCCAGCCGCAGGTCGAGGCCGACGCGCGCGCCGAGGTCGGCGGCGGCCCGCTCGGCGTCACCGGTGCGCACGACGACGTGGTCGAGGACGAGGTCGGTGCTCCCTTCGCCCCCGACGAAGGGGGTCAGGCGCCAGGTCAGCCCGCCGACGTCGAAGCCGCTGGCGTCACCGACGAGACCGCGCCGCTGGAGCAGCCGCTCGGTCGCGGCGACGTCCTCGACGCCGAGGACGACCGCGGTCAGGCCCGCCTCGCCCTCGCGCAGCTCGACCTCGCGGTCGACGTGGCCGAGTCGCCGCCACGCCTGCTGGGCGGCGGCGACGTCGGGGGTGCTGATGACGAGTCCGGTGATCCTCACCGGGCCATCATGCAGTGGCCGGCTGCTTGGGCGACCACGGCTGGGCGAAGGGAGTGGCCGGTCGGCCCGTGTCGGCGAGGAGCAGCTCGAGCGAGGTCGCGCCGTCGATCTGCTCGCGGATGATGTCGGCGTGCCCCGCGTGCCCCGCGTGCCGCGCCAGCTCCTCGACGAAGTGCACGAAGGAGTAGCGCATCGTCGCTTGCGACGAACTCATCAGGCCGTACCAGGGCGCCGGCGGGACGGTGATCTCCTCCGCCGGGTCGATCGAGCGGATCCACTCGACGACAGCCACGCGGCGTCGGTCGAAGACCTCGATCGTGCCGGCCAGGGTCTCGTCCGCTCGCAGCGCGAAGGTGTCCATGAAGGCGGCGTACGCGTCCGCGCTGACCTCGCCGCCCTCCTCGACCCGGCCCTGCTTCTCCTCCGGCGGCGCGATGACGTACGAGGTGTGCTTGACGATCCCGCCGATCGACAGGGCCGAGCGGGTGGGGGTGAGGCGAGCCTGCTCCTCGGTGAGGCCGTGGGCGCTGGCGCGGATCGCCTCGAGCTGCTGGTCGACGTACTCGGCGTAGCCGGTGATCTCGTCGTGGACGGCCGGTGCGTACATGGCGTGCTCCTTGTCTCGGGTGCGGAGGGTGTCGCCCTCCGTCTGCGACCACCGTCCACCCGATTGCAGACACCTTCTGTCACCGATCCGAGGATGATGGTGGTCATGGCCGAGACGACCGAGCGCGTGCTGCGCCTGCTGGGGCTCTTCGAGACCCGGTCGGTGTGGACCGGGCCAGAGCTCGTCGAGCTGCTTGGGGTGACCACCCGCACCCTGCGGCGCGACGTCGAGCGGCTGCGCGAGCTCGGCTATCCCGTCGAGGCGACGCCCGGGGTCGGGGGTGGCTACCGGCTCGGCAGCGGCGGGCGGATGCCGCCGCTGCTCCTCGAGGAGGACGAGGTCGTGGCCGTGACGGTGGCGCTTCGCGTTGGCGCACAAGGGATCTCGGCGATCGGCGAACCGGCAGTGCGGGCCCTGACCAAGCTCGACCAGGTGATGCCGCCGCGGCTGCGCGGCGAGGTGGCGGCGCTCGCCGACGCCACCGCCCTGCTGCCCGGCGCGACCGACGACGTCGACACGGGTGTGCTCGTCGTCCTCGCGCACGCGATCCGCGACCACGTGCGGGCCCGCTTCGGCTACACCGGCCGCACCGGAGACGTCACCGAGCGCGACGTCGAGCCCTACCGCCTCGTCGCGACCGGCCGCCGCTGGTACCTGCTCGCCTGGGACGGGCGAAGGGAGGACTGGCGCACCTTCCGCCTCGACCGGATGGCGGGGGTGCGGGCCTCGACCTTCCGCTTCACTCCGCGACCGGCGCCCGACGCCGTCGAGCACGTGCGGCGCGCGGTGACGCGGGCGGGGTACGCCCACACGGTGCGGGTGCGCCTGACCGCCGACGTCGAGGCGGTGCGGCGGCGGGTGCCGCCC
>NZ_BCSQ01000108.1 GCF_001570945.1 Janibacter anophelis NBRC 107843
GTCCAACCCTGCGGTGCACGACGGACCGTGACGGCACCGCCAGCCGGAACCGACGGTTGTCCTGGGTGTTCGCCCTTCCAGGAGCCCGCCGGTCTGAGCACCGACGCGCTGGCCGTCAACGCATCCGTCGTTGCCTCACGCACAGCTGCGCCCACGACCCCTGCAGGGCTGTCAGGGTCCAGTTCCCGCGCTGGAAGGCCACTTCCGACGAACCCTCCGCCCGGCCCCTGCGATCGACGAGATCTCACCAGCAGGCGGTCTCTCGGGAGCGAGACTGTGACGTTGACGCACTCAGCCTCCAGGACTGAGTTCGACGGCAATCCAAGCGCCCTGGCCATCACAGACCCGGTGGGCGAACCATGATCGATCAAGGACGCATCAAGCACACCAGAGCGCCCAAGCATGTCCATCACCGTCGCCCCCAACTCCTCATCGGTCGGGGGCCCGCCCATGTCGCCGACCACAGCGTAGATCTGGCTGTTCGTCGCGCCGGGATGATCAGCGAAGAAGGCCATCGCCCCCACGAAGAACGTGTCGCCGTGGCGATACACATTCGCCTGCAGCTTTGCCTTGCTCATGGGTACTCGTGGACCTCCAACGCGATCTTCTTTTCGTCTGCTCGCGCTCGAACCCGCGCGACAGCCTCCCAGTCTGCCTTGCTCATGGTGCCCGGTCGCAGAAACACTTCGAGAACCTTCTTCTCGTAATGGTCCTCAGTGACTTCGACGAAATTGCCGTTCGCCTTCGACAGCTTCTCCCCTTCTTCGAACCGGTCCAGTTGGTCGAGGTAGTCGTTCAGCTTGCTCTCGATGGCCTTGGGTTTGCCGTCGTACGTGGGGAGCGAGGGGTCCAACGTCTTCGTGCTCACCGCCCGGTCGACGCCATCCACGGTCTCGACTCGGTCGATCGTCTGGAATCCCGGGGGCAGGTTGCCCTTGTTCAGAGCCTCGATGATCAGACCTCTGGGCTCATTGCCGGCATTCCAGACGTCATCCGGGGTCTGGATGTCGTTCTTGGCTATCCGCTGCTGCGCCCTTTCAGCGTTGAGGGCATAGGCCTTCTCGAAGGGGTCGTCACTGTCCTTGAGATCCGTCGCCTTGTTCAGGTCAGCAAGATCGTCATCCCACGTCCTTGTGACCACCCGAGCCCGCTTGGCACCTGTGAACACGTCGATCAGTTCACGCAGCGCCTTGGTCGCGCCCTTGGCTGCGAACCCGCCTGCGGGGATCAAGGTCGAGGCCGCGCCAGCCTGGTCCAAGCCGGACGCCCCGCCCCACCACCCCTTGGGGTCATCGGCCATCTCCGTGGTGTCGTTGACAGTGCCCTTGACCACGTTCCAGGCGGTGCCCGGAACAGTAGGGCCCAAAGCCCGATCCAGCGGCGAGACGAACATGTCGACGTACTCGACCGCGTCATTGGCCCGATGCAACGCCCAGCGGTTGTGCGCGATGCCGGGCAGGTCCCGCACGTGGTCCTTGTAGACGTCATTGGCCCAGTCCGTGCCCTGATCGACCAGCTCGAGATACTTGTTCCGGAACTTGTCCGGCATCGGCCACGGCACGAACATCGCCTCGAACCACGTCAGCCCGGACGCCTGCCAGTCCTCATAGATCCGCCGGTAGTAGTTCAACGGTCCGGAAACGATCGGGTTGTTGATCGGTGAAGTCAGCCCAGCCAAGCCGGGTACCTTCAACCCCGCGCGGACGTCCGACCAGTCACCACCCATGACGTTCCTGACGTCGAACGGCCCGGCAACAGAGTCAGGCAGGTCAATCCCAAAGAGCGGGCGACCCGGACCCGTACCCGGCCCGGGCGCGCCACCGCGAACCCCGCTGCAGCCGGAGGCGCGGTCCTGCTGTTCGGCCTGCTCAATCAGCAACCGCGCCAACAACGACAGCCGCTCCGCGGCCGTCGTCAACAGAGGCCCCGCGGACTGCCAGTCCCCGGCAAAGCCCTCCGTGTCAGGCCCAGCCCAGGCCTCGAGCAACACCCCCATCGACACCGTGCCCGACTGCTCCACCTGCAACGACTGATTGGCCGAGACCGACAGGTCCTCGGCCACCCGCCGCAACCGGCCCGTGTCCGCGCCGTGCGAGACCCCCACACTCATACCCCTGCGCCCCCAACAGTTCAGTTCGTCGAGGTCGCGACGGCTTGGGCCTCACCGACGCGGATGGTGGTGGTCCGCTCCAGCTCCATCGGGATCGTGCCGGACTGGCCCAGCCCGGACCACTGCACCTCCCACGACGCGGTGACGGTCACGTCGTACTCACCGGCCTGCGTGTACCGGTGCCCGCAGTCCGGGAGTCCGTGATCCCGAACGAGACGTCGTACTTGG
>NZ_BCSQ01000109.1 GCF_001570945.1 Janibacter anophelis NBRC 107843
AATGTTTGTCCGGCTGCGTCCTACTCTCCCACACCGTTCCCAGTGCAGTACCATCGGCGCTGAAGGGCTTAGCTTCCGGGTTCGGAATGGGACCGGGCGTTTCCCCTTCGCTATGACAGCCGAAACTCTATGGAGTTACAAACAGTGGGTGTGTTCCCGTTCGTATCTCGGGAACTGCACAGTGGACGCGAGGCATTACTTTTTTTACGCAACAAGATTGTTGTGTGTGGTGTCAAGTCATCGGCTTATTAGTACCAGTCAGCTCCATGCATTGCTGCACTTCCACATCTGGCCTATCAACCCAGTCGTCTACTGGGAGCCTCTCAGGGCAAAGCCCCATGGAAACCTCATCTTGAGACATGCTTCCCGCTTAGATGCTTTCAGCGGTTATCACTCCCGAACGTAGCTAATGAGCGGTGCCCTTGGCAGAACAACTCACACACCAGAGGTTCGTCCAACCCGGTCCTCTCGTACTAGGGTCAGCCTCTCTCAAGTTTCCTACGCGCACAGCGGATAGGGACCGAACTGTCTCACGACGTTCTAAACCCAGCTCGCGTGCCGCTTTAATGGGCGAACAGCCCAACCCTTGGGAGATACTCCACCCCCAGGATGCGACGAGCCGACATCGAGGTGCCAAACCATCCCGTCGATATGGACTCTTGGGGAAGATCAGCCTGTTATCCCCGGGGTACCTTTTATCCGTTGAGCGACGGCGCTTCCACAAGCCACCGTCGGGTCACTAGTTCCGACTTTCGTCCCTGCTCGACATGTCTGTCTCGCAGTCAAGCTCCCTTGTACACTTGCACTCGCCACCTGATTGCCAACCAGGCTGAGGGAACCTTTGAGCGCCTCCGTTACATTTTAGGAGGCAACCGCCCCAGTTAAACTACCCACCAGGCAATGTCCCTGATCCGGATCACGGACCGAGGTTAGACAACCAGAACGACCAGAGTGGTATTTCAACGATGACTCCACACACACTGGCGTGCATGCTTCACAGTCTCCCACCTATCCTACACAAGCCGTCCCGATCACCAATACCAAGCTATAGTGAAGGTCCCGGGGTCTTTCCGTCCTGCTGCGCGTAACGAGCATCTTTACTCGTAATGCAATTTCGCCGAGTTCGCGGTTGAGACAGTGGAGAAGTCGTTACGCCATTCGTGCAGGTCGGAACTTACCCGACAAGGAATTTCGCTACCTTAGGATGGTTATAGTTACCACCGCCGTTTACTGGGGCTTAAATTCTCAGCTTCGCCCACAAGGGGCTAACCAGTCCTCTTAACCTTCCAGCACCGGGCAGGCGTCAGTCCGTATACATCGTCTTGCGACTTCGCACGGACCTGTGTTTTTAGTAAACAGTCGCTTCTCCCTGGTCTCTGCGGCCCATCTTCCTAGCCCGCAAGGGGCTTCAGAATCCGGGCCCCCCTTCTCCCGAAGTTACGGGGGCATTTTGCCGAATTCCTTAACCACGATTCACTCGATCGCCTTAGTATTCTCTACTTATCCACCTGAGTCGGTTTGGGGTACGGGCGGCTAGAACCTCGCTAGAGGATTTTCTCGGCAGCATAGGATCACCCTGCTTCCCGCCATAGGCGGTCACTATCAGGTCTCAGGATATGTGCCAGGCGGATTTGCCTACCTGACTCCCTACACCCTTGGACGTGGACAACCATCGCCACGCGGAGGCTACCTTCCTGCGTCTCCCCATCGCTTGACTACTACCAGATCGGGTCACGCGTTCCACTGGCCAGTGACACCCGAAGGTGTCTGCGGCCAGCTTCAGACGTTTAGCATCACTGGATTCATCAGGGGCGGTTCTTCGCCGGTTCCGGAATATCAACCGGATGTCCATCGACTACGCCTGTCGGCCTCGCCTTAGGTCCCGACTTACCCAGGGCAGATTAGCTTGACCCTGGAACCCTTGGATATTCGGCGGACGGGTTTCTCACCCGTCTTTCGCTACTCATGCCTGCATTCTCACTCGTGTGGCATCCACGACTGGATCACTCCGCCGCTTCACTCGCCACACGACGCTCCCCTACCCATCAACACGCTTGGACCCACAAGGGGCCAGGCAGTGTGTCAATGCCACAGCTTCGGTGGTGTGCTTGAGCCCCGCTACATTGTCGGCGCGGAATCACTTGACCAGTGAGCTATTACGCACTCTTTAAAGGGTGGCTGCTTCTAAGCCAACCTCCTGGTTGTCACGGCAACTCCACATCCTTTTCCACTTA
>NZ_BCSQ01000110.1 GCF_001570945.1 Janibacter anophelis NBRC 107843
CACGTCGACGAGCTGAGCGTTGGGGGCGCAGGGGTATGAGTGTGCGGGGCTCGCACGGCGCGGACACCGGCCGATTCCGGCGGGAGCAGGTCGAGACCTTGCGCCGGTGGGCGACGGGAGCGGTCCGCATGACCGACATCGCCCGAGACTGGGACCGGCCACACTCGCGTGTTCAGAACGAGCTGACGGCCACGGCACTGGCCCTGATCGCGCCTCACCTGGAGGACCTGCCCCGATGGGTGCAGGCTCGCTCGAGCGGCTTGGGTGATGAGGCCATCGCCGACCTGTCAAGCACCATGGCCTGCGTCATGGCGCTGGCCCTGGACGGCTGGCCCGACTCCGGTCTTCCGGACACCGGTGACGCAGTGGAGGCGCTGCGCAGCTAGCGTGCGGGGGACCCTGTTTCCCAGGTGGCTGCGGCCCTGGGCGCGCCGGTGGCGCGGCTGCGTCGGCAACTCGTCGAGGGGCACAGTGAGCTGACGCCGCGCAGGCTCATCCCGTCAGACCTTCGGTCACGTTACGGGTGGACCCCTTCAGCGATCTCCCAGTACCGGCGCAAGGGCACGCTGCCGGCCGCCGACGGCCTCGAGGGCAGTCGCGCCTGGTGGTGGGAAGCCACGGTCAACAATTGGGAGAACACGCGGGAGTTGCACTGGCTAGAGTGCGCGCACGCGTTCGTCGCCGCAGCAGGGCTGAAGGAGCACCGCACCCGCGTGCACGCTCGCTGAGCGAGCCCCTACGCGTGGCCCAGTCCCACGCGAGGCGTCCGGGGGGGTGGTGAGTAGTACTCATCTTCGGTGACCCGGCGCGGTTCAAGATGCGAGGCGAGCCTCGCCGTGAGACGTTGGCATTGGTCCAGGGGGAGACCGATCCCGTCGTGCTGGGCCGAGAGGACAACCATGCGTCTGCACACCCGCCCCACCGTCGTGACCGCGAGTCTCGCTGCTGCGCTGGTGACGCTGGCCGGCTGCGGCGGAGAGAGTGACGGCACAGACACCAACACGAGTGCCTCGAGCAGCAGCTCTTCAAGCACGACACCGAATTCGTCGACCACCTCGACCACCGACAGCAACCCTGACGGTGCCACGGCCATCAAGGTGGTCAAGAACTACGAGAAGACCTCGGCGCAACTGCGCCTGAAGCCGACGAAGGAAACCGGGGCCCTAGGGGCATATGCCACAGGACAGGCGTACAAGCAGCGCACGTTCAACATCCGTGATGACCGCGAGAAAGGACGAACCTACGAGGGTTCCTTGGTCATCGTCGAGGCAACGGCTTCGAAGAAGTCGTCGACCCGTCAGCGGGTAGTGGCCTGTACCGACCTCACTGCCGTGACCATCAAGGAGGCAGACGGTCAAGAGATCCCGGTGAAGCACGACCGCCTCGAGCACATCTACACGGTGGACAAGAGCGATGGCGAGGGGCAAGACGGAAAGTGGCGCGTCGTCTCCGAATCAGTCGAGGGCCCGTGTTGATCGGCGGTCGGCTCTCGCAATTGGCGGTGCCGTCCTCACCCTCGGGCTGACCCTGCCGAGTTCGGCGAGCGATCTGCAGTCGGCTCAGAAGCAAGCCGACCCCGTGGGCTGCGCCGTGAAGGACGAGTTCGGAAACTGCAAGGTCAAAGTCGCTTCGTCGGACGACCAGGACAAAAAGAAGCAGTCGTCGCAGAACACGGGCGCAAACACCACAGGTGGTAGGACCTCGGAAGTCACCTCGACGAAACGAGAGTGCCGCGACGAGGGGAAGGTCATCCCCTACATTGAGAAAAACACGGGTCGGTGGTGGTCGTCGTCGGCCCAGTGCTACGTCAGTGCAGTTGCTTCCCCGCCCCCGCCGTCAGACCCCGTGTGGCAGGGGAACACCAAGGGCGCGATCTACTCGTGCCTGATCGACAGCGCGGGCGGGATGACTATCGGTGGTCCCGGCGATGGAGCGATGAGAAACCAATTGTTCTGGTCCGCGACACCCCCCGACGGTGGACCGCCAGCCGCGGCGAACCTGCCGAACGCGCGGACCCTGGCTGACCAGGCAATCGCCCGGATGAAGATGCGCGCCCCGAAGATCGGGATCGCACCCGACGACGCTCCGGGCTCGGTCGGCCTGGTGGGGATGCCGGTGTGGAC
>NZ_BCSQ01000111.1 GCF_001570945.1 Janibacter anophelis NBRC 107843
GCACACGCTTAGGGACCTTAGCTGGTGATCTGGGCTGTTTCCCTCTCGACTACGGAGCTTATCCCCCGCAGTCTCACTGCCACGCTCTCACTTACCGGCATTCGGAGTTTGGCTAACGTCAGTAACCTGGTGAGGCCCATCGGCTATCCAGTAGCTCTACCTCCGGTAAGAAACACGTGACGCTGCACCTAAATGCATTTCGGGGAGAACCAGCTATCACGGAGTTTGATTGGCCTTTCACCCCTACCCACAGCTCATCCCCTCAGTTTTCAACCTAAGTGGGTTCGGTCCTCCACGACGTCTTACCGTCGCTTCAACCTGGCCATGGGTAGATCACTCCGCTTCGGGTCTAGACCCAGCGACTCAATCGCCCTGTTCGGACTCGCTTTCGCTACGGCTTCCCCACACGGGTTAACCTTGCCACTGAGCACTAACTCGCAGGCTCATTCTTCAAAAGGCACGCCGTCACCCCACAAAGGAGGCTCCGACGGATTGTAAGCGCACGGTTTCAGGATCTATTTCACTCCCCTCCCGGGGTACTTTTCACCTTTCCCTCACGGTACTTGTCCGCTATCGGTCACCAGGGAATATTTAGGCTTAACGGGTGGTCCCGCCAGATTCACACGGGATTTCTCGAGCCCCGTGCTACTTGGGAAAACAGATCCGAAGTCCACACCATTTCGTCTACGGGGGTCCCACCCTCTGTGCCGGGCCATTCAAGACCCTTCGACTATGACGCAGATTTTTTACTCCGGCCCGGAATGTCAGTCCCGGGACACCATCTCCCACAACCCCGAACATGCAACGCCTGACAGCTATCACACACACTCGGTTTGGCCTCATCCGCTTTCGCTCGCCACTACTCACGGAATCACTGTTGTTTTCTCTTCCTGCGGGTACTGAGATGTTTCACTTCCCCGCGTTCCCTCTACCCGGCCTATATATTCAGCCGGGAGTGACTGGACTTGCCTCCAGCCGGGTTTCCCCATTCGGAAATCCTCGGATCACAGTCTGGTTATCGACTCCCCGAGGCTTATCGCAGATTCCTACGTCCTTCTTCGGTTCCTGGTGCCAAGGCATCCACCGTGCGCCCTTAAAAACTTGAGCCACAAAGATGCTCGCGTCCACTGTGTAGTTCTCAACATACGACCGGCAACCCCACCCACACCGTCACGCCCACCCCACACAACGTGTGGCGATAGTTCATGACCGGGCAGGGCCCGCATCAGATCCACTCGCTCGCGCGGGTGAACCCTCAGGACCCAACAACGTGTCAGACACGCAACCCCCACCATCACAACTTTCCACCACCAACCACGAAGGCCAGCAGGTACTCACCACCAGGAGAGAACCACGCGTCAAATAATCGATGTTCCACCCGAGCACCTGCCGTCCCACATTCGGGGACAGACCAGGTTCTGGACCACACGAAGTGGCCAGTGCTCCTTAGAAAGGAGGTGATCCAGCCGCACCTTCCGGTACGGCTACCTTGTTACGACTTAGTCCCAATCGCCAGTCCCACCTTCGACGGCTCCCCCCACAAGGGTTGGGCCACCGGCTTCGGGTGTTACCGACTTTCGTGACTTGACGGGCGGTGTGTACAAGGCCCGGGAACGTATTCACCGCAGCGTTGCTGATCTGCGATTACTAGCGACTCCGACTTCATGGGGTCGAGTTGCAGACCCCAATCCGAACTGAGACCGGTTTTTTGGGATTCGCTCCACCTTACGGTTTCGCAGCCCTTTGTACCGGCCATTGTAGCATGCGTGAAGCCCAAGACATAAGGGGCATGATGATTTGACGTCATCCCCACCTTCCTCCGAGTTGACCCCGGCAGTCTTCCATGAGTCCCCACCATCACGTGCTGGCAACATAGAACG
>NZ_BCSQ01000112.1 GCF_001570945.1 Janibacter anophelis NBRC 107843
CACCTCCCGAGGTGGGGGCCCGCCGTCGCCCTCCCCACCCCTTCGCCCACAGGTCCGCTGTCTAGGCTGTCCCCACCAGACACCGACCTCGCGGAGATGACATGAGCGGCATGCCGGAGCTCCCCGCCGAGGACGTGCGCCGATTCGCCCAGATCCGCGAGGACTTCACCCGGATGATGCTCGGCTACCGCTTCGGCATGGAGCAGGTCGCGACCCGGCTGGAGATCCTGCGCGAGGAGTTCGCCGAGCTGCACCTCGACAACCCGATCGAGCACATCTCGACCCGGGTCAAGAGCCCCGAGAGCATCATCGAGAAGGCGGGCCGCCAGGGCGTCGAGCTCGAGATCGAGGCCCTGCGCGAGCACATCACCGACATCGCCGGGGTGCGGGTCATCTGCTCCTTCGTCGCCGACGTCTACCGGCTCGTCGACTCGCTCACCGCGCAGGCCGACATCACCGTGCGGGTGGTCAAGGACTACATCGCCAACCCCAAGCCCAATGGCTACCGCTCGCTGCACGTCATCCTCGAGATCCCGGTCTTCCTCTCCTCGGGTCCGGTGCAGGTGCCGGTGGAGGTGCAGTTCCGCACGGTCGCGATGGACTTCTGGGCGAGCACGGAGCACAAGATCTTCTACAAGTACGAAGGGGACGTCCCGCCCCACCTGCGCCAGCGGATCACCGACGCCGCGGTCACAGCGGCCCGGATGGACGAGGAAATGGCCGAGCTGCACCGTGCCGTCCACGGCACCGACTGATCGAGAAACTTTCTCCACACCCCCGTTACCATTTCGTGTCCCAATGCCTTACGCTTCTCGCGACCCCACACACGAGGGGTCGCCACCGGGTCGCCGAGTCCTGCCAACCCGATTGGCTCCCTGAAATCGCCATGGCAGGAGCGGGGGAACCACCGATCCACGGCCTCCCGGCCTCGGGGTGAAGTCCTCGTGGTCCCTCGGACCACTGGGCGGAGTGATCTCCACTCCAACCCGACAGCTAACTCCGTAGGCGTAGGAGAGACCCATGTCGATGTTCTACGCCGGGCGCCACCGCGCTCCGAGCCAGTCCTCGCAGGTCGGCAAGCGCGCCAGCGCCACGGTGGTCGCCGCCGCGGCCCTCGGCCTCGGAACCGCCACCATCGGCGCCCAGAGCGCGACCGCTGCCCCGTCCACGTCCTCGACCGAGTCGACCGCCACCTTCTCCGGCCTGGTCAAGCAGGGCGCCCGCGGTGACCTCGTCAAGCAGATCCAGCGCAAGGTCGGCGTCTCCGTCGACGGCGTCTTCGGCCCCGCCACTCGCGCCGGCGTCGTCCGCTGGCAGCGCAGCCACGGCCTGTCGGCCGACGGCATCGTCGGTCCCCGCACCGGCACCAAGATGCGCCTGCGGTCGGGCAGCGCCACCGCCGCGCGTTCGTCGCGCACCTCCACGCGCACCACCAACTTCACCGGCCTCGTGCGCGTCGGCTCCCGCGGCGACGTCGTCAAGCAGGTCCAGCGCAAGGTCGGCGTCTCCGTCGACGGCGTCTTCGGCTCCGGCACCCGCGCCGGCGTCGTCCGCTGGCAGCGCAGCCACGGCCTGACCGCGGACGGCGTCGTCGGCCCCCGCACCGGCTCGGCCATGGGCCTGACCGGCTCGACGCGGACGACCACC
>NZ_BCSQ01000113.1 GCF_001570945.1 Janibacter anophelis NBRC 107843
GTCCAGCCCTCTGGTGCACGACGGACCGTGACGACACCGCCACCTGGGATCGACGGGCCTCCTGGGTGTGCGCCCTTCCAGGAGCCCGCCGGTCTGAGCACCGACGCGCTGACAGTCAACGCCTCCATGGTTGCCTCACGCACAGCTGCACCCACGACGGCTGCAGGGCTGTCAGGGTCCAGTTCCCGCGCGGGGAGGCCACTTCCGACGAACCCTCCGCCCGGCCCCTGCGATCGACGAGCTCTCACCAGCAGGCGGTCTCTCGGCAGCGAGACGGTGACGTTGACGCACTCAGCCTCCAGGCCCGAATGCGACGGCAATCCAAGCGTTCTGGCCATCACGGACCCGGTGGGCGAACCTTGATCGATCAAGGACGCATCGAGCACACCAGAGCGCCGGAGCATGTCCATCACCGTCGCCCCCAACTCCTCATCGGTCGGGGGCGCAGCCACGTCACCGGCCACAGCATGGATCCGGCTGGTCGTCGCGCCGGGATGATCAGCGAAGAAGGCCATCGCCCCCACGAAGAACGCGTCTCCGTGCCGATACACATTCGTCTGCCGCTTCGTCTTGCTCAGGGGGATTCGTGGACGGAGGCCATAGGCGATGCATGTATCCGCCGGACATGTCCCGTCATGCGCGCCTCAACACCTGGCACGGGCAATCCCGGGTGGCTGCTGTTCACCAGGCAACCTCGTCGTCAGCGGTCAAGGACACCGCTTGCCCGATATCGGACAACGACGCCGCGCGCGGCACGATGCGCCCACTTTGGTGTGCCGGGACCACCCACACGCCGGTGTCAGGGCTGATCATCTGCGGATACATCGTCAGGCCGTGATCACCCGCCTCGATCAGCACCTGGCAGTCGCCAGCGGTGGGGTCCTCCTCACCAGTCTGGAGGTCGCTGTCCCCGGCGCGAGCAAGCACATCCACCACGACCTTGCCCAGAGTGTCAAACGGTGCCTCACCGGGTACCCGCTCAACTGTCGAGGAGGCCAGACCAGACTGACCACCACCTCGCGCGCCGATACGTGCAGTCACCGACCACTGATTCGCTACACGGCGAAGCGTGACGACCCCGCCGGAGGGGAAGACGACGGAGTTCTGCTGCTCGCCACGCCACGACCCCGCTGGGCGCAGCACTCCCGCACTTGCCTCTTCAGCGCGATCCGCGGCCTCGCGCACCGCACTCCCCACGGTCTCGACGGGAACGTCGTCACCGATCACGACCGTCTCGAGGTCTCCCCCAAAGCCTCCGCCAGCGCCCTCGGACGGCATCGCCCCGATCAACAAGCGCCTACCCTTGCGCGTGACGCTGACCAAGACCGTCTCGCGCAACAGCGCACTGTCCGAGGGCAGCTCCAGGGCTGCTGCAACGTGTGAGCGACCATCCTCCCCCTTGGCCACCAGCGCCAGGTCCAGGACTCCCGACTGGTTCAGGAGGCTGAGCACCGTGCCACCCAGCTCCTCATCCGTGGGCGCACTGACCACCTCGGAAATGTTGGTGCTCGTCGAGCCGGGGTGCGATGCGAAAAAGGTGTCCACTCCGACGAAGTACCGCTCCCCGTGCTTGTGGACGCTGACCCGTTGCTTCACGGCCATTCCTTGCCCTCTGCGCTCCCAAGGCTCAGTTCGTCGACGTC
>NZ_BCSQ01000114.1 GCF_001570945.1 Janibacter anophelis NBRC 107843
TGATGGAAGTTCTGACACTGCCCATCTGGAAGACCTCGACGTGCACAACGCTACCTTCACGACCCCTGACCTGACTACGTTCTGCCGCCTGGATGAGCTTGGTCTCCTCGCGACGGGTCAACGTCTTGAACCAGGCCGGGCGGTGCTGACGTGCCGGGTCGTTGAGGATGACCGGTGGTGTCACCGGTGCGGCTGCGAAGGGACCCCGCGGGGCAGTGTGGTCCGCCGGTTGGCCCACGAACCGTTCGGGTGGCGACCAACGACACTGCTGGTCACGGTACGGCGGTACCGGTGCACCGAGTGTGGGCATGTGTGGCGCCAAGACACCAGCCTCGCGGCCGAACCGCGAGCCACCTTGTCGCGGCGTGCGATGGCGTGGGCACTTGCCGCGATCGTGTGTCAGCACCTGACCGTCGCCCGGGTCGCTGAAGGACTCGGCGTTGCCTGGAACACCGCGAATGACGCGGTCCTCGCCGAGGGGTACCGGGTGTTGATCAACGACCCGGCCCGGTTCGAAGGTGTCACCGCGATCGGGGTCGATGAACACGTGTGGCGCCACTCTCGGCACGGCGACAAGTACGTCACGGTGATCATCGATCTGACCCCGATCCAGGACGGCACCGGGCCAGCACGGTTGTTAGACATGGTTCCCGGCCGATCCAAGGCCGTGTTCAAGACTTGGCTCGCCGACCGTGACCCAGCGTGGCGTGAGACGGTGCAGGTCGTCGCGATGGATGGGTTCACCGGCTTCAAAACTGCTGCTACCGAAGAACTCCCGGACGCGACCACGGTGATGAACCCGTTTCATGTCGTCCGGTTAGCCGGTGACGCCCTGGACAAGTGCCGGCGCCGGGTCCAGCACGAGCTGCACGGCCACCGGGGTCGGGCCGGTGACCCTTTGTACCGTGCGCGGCGCACGCTGCATACCGGAGCGGACCTGCTCACCGACCGGCAGCAGGACCGCCTCACCGCGTTGTTCGCGGTCGAGGAGCACGTGGAAGTTGAGTGCACCTGGGGCATCTACCAGCGGATGATCGCGGCGTACCGGCACCGCGACCGTGCCACCGGCAAGAAGCTCATGACCACCCTCATCGATTCGATCAGTACCGGTGTGCCCAAGGCCTTGACCGAGATCACCACCCTTGGCCGCACCCTGACCAAGCGGTCCGCCGACGTGCTGGCCTACTTCGACCGGCCTGGCACCAGCAACGGACCAACGGAGGCGATCAATGGTCGCCTCGAGCACCTACGCGGGCCGGCCCTCGGCTTCCGCAACCTCGCCCACTATATCGCCCGATCCCTCCTCGAAACCGGCGGCTTCAGACCTCAGCTACACCCTGGTTTGTGATGAGCC
>NZ_BCSQ01000115.1 GCF_001570945.1 Janibacter anophelis NBRC 107843
ATCCACACCGGCATCCCCACCAGGCCGACCGAGCCCGGAGCGTCATCAGGCGCGATCCCGATCTTCGGTGCCCGCATCCTCATCCGGGCGATCGCCTGGTCAGCCAAGGTCCGCGCGTTCGGCAGATTCGCCGCGCTGGGCGGTCCACCGCCGGGTGGTGTCGCCGACCAGAACAACCCCTGCGGTCCGACCACCCGCACGTCACCGGCCAGGTCCGAGACCGACCCGCCACCGCCGACCGGCCCGGCGCACGAGTAGATCGCCCCACCCTCGTTGCCCTCCCACACAGGGTCCGACTTCGCCGGCGGCGGGTCCACCGCCGCGACATAGCAGGCGTTCGACGCTGACCACCAGGCGCCGTCCTTCACGCACGGGATGACGACCTTCCCCTGGTCACGACACACCGGCTTCTTCGAGTTCCCTGCGGACACGGGTGCACCACCTGCCCGCCCGTTGGAACCGTTCGAGCTAGCCACCCCGTCTTTCCCTTGGCCCGTCATTTCAGTCTGGGTGTCCTCCTCGACTGAGACCTTCACCACGCAGTTGCCCGCGTCGTTCATCACCTTCCCGTCAGTACACCCCACGGGCTTATCACTCGGCGTCGCTGCGGTCCGACTCGATGTCGGTGAGACCGGGTCACCTTGAGCGGGACCGGACACCATGGGTAGTGCTAGCCCGATCAGTACTGCTGCCCAGCGACTTCCTAGCATTCGGACGTCGCCTCCTCGGCCGTGACCCGCCACTTCCCGTCTTGCTGGGCCCCGTCGCTCTTCTCCACGGTGTAAACACGCTCGAGACGATCAAAGGGGGACGGCAGCGCTTCTCCGTTCTTGTCCACACTCCTTCGCGCAGACACGTCCGTGCACGCGACCACCTCCTGACTGGTGGCCGACTGGCGAGAGGCTGTCGCCTCGACCACCGTGATGCGACCCCGGTGGCTTTCACCGGCCTCGCGACTCTGCCGAATGGTGAACGTACGTTGCTTGTATGCCTGACCGGTGGCATACGCCCCCAGTGCCCCGGTTTCCTTCATCGGATCCAACCGCAGGTCGTTCGTCGTCTTCTCGAAGTTTTTGACGACCTCGATGGCCGTGGCGCCGTCAGGGTTGCTCTCCGTGGTCGAGGACGCCGACGAGCTCGGTGTCGTGCTCGACGAGCTGCTGCTCGAGGAGCTCGTCGTGGTGGTGTCGGTGCCTTCGCCCTCGCCGTTG
>NZ_BCSQ01000116.1 GCF_001570945.1 Janibacter anophelis NBRC 107843
TGCTTTCGCTTCTCAGCGTCAGTAGTGGCCCAGAGACCTGCCTTCGCCATCGGTGTTCCTCCTGATATCTGCGCATTTCACCGCTACACCAGGAATTCCAGTCTCCCCTACCACACTCTAGTCTGCCCGTACCCACTGCAAGTCCGGGGTTGAGCCCCGGATTTTCACAGCAGACGCGACAAACCGCCTACAAGCTCTTTACGCCCAATAATTCCGGACAACGCTCGCACCCTACGTATTACCGCGGCTGCTGGCACGTAGTTAGCCGGTGCTTCTTCTGCAGGTACCGTCACTTTCGCTTCTTCCCTGCTGAAAGAGGTTTACAACCCGAAGGCCGTCATCCCTCACGCGGCGTCGCTGCATCAGGCTTTCGCCCATTGTGCAATATTCCCCACTGCTGCCTCCCGTAGGAGTCTGGGCCGTGTCTCAGTCCCAGTGTGGCCGGTCGCCCTCTCAGGCCGGCTACCCGTCGTCGCCTTGGTGAGCCATTACCTCACCAACAAGCTGATAGGCCGCGAGCCCATCCCAGACCGAAAAACTTTCCACACCATACCCATGCGGATTGGTGTCATATCCAGTATTAGACGCCGTTTCCAGCGCTTATTCCAGAGTCCGGGGCAGGTTGCTCACGTGTTACTCACCCGTTCGCCACTGATCCACCCAAGCAAGCTTGAGCTTCACCGTTCGACTTGCATGTGTTAAGCACGCCGCCAGCGTTCGTCCTGAGCCAGGATCAAACTCTCCGTTGATGATCACAACCCCAACACACCACCCACACGGGGCGACATGCCAGAGCCAATCAATAACCCAACAAAGGGCTGAACCATGACTGAGCAAGAACAACCAGCGCAATCGCTGTTTGATTCATTGTCAACCAAAGGAAAAAATTCACTCCCAACCAACCACAGCCCCCACCACAACGATGAAGACCACAATCAGCCAAGAACGAGGTATTGGCATCGATTTTTGACACGCTGTTGAGTTCTCAAGATTCACACGCACACCCCACACCAACCACCCAACCGGGCAGAAGACACAAGGGGCAACTTCTCCAA
>NZ_BCSQ01000117.1 GCF_001570945.1 Janibacter anophelis NBRC 107843
CCCTGGTGGCATTGGCTGGCTGCGGCGGCGAGAGCGAAGGCACCGACACCACCACGAGTGCCTCGAGCAGCAGCGCGTCGAGCACGACGTCGGAGCCGACCTACGACGAGGCCCACATCATGGGTGAGGTCAAGAAGGCGAACACTGAATTCCACGGGCTTGATCCGAACGCGATGATCGCCGAGGACGTTGATTGGGCGACTGACGCCTTTCGCAAGTCGTACAACGACAACAGAACTGAGTACAAGGAGAAGGGGGTTGTGCTGAAGGGGAAGGTGACGACCGACTCACTTCACCTGGCGAAGTCTGAGCCGGATGCACCCGGTGGCTGGTACGTGTCGGTGTACAACTGCAGCAGCACCACAGTGCGGGCGTACCTCAACGGTAAGGACGTGACGTTGGACCCGAGCAACCCTGACAAGTTGCTCCCAAAGGGGCCTCGAGACAACGTATTCCTCGACCGTTACAGCACCCCGGACGACGGTGCGTCGTGGCTCCTGGACAACGCGAAGCGTCTGACGGGCAAGGAAGTGGCGGAATCACCATGCGCCAACTGACGATCACGACCATCGCGACGGCACTGTTGGTGGTTCCCGCCGTTGCGGCGACTGGAGCGACGCAGGTCGCGAGCGGATGCGGAACCTCGGTGACGGAAGACCACGAGGATTTCGTGGTCGAGGCCGAGGATTGCCCGGAACCAACGGCAACGACTTCCACCGCACCAACTGAGACGCCGCGCACGCGTCCGGTAGTGGACCGTCCCGCTGGTTGACAATCCAAAGCCCCGTCAAGGTGGACGGTGACGCGCGAGCGGTACAACGAGATGCTCGAGAACTGTTTGCGTGGTCCCAATCGTGATGCGTTGTCGATCGAGTGTGTTGCCGCGTTGCCGGAGGTCGCGCCTGAGCCGGGGGAGCCTGCTGCGGCTGGGGCTCCTGCGGTGACGGTTGCCGAGGTGCGTGAGTACGCCATCGACCAGATCACGATGGGTGCGCCGGAGGTCGGG
>NZ_BCSQ01000118.1 GCF_001570945.1 Janibacter anophelis NBRC 107843
AGCCCCGGCCCCAGCGCCCGCGCCAGCCCCGGCCCCAGCGCCCGCGCCCGCCCCGGCCCCGGCTCCCAAGCCCGCGCCGAAGCCGCCGGTCGCCCCGGTCGCGCCCGGACCCGGCTGGACCAACGACGCGCTGACCCCGGGCTACACCGGCTGCCGGCAGGGCTACCCGGGCGGGAAGATCAACGGCGTCTACTGGTGGAAGCCGATCGCCTGCTGAGCCCGTCGGCCACAATGCGGGTCATGCATGACGAGGTCATCCACGAGGAGCTGCGGGTCTTCGGCAACGGCAAGGGCAAATGGCGCATCATCGCCGAGCTGTGTGGCTACTTCGCCGTGGCCGGACTGATCGTGCCGTCCCTGCGGGACGTGAGCTACGTCGAGGCACTCGTCATCACGGTGATCATGATCGTGGCCTTCTCCGGGTTCGTCCTCCTCGTCTCCCGGGCTCGGGTGACGGTGACGCGGACCGAGGTCCGGGCGCGAGGAGCCTTGCGCACCACCGTGATCCGGCGTGACCGGATCGCGGAGGCGGTCCACGTCAAGCAGTTGCACGTCATGGGGATCCCGCAGGGTTACCTGGCCCTGCTCGATGACGCCGGCGAGCCGCTGTGGCGCACCACGACCGAGAAGTGGACGCCGCAGACCCTCAAGGTCCTCACCACGTCGGGCCGCCGCCGCACCGTGCTCGACGAGGCCGGTCCGGCCGAGATCGTGCCGCGGTGGCCGCGCCTCCTGCCGTGGCAGCTGGCGCACCCGATGCTCGCGTTCTGGGGGACGACGATCGGGCTGCTCGCGGTGGTGGGCATCGTCCTCGGCGTGACCTTCGTCGTGTGGGGATAGATGCCGCCAAAGGGAGCTGTGCCGCCTCGGCGGGACGTCG
>NZ_BCSQ01000119.1 GCF_001570945.1 Janibacter anophelis NBRC 107843
CGTTCCTCGCCCCCGAACGCCCCGCCCGGACCGCCCCGGACGGTGGTTGGCTCGGACGATCGACGCGGCAGTGGCCGCGCCCGACGGAGGAGGGCGGTCGCCCGTGACAGACACCGCGAGCCAGTCGGCCATCACCCGCATCGCGCGGCGCCGGGCCCTGCCCGGGCACGCCGAGCAGTACGAGGAGCTCGTCCGGGAGATGTTCGGCCTGATGCGCCGGCACCACGGCTTCCTCGGTGCGGAACTCATCCCACCGGAGACCGAGGGCGGCCAGCACCAGGTCGTCGTGCACTTCGCCTCGGAGGAGGACCTGGCCCGCTGGGACGGCTCCGCCGAGCGAAGGGAGATCCTCGCCCGGATGCGTCCGCACGCCGAGGACGAGCCCCAGCACCGGCGGCTCAGCGCGATCGACGAGTGGTTCCTCGGTCCGGACGTGCCGAGCGGGACGAAGGTGCCGCGGTGGAAGACGGCCGTCGTCACGTGGCTCGGCATCTGGCCGCTCGCCTCGATCGTCCTGTGGCTCGTCGCCCCGATCTGGGAGGACCTCGGTCTGCCCTTCCTCCTCGCGACCGCGATCAACGTCGTGCTCATCGTCGGGGCGATGGTCTTCCTCGTCTCGCCGGTGCTGACGACGGCGTTGCGCGGGTTCCTCGTGCCGTCGACGGGGGCGGGGCAGAAGTAGGGCTCACGTGGCCCTAGGGCTGCTGCTTGGGCTGTGCCATGTTGGTCGGGTGGACGTCCTGCCGATGTTTCCCCTGGGCACGGTGCTCCTGCCCGGCAACCCGCTGCCGCTGCAGGTCTTCGAGCCCCGCTACCTCGCGATGCTGCGCGACATCGCC
>NZ_BCSQ01000120.1 GCF_001570945.1 Janibacter anophelis NBRC 107843
TCGACCGAGGTCACGCCTTCGACTTGGGAGACGGCGTCGTTGACTTCCTTCTCGTCCATGGGTGGGGCGCTGATGCACGCGGTCAGGCCGAGGGCCGCGACGCTGACGGCGCCAAGGAGGGCGGCGCGTCGGGTGATCGTGGTCATGGGGTGGTTACTTCCTTCGGCGGATCTCGACATCAACAGCGGTGACCTTCGACTCGTCGCCAGCGGGGACGATGAAGTTGTCCAGGTCATTCTCGAACGCCGTGATCCGCGGGTCGTCGGACGCGGCGACGGAGTTTGCGTAGTTCTTGTGGCTGTGTGCTTCGAGGACGTCCTTTGGGAAGGGGCCGCTGGGTAGTTGGATGCCCGGCTGGTCGTTCCATGTGGGGTCGTACGCCCAAGCGGTTTGCGGGTTGTCGAGAGTCACGACAGTGGCGTCGTCGTCCAACCGGCTCACGCGCGGGGCGTTGCCCAGGTCGACGCGCGGTACGACGTCCCCTCGGTGCTGCAGATGCAACTGCCGTGCGTCTGACGTATCCGGGATCGCGTCCACGGGAGAACCGTAGGTGACGGAGTGCGTGACGTTGAACCGCTCCGTGAAGGTGGGGTCCGACAAGAGGGCCTGGCTGATCATTCCGCCCTGCGAGTGGCTGGCCATCATCACGGGCGATCCCGGCGGGATGCCAGCCTTGTCCATCGCGTCCCGGACGGCCTCGGTGGAGGCGGTTGAGTCACCGTTGATGCTGCCGAGGTTGCCGAGGCTGTCCAGCGGGTTGTCCGACCATCCCGGCGACCACGGCTGGGTGCCGGGAA
>NZ_BCSQ01000121.1 GCF_001570945.1 Janibacter anophelis NBRC 107843
GGGCACCGGCACCACTACGAGCAGCACGTCGTCGAGCGCTTCGTCGGAGCAGACCTATGACGAGGCCCACATCATGAGTGCGGTTCGCAAGACGGACAAGGCGTTTCGTGCGCTCGATCCCAATGCGACGATCCCCAAGGACGCGGAATGGGTGACGGACGCGTACCGCAAGACGTACAACTCCGACGTCGGTGAACTCAAGGACCTCGGCGTGGTGCAGAAGGGAACGACCACGACCGAAGATCTCCACTTGGCGAAGTCCGACCCTGACGCGCCAGGTGGTTGGTACGTGACGGTGTACAACTGCAATGTCTCGACAGTGCGGGCGTACATCGACGGCGAAGACGTCTCCAGAGACCCGCAGGACGAGGACAAGCCGTTGCCGAAGGGGCCTCGCACCGGCGTCTCCCTGGACAGGTACACGACGCCAGACGATGGGCAGTCGTGGCAGATCGATGACTCACAGATCCTGTCACCCGAAGACGCTAGGGCCTCCCCGTGCGCACCGTGACCGGTGTCGTCATCGCAGCGCTGACGGTAGCGGTCGCCGCTCCCGCCATGGCTGTTGAGCACACGGCGGCACAGTGCCCGGGCGGGACGTCCAAGAGCTTGTCCCGCAACAATCTGAAGATCGCTGCCGGCGACTGCAAGGGCCCCAAGCCCGCTCCTACTCCTACGCCCACGCCCACTCCGGCGAAATGGCCGACACAGGACCGTCCCGCTGATGGACCGTCTGAGTCCCCACCCAAGCGGACGGTGTCGCGGGAGCGGTAC
>NZ_BCSQ01000122.1 GCF_001570945.1 Janibacter anophelis NBRC 107843
CCCCCCCGCTTACACAGACCATCTGACACGCCCGGCCTTGCCCAGCAACCCCAGACCCGGAACGGCCGAGAGCCCGAGCCCGACCTTGTCCGGGGTCGACACGTCGTTGTCCCACCAGCCCTTGGGGTCATGCAGGATCTTGCTGTACATGTCCAACTCGTCGGCCACGATGCCAAGGAGGAAACTCGGCCCGTCCACCGGCGACGGGTCGGTCTTCTTCTTCAGGTACTCCGTCTGCAGGTCACGGACCCCGTCGCTGCTCTCCTTCAAGCCCTTCTCGACCATGGGGTCCGACGAGAACGGATTGGCTCGGATGTGATCGACTTAGACGTCGCTGGCCCAGTCCGTCGCCTCGTCCACCGCCCACCAGGTCAGGTCACCCGGGCCGGTCCCGCGAGGACGCGACACCGCGGACAGGTTCGGTGCCCACCCGCCCCGCGGCCCGGTGCCCGACAAGGCGTTACGCACGGCATCCACCACGTCCGGGCCGCCCGCCGTGCTGCGGCCGGCAGGCCCACCGGCGCCACCCGAAGCACCCTGACCGCTGCCCCCCGAGGCGCGGTCCTGCTGCTCGGCCTGCTCCAGCAACAACCGCGCCAACGTCGACAGCCGCTCCGCAGCCGCCGTCAACAGAGGCCCCGATGACTGCCAGTCCCCAGCGAAACCTTCCTGTCAGGCCCGGCCCACGCCTCCATCAGCACCCCCATCGACGCCGTACCCGACTGCTCCACCTGCAACAACTGCACAG
>NZ_BCSQ01000123.1 GCF_001570945.1 Janibacter anophelis NBRC 107843
CATCACGGTCGAGACCAACGGAGGTACCTCAGGGTGGTGGCTCGATGGCGAGATCGGCCTGCCCGACGACCCGAACGAAGCGCGCACCGTGTACGAGAACTGCCTGCGCGCGATCGCTGGGGTCCCCACGCAAGGCAACGTCGGGATCTACGTGTACGGCAAGTCCGCCGCGGGCGAACTCGACGCTTCAGACGTGGGGGCTCCCGATGACACGAAACGTCTCAAGGAACACTTCAGCTGAGCCGGACCGCCGAGGGCCACACGACGGACCGTCAGCACCCGTGGATGCGGGTGCTGTGCTCCTTCAGCCCTGACACGGCGACGAAGGCGTGCGCGCACTCGCGGCACCAGTGCAGCTCGCGTGCGGCCCCCCACGCTTCGATGGTGGCCACCCACCACCACGCACGGCTGCCCTCGAGGCCGTCGGCTGTGGGCAGGGTGCCCTTGCGCCGATACAGAGAGATCGCCGAAGAACGGAGTTAAGTCCCCGATAGTGGTGTAGCGCGGTCGCTGACCTGGTCCTGGTAGTGGACGTGGGCGCGGCCACCGCGTGATCCTTCGGCGTGTTCGGCACGTGCGGGGTCTTCACGTCATCGGTGTGCCGGAGGCCAGCAGCCACAGCATCGAAGACCCCCCCCCCCCCCCCCCC
>NZ_BCSQ01000124.1 GCF_001570945.1 Janibacter anophelis NBRC 107843
TGCGTGCCTTTCGCATGAGGACCGGATGGAGGCCGACCGGCGCCTCGCCGACTGCCTGACCACGTCGGGCGATCGGGCGTTGGCGGGGGCGGCGCACCGGGCCACGGTGGACCTGGACCAAGAAGCCTTGGTCCGCCGGCGGGCGCGGGCGGTCGCGTCCCGCAACGTGTCGGTGCGGCCGGCGCCGGAGGGCATGGCGTGGTTGAGCGTGCTCGGTCCGGTGGTCGAGGTCGTCGGAGCCTTCGCCGCGTTGCGCGCGGCCGAGCAGGCCCGGCACGTGGCCACGGGTGACCCGGACGTCGACGCTGCCCGCGCCGCGGACGAGCGGGGTCGTGGGGCGTGGCTGGCCGATACCGCCCTGGAACGCCTCTCGGGCCGGGCCGAGGGGCAGGTGCAACCGGTCGAGGTCGCGTTGGTGATGAGCGAGGGCGCGCTCCTGCCCAGCGAGGGCCAGCACTCGAGCCACACGAGCGGGGATGGAGAGTCGGAGCACGGTTCCGCGCTCACCCTCGCCGGGGCCGCCGGCCCGCGGGTGCGGGACGAGGCC